>NZ_FOWG01000005.1:0-521320 GCF_900115375.1 Variovorax sp. PDC80 | reverse complement strand
GCTCCAATTGGGCACCTGTCGCTTGGGTCTGGCTCGCTGAAGCACGTATCCTCGCTACTAGGCTGGCCGCGTAGATCATTTCAAATACACCCTCTCAGCCCTTCGCGCGCTGCAGGTGCGTGGTGATGAAGAAGCGTTCGCCCGGGTGCGTGGCGACCGAACTCACGAGCACCTCGCCGTCGGCGTCGAGGTAGCGCCGCAGGATCTGCAAGGTCGCGCTGCCGGCCTCGATGCGCAGCTTGCGCGCCATCGCCGCCGAGGCGTCGACCGCGCGCACCTGCTGCACGATCTCGGCCACGCGCAGGCCGTAGTGCTGCTCGAGCAGCGCGCTGACCAGCGTGTCGGGCGCGGCGCGCACCAGCGCCTCGAGCGCCGCGTACTGGGTGTCGACGTAGATGTCGGTCCAGCCCAGCGGCAGGCCCTGCGGGCCTTCCTCCATGCGCAGGCTCGAGATGCGCAGCCAGCGCGTGCCTTCCTCGCAACCGAGCAGGCGCGACAGCGCGGCATTGCTCGCGATGGTGTCGATCTCGGGCGCCAGGCGCAGGTGGGCGGCGCCGTACTGCATGAGGTCCTCCACCGAGGCCAGCGACTGCTGGAAGCCCATGCGCGCCACCGTCGACTCGACACGCGTGCCCACGTTCTTGCGCCGCGACACCAGGCCCGCGTCCTGCAGCTCCTGCAGCGCCATGCGCACCGTGTGGCGGCTGATCCCGTAGTGATCGCGCAGCTCGAGTTCGGTCGGCAGCAGCGAGCCCAGCGGGAAGCGGCCCGAGGCGATGCCTTCCTTCAGTTCCTGGGCGATGTCGGTGAAGCGCGGCTTGTTCATGGTGGCTCGATTTTGACCTAAGGGTAAACCCTGTTCATGCATATGTCCGAACATATTAAATTAAATATGTCCGAACATATCAAAGCCCGTCCATGTCCTCCGCCTCCCTCCCGATGGCCAGCACCGTCGTCGATTCGATCCTTTTCCGCGACGCCTTCGGCACCGCGCCGATGCGCGCGCTGTTCTCCGACGTGGCGCTGATCCAGCGCTACATCGATGCCGAGATCGCGCTGGCGCGCGCCGAGGCCAAGGTGGGCGTGATCCCGGCCGAAGCGGCCGAGGTCATCGCGCGCGAGTCGCGCATCGAGCGCATCGACTTCGACCACATGCGCCACGAGACCGACATCGTGGGCTACCCGATCCTGCCGCTGGTGCACCAGCTGGTCGCCATGTGCGGCGACGCGGGCCGCTACGTGCACTGGGGCGCGACCACGCAGGACATCATGGACACGGCCGTCGCGCTGCAGGTGCGCGATGCGCTCGACTTGGTCGACGCCGAGATCCGCGAGCTGCGCGCCATCCTGGCCGACCTCGCGCGCAAGCACCGCGACACGCCGATGGCCGGGCGCACGCACCTGCAGCAGGCGCTGCCCGTGACCTTCGGCTACAAGGTCGCGATCTGGCTCGCCATGTTCGACCGCCACCAGCAGCGCCTGGCCGAGCTGCGCCCGCGCGTGGCCGTGGTCGAGTTCGCGGGCGCGGCCGGCACGCTGGCCTCGCTGGGCGACAAGGGCTTCGAGGTACAGGCGGCGATGGCCGAGGAACTGAAGCTCGGCGTGCCCGCGACCACCTGGCACGTGGCGCGCGACGGTTTCGCCGAGGCGGTGAACCTGCTGGCGCTCATCACCGGTTCGCTCGGCAAGATCGCGCTCGACATCATGATCATGGCCTCGACCGAGTTCGCCGAGGTCTACGAGCCCTTCGTCAAGGGACGCGGCGCGAGCAGCACCATGCCGCAGAAGCGCAACCCGATCTCGAGCGAGCTGATGCTCGCGGCCTCGAAGGCGGTGCGCCAGCATGCGGGCCTGATGGTCGATGCGATGGTGCAGGACTTCGAGCGCGCCACCGGCCCGTGGCATGCCGAATGGATCGCGATCCCCGAGAGCTTCATCCTCACGGCCGGCGCGCTGCACCAGGCCAAGTTCGCGCTCGGCGGGCTGATCGTCGACGAGGCGCGCATGAAGCACAACCTGGGCATCAGCCGCGGCCTGATCGTGGCCGAGGCCGTGATGATGGGCATGGCGCCGCACATCGGCCGCCAGCAGGCGCACGATGTGGTCTACGACGCCTGCCGCACCGTCAACGAGAAGGGCGGCACGCTGGCCGAGGCGCTGGCCGCGCTGCCCGAGGTCACGGCGCATTTCGACCGCGCGGCCATCGATCGCCTGACCGACCCCGCCAACTACCTGGGCCTCGCGCCCCGGATGGTGGACCGCGCGCTGGCGCTGTCCGCGCAGGCCCGGGGCTGAGCCCGGGCACCCAAGGAGACAACCATGCTCAACGATTCCACCCTGGTCGCGCCGCCGAAGAAGCTGCCCTGGTACCGCAAGCTCGGCATGCAGGTGCTGGTCGCGCTGCTGCTGGGCATCGCGGTCGGCTTCGTCTTTCCGAAGTTCGCGGGCCAGCTCAAGCTGCTCGGCGACATGTTCCTGTCGCTCATCAAGGCGGGCGTGGCGCCGCTGGTGTTCCTCACCATCGTGCACGGCATCGCCTCGGCCGGCGACGTGCGCAGCGCGGGGCGCGTGGGCTGGCGCTCGCTCGTCTACTTCGAGGTGATCTCGACCATCGCGCTGGTCATCGGCCTGCTGGCGGGCAACCTGCTGCAGACCGGCAAGGGCATGGCCTCCGTGGCCGGTGCGGCCGCGGCACCGGCGGTGAAGGCCGCCGCGCCGCAGGGCTTCCTCGAATTCATGGCGCACATCGTGCCCGACAACTTCGTCGGCGCCTTCGCCAAGGGCGAGCTGCTGCAGGTGGTGGTGCTGGCGGTGATGGTGGGCATCGGCATCCTCGCGATCCCCGAGAGCCGGCGCGAGAAGATCAACGGCGGCCTCGACATCATCTCGGAGGTGCTGTTCTCCTTCATCAACCTGGTGATGAAGCTCGCGCCCATCGGCACCTTCGGCGCGGTGGCCTATTCGGTGGGCAGCAACGGCTCCGCGGTGCTGGTGGCGCTGGCGCAGCTGGTGCTGAGCTTCTATGCGGTGATCGTGCTGTTCATCGCGGTGGTGCTGGGGCTGGTCGCGAAGTTCGCGGGCTTCAGCCTGTGGCGCTTCCTGCGCTACATCAAGGACGAGATCCTGATCGTGCTGGGCACCGCCTCCTCGGAGAGCGCGCTGCCGCGCCTGCTCGTGAAGCTCGAGCGCCTGGGCTGCGCCAAGCAGACCGTGGGCCTGGTGCTGCCCACGGGCTATGCGTTCAACCTCGACGGCACCTCGATCTTCATGGCCATGGGCGTGATGTTCATCGCGCATGCCTACGGCGTGCCGCTCACGCTCGACCACCAGATCGGCATCCTGCTGCTGATGCTGCTGACCTCGAAGGGCGCGGCCACGGTCTCGGGCGGCTCGTTCGTGGTGTTCGCGGCCACCGTCACCTCGACCGGGCTGCTGCCGGTCGAGGGCCTGGCGGTGATCTTCGGCGTCTACCGCTTCCTGTCGATGGCCATCTCGACCTGCAACGTGATCGGCAACAGCGTGGCCACCGTGGTGGTCGCCAAGTGGTCGGGCACCTTCGACGCACAGCAGGCCGAGCGCCACCTCTACCCCGAGCGCTACCCCGACACCGCGCAGGCCGACCAGGACCTCGACGACGGCGTGGCGCCCGTCGACGCCCATGCCGCGCGGGCCTGACGCCGTGACTGCCATGACTGCCATGACCGCCATGCGCATCGAACACGACGCCTTCGGTCCGATCGAGATTCCGGCCGACCGCTACTGGGGCGCGCAGACCCAGCGCGCACTGGGGGTCTTCGAGATCGGCGAGGAGCGTTTTCCCGCGGGCCTGATCCACGCCTTCGGCCTGCAGAAGATGGCCGCGGCGCGCGCCAACCTGCGCTGCGGCGCGCTCGACGCGGCGCAGGCGGCGCCGATCCTCGAGGCCGCTGCCGAGCTGCGCGACGGCCGCTTCGACGACCACTTCCCGCTCACCGTGTGGCAGACGGGCTCGGGCACGCAGACCAACATGAACGCGAACGAGGTCATCGCCAACCGCGCGAACGAACTGCTGGGGCAGCCGCTCGGCACCAAGTCGCCGGTGCATCCCAACGACCACGTCAACGCCTCGCAGTCGTCGAACGACAGCTTTCCGACCGTGATGCACATCGCGACCGCGCTCGAACTGCGCCGGCGCCTGCGGCCCGCGCTGCAGTTGCTGCAGCAGCGCCTGCACGAGCGCAGCGAAGCCTTCGCGGACGTGCTGAAGATCGCGCGCACCCACCTGATGGACGCGGTGCCGATGACGCTGGGGCAGAGCTTCGACGCCTTCGCGCGCCAGGTCGGCCACGGCATCGACCGCATCGACGCCACCTTCCCGCGCCTGCAATTGCTGGCGCAGGGCGGCACCGCGGCGGGCACCGGGCTCAATGCGCCGCCGGGCTTCGATGCCGCCTTCTGCGAGGAACTGGGCGCGCTCAGCGGCATCGCCTTCGCGCCCAACCCCAGCAAGTTCGAAGGCATGGCCTCGCACGACGCGCTGGTGGAGGTGTCGGGCGCGCTCAACGTGCTCGCGACCTCGCTCGTGAAGATGGCCAACGACCTGCGGCTGCTGGGCTCGGGCCCGCGCTGCGGCCTGGGCGAGCTGCGCATTCCGGACGACGGGCTCACGAGCTCGATCATGCCGGGCAAGCGCAACCCGACCATCGCCGAGGTGGTGGTGCAGGCCGGGCTGCAGGCCATGGGCAACCACCTCACCATCACCATGGCGGGCGCCTCGGGCAACTTCGAGCTCAACGTGGCCAAGCCGCTGATCATCCAGAACCTGCTGCAATCGATCCGCGTGCTGGCCGATGCCTCGCGCGTGTTCGCCGAGCGGCTGGTGAAGGACATCGAGCCCGAGCGCGCGCGGCTCGCGGCGAACGTCGACAACGCCTTGCTGGCGGTGACGGCGCTGAACCCGGTGCTGGGCTACGACCGCGTGGCGCGCATCACGCACGAGGCGCTCGCGCGCGGCATCACGCCGCGGGCGGCGGCCATCGCCTTGCAGCTCATCGACGGCGACGCGTACGACCGGCTCGTCGATCCGGCGGCGATGGCCAGGCCCGCGGGCACCGCTGCGGCCTGAGGGACCCGGGCGCCGGGCCGAGGGTCCGCGAAACGGCAGGGTGAAAGAAAAAGTAAGGTGCAAACTCCGCAGCCGCGCCCCAGAATCCGGGGCGAAACGGCGGCGGAGTCCGCGCGGCGATGGCGCCCGGCCTCCACCCATCCCGAGGGCGGCGAGCAGGCGCCACGGATGCCGGTAGTTCCAGAACCCCTGACGGACGAGCACACCCATTCCCGCGAAGCCCCGCATGAATTCGAGGACCCGGACGGCCACTTCATTCATGGCGCCATGCCGGACGATGTTCGGGTTGCGGTGCGCCGCGATCCGCGTGGCGCTGGGACTCGCCTGGTTGCTGCTCGCGTGCCTGGCGCTGCCGAGCCATGCGCAGCCGGGGCCGCTGCGGCTCGATGCCGGCCTGAGCATGTTCGAGCGCAACCTCGACGGGCGTTCGCAGGCCTACTACGACGCCACCGGCCAGCTGACGCGCGAGCAGGTGGCGTCGTCGCCCTACCGGGAACGATTCGAGACGCTGCCGGGCGCCCTCAACGGCGGCTACGCCCGGGGCGCGTGGTGGGTGCGCTTCCAGGTCCAGGCTTCGCCCGCGGAGGTCGAGCGCCCGCTCGAGAGCGGCTGGTGGTTGCGGCTCAATGCACCGTATGTCGACTACCTCGACGTCTGGTGGCCCGATGCCGGCGCCGGCGCGAGCGGTGGCTTCGCGCACCGCGCGCTGGGCGGGATGCGTGCCAGCGCCCAGCGCGAGATGCCCTGGTCGATCTCGGCCGTGCGCCTGCCCGCGCTGCCCGATACCGAGCCGCGCTGGGTCTGGGTGCGCCTGGCGGGCGACCGCACCCTGAGCCTCGCCGGCGGTGTCTCGCCGCTGCGGGAACTGGCCACGGTGCAGCAGCGGCTCAACTACGCCGACGCGGCGGTGGTCGGCATGGCCCTGTTGATGGCGGTGGTCAGCCTGATGATGGGCATCGCGCTGCCGGACCGCCGCTTCATCGCCTACGCCGGCTACCTCGTCACGCTCGGCCTGCTGTTCGGGAGTTCGGAGGGCATGCCGGCATTCCTGTGGCTGCAGAACAGCCCCGTGGCCGCCGTGCGGCTGCACAACTTCTCGGTCTGCCTGCACACGGCTGCCGCGTTCGGCTTCGCCCGCGTGCTGCTCGACATGGAGCGGCAGTTCCCGCGCATGAACCGCGTGTTCCAGGTCATGACGCTGGTCTGCCTCGCGGCGTGCGCGGTGGCCATCGCCGGCGGCTACGGGCATGTCGCGCGGCCGCTGAACCTGGCGTGGGTGGTCTTCGCGGCCTGCGTGGTGCCGATGTGCGTCATGGCGCTGCGCCGGAACATCCAGGCCTGGCCGGGGCTGATCGGCTATGCGATCTACTTCCTGATGGGCTCGGTGCACTTCGCCAAGAACCTGCAGTGGCTGCCCTACACGCAGCTCACGCAGTACAGCTACGTGTTCGGCAGCATCCTGCACATCATGGCCTTCTT
The DNA here is from genome assembly GCF_900115375.1 of Variovorax sp. PDC80. Taxonomy (NCBI): domain Bacteria; kingdom Pseudomonadati; phylum Pseudomonadota; class Betaproteobacteria; order Burkholderiales; family Comamonadaceae; genus Variovorax; species Variovorax sp. PDC80. Next base: position 514,737 of record NZ_FOWG01000005.1, on the reverse strand, counting down.
CTTCGCGCTGGGCTGGCGCGTGCGCCATCGCGAGCGGCGGGCGCTGTCGCTCTCGCTGCGGCATCGCGCGCGGCTCGCGCAGCGCGTGAACGAGCGCACGCGCGACCTGCGCCAGGAGATCGCCGAGCACCATCGCACCCACGACCAGCTGGCGCTGGCGCTGCGCGAGCAGCGCGGCCTGCTGGCCATGGTGTCGCACGAGTTCCGCACGCCGCTCGGCACCATCGGCGGCTCGGCGCAGATCCTCTCGGACGACCGGCTCGGGCTGGCGCGCGAGGAGGTCAAGAAGGAGGCCGAGAAGATCAGCCGCACGGTCTTTCGCATGCGCGACCTGGTCGACACCCTGCTGGCCGACGAATGGCTCGATGCCTCGAGCAACAACCTGAGCCTGGCGCCGATCGAGCTCGCGGTCTTCCTGCGCGAGAAGATCGAGGAGCACAACGAGGGCGTCGCCGGCGGGCGCATCTCGCTGCAGCTCGACGCGCGCGAGCTGCCGGTGCTGGCGGACGAGACGCTGATGCACATCGCGATGGACAACCTGCTGACCAACGCCATCAAGTACGCGCCGCCGCATTCGCCGGTGCGCGTGCGCGCCGGCATCCGGCGCTGCCGTTCCGATGATTTTCCCGAGGGCGACGCGATACCGGGCGTCTGCATCCAGGTGTGCGACGAAGGCCCGGGCTTCATGCCGCAGGACCTGACGCACGTGTTCGAGCGCTTCTATCGCGCGGCCGGCGTGCGGCGCATTCCGGGCATCGGGCTGGGCCTGCACATGGTGCACCGCATCGCCACGGTTCATGGTGGCAGCGTGGTCGCGTCCAACGGGCCCGGCGAGGGCGCCGTGCTGACGCTGACGCTGCCGCTGCTGGGCAGCGCCGAGCCGCCGGAAACCCGTCGTGCGATCGCGATGTCGATGGCCGACCCCGGAGGCGGCCGATGACCGCCGCCACCCGCGTGCTGGTCATCGAGGACGACGAGGACCTGCGCGACACGGTGCTGCGCTACCTGCGCGGCGTGGGCATGCTGGCCCATGGCGTGGACAGCGCCGAGAAGCTCGACGCGGAACTGGAGCGGCAGGATTTCGATGCCGTGGTGTGCGACGTCAACCTGCCGGGCGAGGACGGATTCAGCGTGCTGGCGCGGCTGCGATCGCGCAGCGCCATGCGCATCGTGATGCTGACCGCGCGCGGCATGCTGAACGACCGCCTGCATGGACTGGGACTGGGCGCCGACTACTACCTGGTCAAGCCGGTGAACCTGCGCGAGCTCGAGATGGTGCTCAACAACCTGCTGCAGCGCAGCCAGGAAACGCCGGGGCAGGGGACGCGCGAGCCCGGTGTTGCGGAGGCCGGCGAACTCGCCGCGCACGCGCCCTGGCGTTACCACTACACCACCTGGCTGCTGCTGTCGCCCACCGGCGAGCGCGTGCAGTTGTCGAACGCGGAAGCACGGCTCCTGCAATGCCTGATCGAGCAGCCGCGCGAAGTGGTGGACCGCGGCACGCTGCTCGCGGCGATGGGGCGGCCCGGCCTCGAAGCCTACGAGCGCAACCTCGATGTCACGGTCTCGCGCCTGCGGCGCAAGGCCGAGCAGGCCAGCGGCGAGAAGCTGCCGATCGTCGCGGTGCGCGGCGAGGGCTACAGCTTCCAGGGGGATGCGCGCATCGAGCCTTGATCCAGGCGAGTACGAAGGCATTCCTTTGTCGGCGGGGCTACGGTTTTCCAGAGGGATTTGCGGGGTTCATTGCAAGAAAAAGTAAGGTGCAAATCGAGTAGCGGAACTTGAGAATTTCGCTCGAAGCGGCAGCGCAGTGATGCCGCACATGCCATGCGCCTCCTCGCGACTGCATGGCAGGAGGAGACCCCCATGAACAGCCATTCGACAGCCATCGCCCACGCGGCATCGGCTGCATTCGCTTCTGTCCGAAGCGCCTTCCGCACGCCGACCACGGAAGCGAGCCGTTCATGAACAGCGCCTACAAGACGATCTGGAATGCCGCGATCGGCGCCTGGGTGGCCGTCTCGGAAACGACGCGTGCGCGCGGCAAGCGCAGCACCAGCCGGCGTGCGGGCCGCGCGACACGTCTCGTGGGGCTGACCAGGATCGGCATGCTTCCGGCACTCGGGGTGTTCGGTGCGCTGCAGCTCGCGGGCGGTGCGGCCTGGGCCGCCTGCACGCCGGCCGCGCCGGGAGACGGCGCCTTCGTCAGCTGCACCGGCGCGCCGATCCTGCTGCCGCCCAATCCCAACAGCTTCCTGAGCAACGCGAACGGTCTCAACGTCACGGTGCAGGCCGGCGCGGTCATGAGCACGCTGCCCGGCGGCACGGCGTTGAACTTGGGCGGCACCGGCATCACGCTCACCAACCTGGGTGCGATCGATGCCAATGCGGCGGGCTCGCTGGTGCTGGCGCGCGCGCTGTCGATCGGCAACCTGATCGCGCCCGGCAGCGGCGCGCTGGCGGTGAACAACCAGGGCAGCATCGAAGGCACCTACAACGGTACCTTCGGGCTGTCGGGCATCGCCATGCTGATCGCCAACGCCGGCCAGAGCACGATCACCAACGCGGGCACGATCGGACTCGCCGCGCAGGGAGCCTTCGACCCGATCAATGGCATCGCGGTCGGCATCTACGGCGGCGGCAACGTCAACTTCACGAACACCGGCACCATCACGGGTCGGGTCGCGTTCCAGAGTCCGACCGCCGGCGGCAACCGCTTCGTCAATGCGGGCACCATCAACGGCAGCGTCGCGCTCGGCAGCGGCGAACGCGACGACACCTTCATCGCGGTCACCGGTTCGAGCATCAACGGGGGGCTGGGGCCGCTGCCCGGCGTCACGGTCCAGACGGCGGCGAACAGCTTGCTGGCCTACGCGGCCGCCGGCACGGTCGATGCGGGCGTGGGCGGCACCGACACGCTGGTGCTGCAGAACACCGTCAGCAGCCCGGGCTCGGGCAGCGGGGGCAGCGGCACGATCTCGTCGACCCAGTACCTCAACTTCGAGAACCTCCTGGTCAACAGCGGAACCTGGACCCTGCAGGGCCCGGTCGTCAGCGGCAGCGCCGTGCTCAACGGCGGTATCGCGATCTTCGACAGCGCGCTGTCCTTCGGCACCGGCACGCTGACCGGCAGCGGCGGCGCGATGCAGGCCTCGGTGGATGGCCTCGCGTTGGCGCAGAACGTGAACCTCACCAGCGGCCTGATCGTGCAGGGCACCAACAGCCTCACGCTGAACGGCACCGTCAGCGGCGGCAGCGGATTCACCAAGAACGGCACCGGTACGCTCACGCTGAACGGCGTCAACACCTTCAACGGCGGTTTCGCGCTCAACGGCGGCGGCCTGACGCTGGGCAACGCGAGTGCGCTCGGCTCGGGCCTGTTCCTGGTGGGCGGCAATGTCGCTCTCAACACCTTCTTCACCGGCACGCTCAACAACCAGGTGCAGCTCAGCGGCGCGCTGACGCTCGACGGGACGGGCACGCTGACCTTCGGCGCACCCATCTCGGGCGGCGGCAGCCTGAGGTCGAACGGCAACCTTGCACTGGCCGCCAGCAACACCTATGGCGGCGGCACGACGATGGGCGGCGGCAGGCTGGACGTGGGCAGCAACACGGCGCTCGGCACCGGCGACCTCACCATCGACGGCGCCTCCGTGCTGACCGGCGCGGCCGGCGTGACGCTCGCCAACAACGTGGTGCTCAACAACACGCTGAACTTCGGCGCGGCCGGCAGCGGCGGCGCGCTCACGCTCAATGGCACGATCAGCGGCGCCGGCGGCATCAGCCTGGCCGGCGCGCCGGGCGTCACGCTCAACGGTGCCAACACCTTCACCGGTGGCTTCAACCTCGGCGCCGGCACGCTCACCGTGGGCAACGACACGGCGCTGGGCCAGGCCGGCGTCACGGTCAGCGGCCCGAGCTCGCTCGAGGCGAACCAGGCGGTGAGCCTCGCCAACGACTTCCGCCTCAATGCGGCGCTCACCGTCGGCGGCAGCAACGACCTCGCGCTCAACGGCGCGATCACCGGACTGCGCGCATTGACGAAGAACGGCACGGGCCGCCTCACGCTGGGTGGCGCGAACACCTTCTCGGGCGGGGTGGACCTGCAATCCGGCGCGCTGCGCGTGGGCACCGACACCTCGCTCGGCGGGGGCGACCTGACGGTGAGCGGCACCGCCGCGCTCGACGCGAGCGCGGCCGTGAACCTCGCGAACGACGTGGTGCTCAATGCGAACCTGAACGTCGATGGCGCGAACGACATCGCGCTCGGCGGCCAGATCCTGGGCACCGGGGGCATCATCTACAGCGGCACCGGCACCTTGACGCTCGGCAAGGCCAACGGCTTCACCGGCGGCACCACGCTCAACAGCGGCACGCTGAGCCTCGGCGACGGCCTCGCGCTGGGGAGCGGCAAGCTCTTGGTGGCCGGCAACGCGAACCTGCGCAGCGGCGTGGTGAACATCGGGGTGAACAACGGCGTGTCGCTGGGTGCCGGCGCCACGCTCGGCGTGGACGGCAGCAACCCGCTGACGCTGACCGGCACCATCGACGGCGACGGCGCGCTCGCGTTGTCCGGCACGGGCGCGGTGGGTCTGACCGGTGCCAACACCTACGGCGGCGGCACGACCGTCACGGGCACCACGCTGATCGTCGCCAACACCAGCGGCAGCGCCACCGGCAGCGGCGCGGTGCAGGTGCAGGGCGGCGGCACGCTCGGCGGCAGCGGCAGCATCGCGGGCACGGTGAACGTCGGCGAGGGCATCCTGTCGCCCGGTGCCGGCGGCGCGGGCACGCTGACCGTCGGCGGCCTGAACCTCGCGGCCGGCTCGACGCTGAACTACGAGCTCGGCCAGGCCGGCGTGGCGGGCGGGGCGCTCAACGACCTGATCAGCGTCAACGGCAACCTGCAGCTCGACGGCACGCTCAACGTGACGCAGTCGCAGGGCGGCAAGTTCGGCGCCGGCCTCTACCGGCTCATCGACTACACCGGCACGCTGACCGACAACGGCCTGGAGATCGGCACCGCGCCGACCGACGCGAAGAACCTGCAGGTGCAGACCAGCGTCGCGAACCAGGTCAACCTGGTCAACAGCGACGGCGTGACGCTCACCTTGTGGGACGGCGCCGATCCGGCGAACTTCAACGACGGCAAGATCGCCGGCGGCAGCGGCACCTGGCGCGCAGGGGGCTCGACCTCGAGCTGGACCGGCGTCGACGGCGCGCTCAACGCCGGCTGGCAGCAGGATGGCGTGGCCATCTTCAGCGGCCAGGCCGGCATCGTCACGGTCGACACCCAGGGCGGGGCGAAGCCGGTGGGCATCGGCGGCGCGCAGTTCGCGGTCGACGGCTACACGGTCAACGGCGATGCGCTCACGATCGGCGCGCCGGCCACGGTGGTGCGCGTGGGCGACGGCACCGCGGCGGGTGCGGGCATGACCGCGACCATCGCTTCCGAGATCACCGGCGCGGGCGGCCTGGTCAAGGACGACCTGGGCACGCTGGTGCTGGACGGCAGCAACAGCTACAGCGGCGGCACCACCATCAAGGGCGGCATCCTGCAGATCGCGTCGGATGCCAACCTCGGCGCGGTCGGGGGCGGCCTCGCCCTCGAAGGCGCCACCTTGCACGTGACGGGCGACACGGCCAGCAAGCGCGCCGTGAGCCTGGGCACGGGGGTCAACAGCTTCGACATCGACCAGACCGTCGCGCTGGACGGCACGGTCAGCGGCGCGGGCAGCCTGCGCAAGATCGGCACGGGCACCTTGCAGCTCGGTGCGGCCAATGCATACGTCGGCGGCACCGACGTGGCCGCGGGCGCGGTCGAGGCCCTGGTCACGGGCGCGCTCGGCAGCGGCCCGGTGTCCGTGGCCGACAACGCCTCGCTGGCCTTCACCAACACGGCCGAAGCGGGCGCGCTCGCGATCACCGTGGCCGCGCGCGGTGGCGCGCCGGGCGACAACGGCGGCTTCGTCGCATTCCGCGACAGCAGTTCGGCCGGCGACGCGAGCATCACGACGAACCAGGGCGCCTCGGTCGAGTTCCGCGACGCCTCGAGCGCGGGCAATGCGGTGATCGAGAACCGCGGCGGCTCGACCACGCTGTGGTTCAACGCGAATGGCGGCAAGGCGCAGATCACGAATTTCGCCGGCGGGCTGGTCAACCTGCTCGACGACGCGAGCGCGGGGCAGGCGCGCCTGGTCAATGGGAACGGCGGTGTGATCGACATCGCCGACCGTGCGAGCGCGGACCAGGCCACGGTGGTGAACGACGCGGGGGCGCTGCTGCGCATCAGCAAGCTCACTACGGCGGGCGTGAGCATCGGCTCGCTCGAGGGCGCGGGCGACGTGCAGCTGGGGGCCAAGGCGTTGACCACCGGCGGGTTGAACACGAGCACCATGCTGTCGGGCACGATCAGCGGCAACGGCGGGTCGGTCGTGAAGGTCGGCAGCGGCACGCTCGGCCTGAACGGTGCCAATACCTACACCGGTGGCACGACGGTGGCGGGGGGCACGCTCGCCGCGAACAACGCGAGCGGCAGCGCCACCGGCACCGGCGGCGTGCAGGTGCAGTCGGGCGCCACGCTCGCGGGCTCCGGCAGCATCGCGGGCACGGTCACGGTCGCCGACGGCGGCGTGCTGTCGGCCGGTAATGCGGGTGTGGCGGGCGGCGTCGGCACACTCACGCTCGGTGGCCTGAACCTCGCGGCCGGCTCCGTGCTGAACTACGAGCTCGGCCAGGCCGGCGTGGCAGGCGGCACGCTCAACGACCTGATCAGCGTCAACGGCAACCTGCAGCTCGACGGCACGCTCAACGTCGCGCAGTCCGCGGGCGGCAAGTTCGGCGCCGGCCTCTACCGCCTCATCGACTACACCGGCACGCTGACCGACAACGGCCTGGAGATCGGCACGTCGCCGACCGACGCGAAGAACCTGCAGGTGCAGACCGCGGTGGCGAACCAGGTCAACCTGGTCAACAGCGAAGGCGTGACGCTCACCTTGTGGGATGGCAGCACGCCCGCGAACTTCAACGACGGCAAGGTCGCGGGCGGCAGCGGCACCTGGCGCGCGGGCGGCTCGACCTCGAGCTGGACCGGCATCGACGGCAAGCTCAACGGAGGCTGGCAGCAGGACGGCGTGGCCGTCTTCAGCGGCCAGGCTGGCACCGTCACGGTCGACACGCAGGTGGGTGCGAATCCGGTGCGCCTCGGCGGCGCACAGTTCGCGGTGAGCGGCTACACGATCAACGGCGACGCGCTCACGATCACCGCACCCCAGACGGTGGTGCGCGTGGGTGACGGCACCAACGCGGGCGCGGGCATGACGGCGACCATCGCGTCCGCGCTGACCGGCACCGGCGGCCTGGTGAAGGAAGACCTCGGCACGCTGGTGCTCGACAGCTTCAACAGCTACAGCGGCGGCACCACCATCAAGGGCGGCGTGCTGCAGATCGCTTCCGACGGCAACCTCGGCGCGGAGACGGGCGGCCTCGCGCTCGAGGACGGCGCCACGCTGCACGTGACCGGCGGAGCTTCGGGCACGCGGGCCGTGAGCCTGGGCGCGGGTGTGGCCACCTTCGAGGTGGTCCCGGTCGAGACCCTGAGCCTCGGGGGCAAGGTCAGCGGCGCGGGCCGCCTGCGCAAGACCGGCGCGGGGCTGCTGCAGCTCATCGTGGCCAACGACTACACGGGTGGCACCGAGATCGCGCAGGGCAGGATCAATGCGACGGTGACGGACGCGCTCGGCAGCGGGCCGGTGTCGGTGGCGGGCAATGCCACGCTGGTCTTCGCCAATACGGCCGAGGCGGGCAAGCTCGCGATCACCGCGGCCGCGAGTGGCGGCGCGCCGGCCGACAAGGGCGGCTTCGTGCAGTTCCTCAACGGCAGCTCGGCCGGCGAAGCGACCCTGGTGGCGAACCAGGGCGCCTCGATCGAATTTCGCAACACCTCGAGCGCGGGCAAGGCCGTGATCGAGAACCGCGGTGGCTCGACCGACTTCCGGCTCAATGCCAGCGCGGGCCAGGCGCAGATCACCAACCTCGCGGGTGGCCGCATCCGTCTGTTCGACGACGCGAGCGCGGGGCAGGCACGGCTGGTCAACGAAAGCGGCGGGCTGATCGACTTCTTCGACCGCGCGAGCGCCGACCAGGCCACGGTGGTCAACAACGCGGGCGCGAAGCTCGACATCGGCAGCCTCGTCAATGCGGGCACCAGCGTCGGTGCGCTCGACGGCGCGGGCGACGTGCTGCTGGGCGCGAAGGCGCTGACCACGGGTGGGCTCAACACCAGCACCACCCTGTCGGGCACGATCAGCGGAACCGGTGGCTCGGTCGTCAAGGTGGGCAGCGGAACGCTGGCGCTCACCGGGGCCAACAGCTACACCGGTGGCACCACGGTGGCGGCCGGCACGCTGGCCGCGAACAACGCGAGCGGCAGCGCGACCGGCACGGGCGCCGTGCGGGTGCAGGGCGGCGCCACGCTCACGGGCACCGGCAGCATCGCGGGCGCGGTCACGGTGGCCAAGGGCGGCACCTTGTCGGCGGGCAATGGCGGCGTCGGCACCCTGAGCGTCGGCGCGCTGAGCCTCGATGCCGGCTCGACGCTCAACTACGAGCTGGGCCAGGCCGGCGTGGCCGGCGGCTCGCTCAACGACCTGATCAACGTCAACGGCAACCTGCAGCTCGACGGCACGCTCAACGTGGCCGAGAGCGCGGGCGGCAAGTTCGGCGCGGGGCTGTACCGCCTCATCAACTACACGGGCACGCTGACCGACAACGGGCTGGACATCGGCACCGCGCCGACGGGCAAGCTCTCGGTGCAAACCTCGGTGGCGAACCAGGTCAACCTGCTCAACAGCGACGGCCTCGTGCTGAACCTCTGGGACGGCGGCAACAGCGCCAACTTCAACGACGGCAAGATCGCGGGCGGCGCGGGCACCTGGCGCGCGGGCGCGCCCGGCGACAACTGGACCGACGCCAACGGGCTGGCCAACGGCACCTGGGTGCAGGACGGCTTCGCGATCTTCGGCGGCCAGGCCGGCACGGTCACGGTGGACAACAAGGGCGCGGGCGGTGCGGTGCGCCTGGGCGGCGCGCAGTTCGCGGTCGACGGCTACACGATCAACGGCGACCCGCTCACCATCAGCGCCCCTCAGACGGTGGTGCGCGTGGGCGACGGCTCCAGCGCGAGCGCGGGCATGACCGCGACCATCGCGGCGTCGATCGGCGGCGCGGGCGGCCTCGTGAAGGACGACGGCGGCACGCTGGTGCTGACCGGCAACAACAGCTATGCGGGCGGCACCACGGTCAAGGGCGGCATCCTGCAGATCTCGGCCGACAACAACCTCGGTGCGTTCGGCAAGGGCCTGGCGCTCGACGGCGGCACCTTGCGCATCGCGACCGGCTCCGCGCCGTTCTTCGCCTCGCGCGCACTCGCGCTGGGCGCGGGCGGCGGCACCATCGACCTGGGCAACAGCGTCTTCGGCGTGGGCGGCCTCATCAGCGGCAACGGGCTGCTCACCGTGACCGGCAAGGGTGGCACCCTGGGCCTGGTGGCGGCCAACAGCTACAGCGGCGGCACGCTGCTGCAGGACGGCGCGAGCATCACCACCACCGCCAGCGGCGTGCTCGGCAGCGGCGCGGTGCGCCAGCAGGGCAACGGCACCACGCTGCTCTACACCGACAAGGCGAGCGCGGGCGGCAACGACTACACCGTGGGCCGTGCCGCGAGCGCGGACAGCGGCAACATGCTGGCCTTCGCGCAGAACGCCACGGCCGCGAACTCGAAGATCACGCTCAACGGCGCGGGCTGGCAGACAGCGGGCGTGAACTCGGTGCAGTTCAGCGGCAACACCAGCGCCGGCACGTCGACCATCGCCAACGCGGGCGGGTCGGTCTACTTCTTCCAGGATGCCAGCGCCGGCAGCGCGACCATCGCCAACGGCGGCAAGAGCCAGCTGAGCTTCGGCGGCAACGCCACGGCCGGCGGCGCGCAGATCGGCAATGCATCGGGCGGCCTGGTGCGCTTCGCCGACAACAGCTCGGGCACGGGTGCCACGGTCGCCAATGCCGCGGGCGGCGTGGTCGATGTCTCGGGCTCGACCGCCAAGACCGGCGTGGAACTGGGCTCGCTCTCGGGCGCGGGCGCTGTCGTTCTCGGCGCCACGCGGCTCACCGTGGGCGGCCTGGGCGGCAGCGACACGATCTCGGGCACCGTCAGCGACAAGGGCAGCGTGTTCGCGCAGCCGGGTTCGGGCACGGGCGGCTCGGTCGTCAAGGTCGGCGCGGGCACGCTCACGCTCAGTGGCGCCAACAGCTACACCGGCGGCACCACCGTCGCCGCGGGCACGCTCGCGGTGAACAACGCGAGCGGCAGCGCGACCGGCACGGGTGCGGTGCAGATCCTCGGCGGCGCGGTGCTGTCGGGCAGCGGCAGCATCGCGGGCGCGGTGAGCATCGCCAAGGGCGGCGCGCTGTCTGCGGGCAATGGGGGCCCCGGCACCTTGACGCTCGGCAGCCTGAGCCTGGCCGATGGCGCGACGCTGAACTACCAGCTCGGCCAGGCCAACACCGTCGGCGGTCCGCTCAACGACCTCGTCAACGTCAACGGCAACCTGCAGCTCGACGGCACGCTCAACGTGGCGCAGTCCGCGGGCGGCAGCTTCGGCGCGGGCCTGTACCGGCTCATCAGCTACACGGGCAGCCTGACCGACAACGGCCTGGACATCGGCACCGCACCCGGCGCCAAGACCGACCTGCAGGTGCAGACCTCGGTGGCGCAGCAGGTCAACCTGATCAACCGCGCGGGGCTGTCGCTGAACTTCTGGGATGGCGGCGACGCGAGCAAGTACAACGACGGCCAGGTGGCCGGCGGCTCGGGCACCTGGCGTGTCGGGATTCCGGGCGACGGCTGGACCGGTGTCGACGGCAAGATCAATGCGGCCTGGGCGCAAGGCCAGTTCGCGGTGTTCGGCGGCACTGCCGGCACTGTCACGGTCAATGACGCGGGCGGCACGGTGCGCATCACCGGCGCGCAATTCGCCACCGACGGCTACCGCGTGCAGGGCGATGCGATCGAGCTCGGCAATGCCGCGACCAGCGTGCGCGTGGGCGACGGCACCGCGGCCGGCGCGGGCATGACCGCGACCATCGCGTCCTCGCTGACCGGCACGGGCGGCCTGGTCAAGGAGGACCAGGGCACCCTGGTGCTCGATGGCAGCAACAGCTACAGCGGCGGCACCACCGTCAAGGGCGGCATCCTGCAGATCGCTTCGGACGCCAACCTCGGCGCGGCCACGGGTGGCCTCGTGCTCGAGGGCACCACCCTGCACGTGACCGGCGACACCGCCGGGACGCGCGCCGTGAGCCTGGGTGCGGGTGTCAACAGCTTCGACATCGACCGGACCGTCGCGCTCAACGGCACCGTGAGCGGCGTGGGCAGCCTGCGCAAGATCGGCGCGGGCACCTTGCAGCTCGGTGCGGGCAATGCATATGCCGGCGGCACCGACGTCGCCACCGGCGCGGTCGAGGCCCTGGTCACGGGCGCACTGGGCAGCGGCCCGGTGTCCGTGGCGGACAACGCCTCGCTGGCCTTCACCAACACAGCCGAAGCGGGCGCGCTCGCGATCACCGTGGCCGCACGCGGCAAGGCACAGACCGACAACGGCGGCTTCGTCGCGTTCCGCGACAGCAGCTCGGCCGGCAACGCGAGCATCACGGTGAACCAGGGGGCCGCGGTCGAATTCCGCGACGCCTCGAGCGCGGGCAATGCGGTGATCGAGAACCGCGGCGGCTCGACCACGCTGTGGTTCAACGCGAATGGCGGCAAGGCGCAGATCACGAACTTCGCCGGCGGACAGGTCAACCTGCTCGACGACGCGAGCGCCGGGCAGGCGCGCCTGGTCAATGAGAGCGGTGGGGTGATCGATTTCGCGGACCGTGCGAGTGCGGACCAGGCGACGGTGGTGAACAACGCGGGGGCGCTGCTGCGCATCAGCAAGCTCAGCACGGCCGGCGTGTCGATCGGCTCGCTCGAGGGCGCGGGCGACGTGCAGCTGGGTGCGAAGGCGCTGACCACGGGTGGCTTGAACACGAGCACCACGCTGTCGGGCACGATCAGCGGCAACGGCGGGTCGGTCGTGAAGGTCGGCGGCGGCACGCTCGGCCTGAACGGTGCCAATACCTATACCGGTGGCACGACGGTGGCGGGCGGCACGCTGGCCGTGAACAACACGAGTGGCAGCGCGACCGGCACCGGCGCGGTGCAGGTGCAGGGCGGCGCAACGCTCGCGGGCAATGGCAGCGTGGCGGGTGCGGTGAGCATCGCCAAGGGCGGTGTGCTGTCGGCCGGCAATGCAGGCGTCGGCACGCTCACGCTCGGTAGCCTGAGCCTCGCCGATGGTGCGGTGCTCAACTATGACCTCGGTCAAGCGAACACCGTGGGCGGCGCGCTCAACGACCGCGTCCAGGTCAACGGCAACCTGCAGCTCGACGGCACGCTCAACGTGGCGCAATCGAAGGGCGGCGTGTTCGGCGCGGGCATCTACCGCCTGATCGACTACACCGGCAGCCTGACCGACAACGGCCTGGACATCGGCAGCGCGCCGATCGCGGCCAAGGACCTGCAGGTGCAGACCTCGCTGGCGCAGCAGGTCAATCTCGTGAATCGCACGGGCCTGTCGCTGAACTTCTGGGACGGCGGCGACAACACGAAGTACAACGACGGCAAGATCGCCGGCGGCGCGGGCACCTGGCGTGTGGGCGTGCCGGGCGACGGCTGGACCGGTGCCGACGGCAAGATCAACGCGGCCTGGGCACAGGACCAGTTCGCGGTCTTCGGCGGCACGGGTGGCACGGTCACGGTCAGCAACGCGGGCGGCACGGTGCGCATCAATGGCGCGCAGTTCGCGGCCGACGGCTATGTGCTGCAGGGCGATGCGATCGAGCTCGGCGCTTCGGGCACGGTGGTGCGCGTGGGCGATGGCTCGGGCACGGACGTCGATCGCACGGCCACGGTGAACGTCGCGCTGACTGGTGCCGGTGGTCTGGTGAAGGACGACGTGGGTCGCCTGATCCTCGGTGGCACCAACACCTACACCGGTGGCACCACGGTCAAGGCCGGTGTGCTGCAAGGCGATACGGCGAGCCTGCAAGGCGGCATCGTCAACGACGCCGAGGTCGTGTTCGACCAGGCCAAGACCGGCAGCTACGCGGGCACGATGAGCGGCACGGGCAAGCTGCGCAAGATCGGCACGGGCACGCTGACCTTGACCAGCGCCAACAGCTACGCAGGCGGCACCTTCGTCGACGCAGGCACGCTGGCCACCGACGTGACCGGCGCCCTCGGAAGCGGCGCAGCGAGCGTGGCCTCGGGCGGCACGCTGCAACTGGGTGGCAGTTTCGATGCAGGCACCACGGCCATCGGCAACCAGGGCACGGTGCGCTTCCAGGACAAGGCGAGCGCGGGCACGTCGACCCTCACCAACGCCGCGGGCGGCGTGCTGGCCTTCGCGGACGACGCCTCGGCCGACAAGGCCACGGTGCTCAACCAGGCCGGCGCGCAAGTGCGCATCGATCAGGCGACGACCGGCGTGAGCTTCGGCTCGATCGGCGGCGCCGGCGACCTCGTGCTCGGCGCCAAGGCGCTGACGCTGGGCGCCAGCGGCGACAACGCCACGCTGTCGGGCACGATCAGCGGCACGGGTGGTTCGGTGGTCAAGGTGGGCAGCGGCACGCTGACGCTGACGGGGGCGAACAGCTACACCGGCGGCACCACGGTGGGTGCGGGCACGCTGAGCGTGAACAACAAGAGCGGCAGTGCCACGGGCACGGGTGCGGTTCAGATCCAGAGTGGCGCGACGCTCGCGGGCAGCGGCAGCATCGCGGGCGCGGTCACCGTCGACAAGGGCGGCATCCTTGCCGCGGGCAACAGCCCCGGCACGCTGACCGTGGGCGCGCTCACGCTCGCGAGCGGCTCCACGCTGAACTACGAACTCGGCCAGGCCGGCGTTCCTGGCGGCGCGCTCAACGACCTGATCAACGTCACCGGCAACCTGAACCTCGACGGCACGCTGAACATCGCGCAGTCGGCCGGCGGCAGCTTCGGCCCCGGCCTGTATCGCTTGATGAGCTACGGCGGCAGCTTCACCGACAACGGCCTGGACATCGGCACCGTGCCGGGCTCTGCGAAGGTGGCGGATCTGCAGGTGCAGACCTCGGTGGCGAACCAGGTCAACCTGGTGAACCGCGCGGGCCTGTCGCTGAACTTCTGGGATGGCGGCGACAGCACCAAGTACAACGACGGCCAGGTGGCCGGCGGCAGCGGCACCTGGCGCGTGGGCAACCCGCAGCCCTCGATGGATGGCTGGACCGACATGGACGGCAAGCTCAACGCCAACTGGACACAGAACCAGTTCGCGGTGTTCGGCGGCAAAGCCGGCACCGTGACCGTGGACGCTGTTGGCGGTGCGGTGCGCATCGCCGGTGCGCAGTTCGCGACCGATGGCTATGTGGTGCAGGGCGATGGCATCGTGGTGGACAACGCCAACTCGGTGATCCGCGTGGGCGATGGGACGGCTGCCGGTGCGGCCATGACGGCCACGCTCAATGTCGCGCTGAGCGGCACGGGCGGCATCTCGAAGGAGGACGCGGGTCGGCTGATCCTCGGTGGCACCAACACCTATACCGGTGGCACCACCGTCAAGGGTGGTGTGCTGCAGGGCAGCGCGACGAGCCTGCAGGGCACTATCGTCAACAACGCCGAGGTGGCGTTCGACCAGGGCAAGACGGCCGGCACTTATGCGGGCGTGATGAGCGGCACGGGCAAGCTGCGCAAGATCGGCGCGGGCACGCTGACCTTGAGCAGCGCCAACAGCTACAGCGGCGGCACGTTGGTTGACGCTGGCACGCTTGCCACCGATGTGACAGGCGCATTCGGCAGCGGCGCGGCAAGCGTGGCCTCAGGTGCCACGCTGCAGTTCGGTGGCAAGGCCGATGCGGGCAAGCTCGCGATCGCCAACGCCGGCACGCTGCGACTACAAGACACCGCGAGTGCCGCGGGCGCCACGGTGACCAACGCGGCGGGCGGCCAGGTGCGCATCGACCTCACGACCACGGGCACGAGCATCGGCTCGCTCAGTGGCGCGGGCGATGTGGTGCTCGGCGCGAAGACGCTGACCACCGGCGCCATCGGCGGCGACAACACGATCTCGGGTGCCATCACTGGTACGACGGGCTCGCTCGTCAAGGTCGGCGCAGGCACGCTCACGCTGGCAGGCACTGCCAACTACGCTGGCGAGACCCGCGTGACCGGCGGCACCCTGAAGGCCGGCGCCACCAACGCCTTCAGCGCGGCCTCGAGCGCCGTCGTCGCCAGCGGCGCCACCCTCGACCTCGGCGGCTTCAGCCAGAAGATGGCCGGCCTCACCAACGCCGGCACCGTCTCCCTGCTGGGCACGGTCCCCGGAACCACCTTGACGCTGACCGGCCCCTACGTCGGCAACAACGGCGTGCTGCGCCTCGGCGCGAAGCTCGACAACCCAGGCATCGCCGACCGCCTCGTGCTCGACGGTGCATCGGCCAGCGCGAGCGGCAAGACCACAGTGCAGGTCACCAACCTAGGCGGCCTGGGCGCACGCACCAGCGGCGCGGGTATCGAGCTGATCAGCGCGAAGAACGGCGCGACCACCACCGCGCAGACCAGCAAGGACGCCTTCGTGCTCTCGGGCGGCCGCGTCGACGCCGGCGCCTACGAGTACCGCCTGTACGCGGGCGACGCAGGCGGCGAGGGCGAGAACTGGTACCTGCGCACAGAAGCAGAACCCGGAGCCTCGCTGCCGACGTACCGCGCCGAAGCTTCATTGTTCGCTGCCCTGCCGAACCAATTGCGCCAGAGCAACCTCGGCATGCTCGCCAGCCTGAGCCAGCGCATCGGCGACGACGACGTGCGCGGCAGCGGCGGCGCGAGCACGAGCGTGGATGGCAGCAACCGTCGCGCCTGGGGCCGTCTGATCTCCACCGACATGGACATCCGCCAGGGCGGCACCGTCTCGCCGCATGCCGAGGGCCGCGTGAGCGGGCTGCAGGCCGGTACCGACCTGTGGGCCAATGCGAACTGGCGCGCGGGCATCTACGTGGGCCAGCTCGAGGGCGATACGCGTGTCAGCGGCTTCAGCAGCGGGCTCCTGAACGGCGCAGCGGGTCGCAACGACCTGCGCAGCCAGTACCTGGGCCTGTACGGCACGTTCACGAGCGACGATGGCTTCTATGCCGACACGGTGCTGCAGGCCGGCCGCCATCGCTACACGGTGCAGCCGCAACTGAGCGCTGGTGTCACGGGCAAGGGCAACAGCTTCCTGGCCTCGATCGAAGTCGGCAGGGCCTTCGCGATCGGCTCGGGTGGCTGGTCGGTGGAGCCGCAATTGCAGCTGATCCATCAGCGCCTGCGGCTGGACGACGTGGCGATCCCGGGTGCGCTGGTGCAGCAGGACGCCGACAGCAGCTGGACCGCGCGCGCGGGCGTGCGCATCAAGGGCAGCTTCGCGACGAGCGCGGGCACGCTGCAGCCCTATGCGCGCCTGAATGTCTATCGCAGCTCGAAGGGCAACGACATCGCGCGCTTCGTGAACCCGGCGGCGATCACGCCGGTGGGCGCACCGATCGGCGGCACGAGCACCGAGCTGGCAGCGGGCTTCACGCTGGCACTGAGCCAGCGCACGAGCCTGTATGGCGAACTGGGCAAGCAGTGGGCCTCGGGCGGTGTGGCGCGCGTGGGCAGCTCGGTCAATGCGGGCCTGGGCATTCGCGTGAAGTGGTGAGGCTTCAGTCCGGGGGCTTCCCGCCCTGGGCCTCGGCCCGCGCGGGAATCGCCTCGGTCCACACCGCGATGTCCTCGGGCGTCATCGTGCTCGCGGGCGTGAGGCGTCCATCGACATAGCCGAGCCGCTCGATGTCGTGCAGGAACTGCTCGCGCGAGAGCAAGGTGCCGGCGCACACGTTGTCCCCCGGGGCCTCGGTCGTGCGCAGCTCACCGGCGAGGCGGCCCATCAGCATCGTCATGACCCAGCCGGGCACGTGGTCGCGCTCGGCGGGATAGATGTAGCCGAACAGCGTCAGGTGCGCGAGCAGCACGCGCCAGTGCGCGCCGAAGCGCTCCAGCAGCCCTGGCCAGTCGAGCCGTTGCGCGTTGACCTGCAGCAGGTGCGCGATGTCGCCGCCGTCGTAGCGCTCGCGTTCCATGATGAAGGCCTTCGACACCAGGCAGTCCTCCACGTTGGCGACGCAGACGGAAACGCCGAGCACGTCGGCGCGGCAGTTGCCGTGGAACCAGCGCGCGTCCACCGGCATGAGGCCGTTGCCCGAATTGAAGATCAGGTCGATGAACTCCTGGCCGTCGTAGACCTTGCCGAGCCAGTGCGGAAAGGTCATCTCGGTGCGCCAGCCGTGCCGAAGCGCGACCTGCGCGATGCGCTCGTAGTCCTCGCGGCGGATGAAGAGGTCGAGGTCCTTGGTCGAGCGGCGGATGCCGGTGTAGCAGGCCTGCGCGAACGCGCCGCCGACGAGGAACGGAATGCCGGCCTCGTCGAGCGCGCGCAGCGCGCGCCGGTAGAAATCGGCCACCCGCGGCTCGACTTCGTCTTCGAGCGAGGGCGCGAGCATGGTGGAGGGCGTCATGCACGCAGTGAATGCCGCCGCGCCGGAGGCAGGGCAGGGGCAAAGGGCCCCATCGAATGTCAGACGGGCGCCTACAAGCGCAGCGGGATGAGGCCGATGACGGCGCGCGGCGGCGGGGTGCACGGTGGGTTGCATGCCTACTCCCAAATCATCCACCCATGTCCGCTTCGCCGCCGTCGGCGACATCCATGTGCAGAAGGACTCCGCGGGTTCGCTGCGCGACTTCTTCGCCCAGGCCGCCGACGAGGCCGACGCGCTGCTGTTGTGCGGCGACCTGACCGACTACGGCACGGCGGAGGAGGCGCGGGTGCTGGCCGAGGAGCTCGGCGGCCTCTCGATCCCGATCGTCGCCGTGCTGGGCAACCACGACTTCGAGTCGGGCACGCCCGAGGTGGTGAACGAGGCGTTGACGCGGATCGGCGTGCGCATGCTCGACGGCTCTGCCTGCGAGATCGAGGGCGTGGGCATCGCGGGCGTCAAGGGCTTCGCTGGCGGCTTCGGCCGCGCCTCGCTCGGCGCCTGGGGCGAGCCTGCGATCAAGATGTTCGTGCAGGAGGCGCTCAACGAGGCGATGAAGCTCGAGTCGGCGCTCGCCAAGCTGCGCACCCGGCGCCGCATCGCGATGCTGCATTACGCGCCGATCGTGGGCACGGTGCAGGGCGAGCCGAGCGAGATCTTCGCCTTCCTCGGCAGCAGCAGGCTCGAGGAGCCGCTGCTGCGCTACCCGATCGATGCCGTGTTCCACGGCCATGCGCACCGCGGCACGCTCGAGGGCCGCACCATCAACGGCACGCCGGTCTACAACGTCGCCAAGCCGCTGCTGCAGCGCAGCCGGCCCGACGTGCCACCGTTCCATCTCTACGAAGTGCCGCGAGAGTCCGCTTCGGAACCCGAGCTGGCCGCGCACTGAGCCGCGGACGGGGGCCGCTCGACCCTTCGGGCGCGTCGTGATGAAGAAGCGCCGGCCCGGGTGCGTGGCGACCGAACGCGCGCGCACCTCGCCCTAGGCATCACGCCGCCTTCGGAATCGTCAGCCCCGCGATCACCGCGGGCCGCGCCACGAAGCGCTCGAGCACGCGCGCCACGTTCGGGAAGCTGTCGAAGCCGACCAGCTCGCGCGCCTCGTAGAAGCCGATCAGGTTGCGGATCCACGGGAAGCTCGCGATGTCGGCGATGCTGTAGTCGTCGCCCATGATCCATTCGCGGCCGGCCAGGTGCTTGTCGAGCACGCCGAGCAGGCGCTTCGATTCGGCCACGTAGCGGTCGCGCGGGCGCTTGTCCTCGAACTCCTTGCCGGCGAACTTGTGGAAGAAACCGAGCTGGCCGAACATCGGGCCGATGCCGCCCATCTGGAACATCACCCACTGCAGGGTCTCGTAGCGCTTCGCGGGGTCGGCGCTCAGCAGCTTGCCGGTCTTCTCGGCCAGGTAGAACAGGATCGCGCCCGACTCGAACAGCGGCAGCGGCTTTCCGCCCGGGCCATCGGGATCGATGATCGCGGGGATCTTGTTGTTGGGGTTCAGCGAGAGAAAGGCCTCCGACATCTGGTCGTTGCTGCCGAAGCTCACGAGGTGCGGCTCGTAGGGCAGGCCGATCTCCTCCAGCATGATCGAGACCTTCACGCCGTTGGGCGTGGGCAGCGAGTAGAGCTGCAGCCGCTCGGGGTGCTGGGCGGGCCACTTCTGGGTGATCGGGAAGTCGGCGAGGGAGGTCATGGCGTGAGCCTTTCTTTCTTGGAATGACGGAAGAGGGCGCTTCGGCCCGGCGGCCGGCCCCCCGGGGCGAGCCGGCGATATTGCCCGATCCGCGCATCCGCTGCCGGGCACCAGGAATGCTTTGGTGTAGCACCGACGTCATATTCGGGCGCGAGGATGGCGGGCTTCCAGAATGGCGCACCCACCTTGCCGGCTCGATTCGTCTCCTCGCAGGGTGCGCCCGCTCGCCGCCCGTGGGCAGCGCCATGCCCTGGCGCTGTCGCTGCTGTGCGGGCTCTGGATGCCCGCATGGCCCGCGGCCGCCGATGGCGACGCGGCGCGCGTGGATGACGCGGCCGCCCTGCCCGAGGCCGCCGCGCCCGGCGTCGATTTCGACATCGCGGCGCAGCCCCTGGCCGCCGCGCTGCAGCGCTATGCGCTGCAGTCGGGCCGTCCGGCGCTGTTCGACAGCGCGGCCGTGAGCGGCCGCACCTCGGCCGCCGTGCGCGGCCACCACGCACCCGAAACCGCGCTGCGCCTGCTGCTCGAGGGCACGGGCCTGGCCGCCGAAAGCATGCGCGACGGGCCGGCCGATGCCTTCGTGCTGAAGCCGGTCGACGCGCGCGCGCTGGCGGCGCGCCCGGCCGCGGACGGCGTGGACACCGACTACGGCGCCTGGGTGCAGGCGCGCGTCTGGCAGGCCCTGTGCGCCGATGCACGCACCGCGCCCGGCGGCTACCGCACCCTGCTGCGCTTCGAGGTCGATGCCACCGGTGCGCTGCAGAAGCCGCGCCTGCTGACCTCGACCGGCAATGCGCGCCGCGACGCCGCGGTGCGCGAGGCCCTGCAGCGCGTGCGCGTGGACCGCGCGCCGCCGCCCGCGATGGCGCAGCCGCTGACCCTGGTGCTGCTGCCGCGCGACCCCGCCGACCCCGACGCGCCGCGCTGCGAGAACCGGCCATGACCGAGGACGCGCGCCCGATCCTGTCGGACTACCTGTCGCGGCACTACGCCAGCCTCAAGCGGCGCGTGACGCGGCTGCTGGGCAACAGCGACCTGGCCGGCGACGCGCTGCAGGACACCTGGCTGCGGCTGCAGAGCCGCGAGGAGGAGGACGCGATCCAGAGCCCGGGCAGCTACCTGGTGCGCGTGGCCGTCAACATCGCGATGGACATCCAGCGCCGCCAGAGCCGCTCGCTGTCGATCGACGAGGTGCAGTCGCTGATGGAACTGTCGGATCCGGCGCCCGGACCCGCGCGCACGGCCGAGCTGCGCTCCGAGGTGACGAGCCTGCTGAAGTTCATCGACCGCATGCCCGAGCGCCGCCGCACGATCCTGATGCTGGTGCGCTGGGAGGGGCTGCAGCAGAAGGACGTGGCGCAGCGGCTGGGCCTCTCCCTACGCGTGGTCGAGCACGAACTCAAGCGCGCCCACGACTACCTCGACGCGCAGATGAACCATGACAAAAAATAGTTGGGGGTTTGGCGTGGCGCCGTTCGTCTGGGTGGGTGAAGCACTTTTCCATCGTTCGCGCGGCGCATCGGGGCTGCCCGTCATGAAGCTATGACGGCATCGGTCGACGACCGCGACCCATCGGGCGACGCGCTGCCGGCGCAGGCGCGCGTCTGGCTGCGCCTGCTCGCTTCGGGCGAGGTCAAGGCCTCGGACGCCGAGGCCTTCCAGCGCTGGCTCCACACCAGCGAGGCGCACCGTGCGGCCTTCCACGAGGTCAAGCAGCGCTGGGCGGCGCTGCGTCCCGTGAGCGGCGAGTACCTGCGCACCCGCCCTGCGGCGGCCGCGGCGCACGAGCGCGCGCTGCAGGGGCGGAACTTCGGGCGCCGCGCTTTTCTCGGCGCGGCCGTGAGCGCCGCCGCGGTGGCCGGCGTGGCGGTGGTGGCCTATCCGCAGAGCGGGCTCTGGCCCGCGGCGGGCGAGGGCACGGCCGACGACCGCACGGCCGTCGGCGAGCAGCGCACGCTGGCGCTGGCCTCGCGCGTGCAGGTGACGCTCAACACCCAGACCCGGATCCGCCGCGAGCGCGCGGCCGGCCAGCTCACGGGCATCGACCTGCTGTCGGGCGAGGCCGCGATCGACCTGCTGGCCGAGGGCGGCCCGTTCGGCGTGGTGGCCGGCGCCGGGCGCAGCCTCGCGCACGCGGGACGCTTCGAGGTGCGGCACCTCGACGGCAAGGTCTGCGTGACCTGCATCGAGGGCGCGCTGCGCATCGAGCATCCGGCCGGCGTGCGCGCGCTGCAGGCCGGCCAGCAGGCGGTGTACGACGCGCAGTCGCTCAGCGGCATCGCGCGCGTCGCGCTCGAGAACGTGTCGGCCTGGCGGCGCGGCGAGCTGGTGTTCGACCAGACGCGGCTGGCCGAGGTGCTGGCCGAGATCAACCGCTACCGCGCGGGCCGCGTGCTGCTGGTGAACGGCGCCGCGGGCGAGAAGCGGGTCAGCGGCCGCTTCCGGCTGGCCTCGCTCGATTCGGCGCTGGCGCAGCTCGAGCACACCTTCGGGCTGCGCGCGCGATCGCTGCCCGGCGGGCTGCTGCTGCTGAGCTGAGACAGCGGCTCAAAAAAAGTTGGGGGTTTGCGCACGGCCCGTTCGTCTTAGCGCACCGGAAATTCAGCGCACCCCCCACGGTGCGAGGAACTCCACGACCTTCACTTTCGGGCAAGCACTTCTCATGAGCACACGCGGATCCCTGGGCACCCCCCACCCATCGACCAACCAGCCGGCCCGGCGGCGCTTCCGCATGGCGCCGATCGCGCGCGCCATCGCCGTGACGCTGGTCGCCAACGGCGCGCTCGTCGACGCGCAGGCGCAGCGTGCCTTCAGCGGCGCCTGGTTCGCCAACAAGACCACGGTGCAGGGCGCGGCCGCGGCCACGGGCCGGTTGCCCAACGGCATGCCCGCGTCGATGCTGACGAATCCCGCCGGGCAGCAGCGCGCCAGCGACGAACTGCGGCGCTCGATCGGCAACCTCGACATGGCGGCGCGAACCATCGCCGCCCAGCAGGCGGCGCAGGCGGCCGCGCGCCAGGCGGCGCAGAACGACGGCAGCGACATCCCCGACGGCCTCGTGCCCGGCGGGCTCGCGGTCGACACCAACAGCCTGACCGCGGGCTGGCTCAACGCCAATGCACCGGTGCAGACGGCCGCGGGCGGACGCACGCAGGTCAATATCCAGCAGACCGCGGACAAGGCGATCCTCAACTGGGAGAGCTTCAACGTGGGCCGCAACACCACGGTGCAGTTCGACCAGAAGGGCGGGGCGAAGCCCGACGGCACCAATGCATGGATCGCGTTGAACCGCATCAACGATCCGAGCGGCCGGCCGAGCCAGATCGCGGGTCAGATCAAGGCCGACGGCTCGGTCTACCTGATCAACCGCAACGGCATCGTCTTCAACGGCACCAGCCAGGTCAACACGCGCTCGCTGATCGCCTCGAGCCTCGCGCTGTCGGACAAGCAGTTCAACCTCGGCATCAACAACCAGCAGAAGTTCGACGGCCAGGGCAACGACTTCGCGATTCCCCAGTTCGGCCTGTTCACCTCGATCAAGCCCGAGGTCTTCGGCCCGTCGGGCTTCGTGCCCGGCGAGGGCGGCGCGCCCGACCGCATGGGCGGCGTGGACCGCTTCGATCCCGGCGCGGCACCGGGCGAGGTGCGCGTGGACGCCGGCGCGCGGCTGGCGGTCGAGTCGGGCGGCAAGGTCATGCTGTTCGCGCCCAAGGTTCGCAACGCGGGCCACATCACGGCGCCCGACGGCCAGGTGATCCTCGCGGCCGGCGAGAACGTCTACCTGAAGACGCCCTCGACCCAGGATCCGAACGCGCCGCGCGGCCTCGACGTGGCGGTGTCGGCCGTGCCGGGCTGGGCCTTCACCGGCGGGCAGGTGCAGGGCGCGCTGAAGCTCGTGCCGGTGTATGGCGACGCGAACTTCGTCAACAGCCTGCGCGACGTGGTGATGCCCGAGATGGCGGCGCGCGCCAAGTCGGTGGGCTACGAGGTGGTGAACACCGGCACCGTGCAGTCCGACCGCGGCAACATCACGCTGCAGGCGCAGGACGTGCGGCAATCGGGCGTGCTGGCCTCGACCACCGCGCTCAACAACCGCAACGGCTCGATCCTGCTGCGCGCCTGGGGGCTGGGCACGCACATGTACTCGGACGGCGTCAACGACCTGATCAACTGGTCGGCCGGCACGCTCACGCTGGGCGAGGGCAGCATCACGCAGGTGCTGCCCGACGCGGGCGACCGCAGCGAGATCGAGGCCTCGGCGCTGGTCACGCGCTACCAGCCGGGCCGCGTGGCCCTGTACGGCCAGTTGATCGACGTGCGGCCGAAGGCGGGCGTGCTGGTGCCCGCGGGCACCATCGTGGCCGAGTCGGCGGTCAACCCGCTGTTCACGCAACTGCCGTACTTCAAGCCCGGCAGCCTCGGCGACGCCAGCCGCATCTACATCGACAGCGAGGCCTTCCTGAGCGTGGCCGGGCTGCAGGGCATGCAGGTCGACATGTCGCGCAACTTCGTCGAGGCCGAGCTGCGCATCAACGAGCTGCGCGATTCGCCGCTGCTGCTCGACTCCTGGCTGCGCGGCAAGAAGGTGATCGTCGACCGGCGCGCCAACGGCATGTTCGACGCCGGCCCGATGTCGGGCGTGCAGTGGGTGACCGGGCCCGACGGCAAGACGCTGATGCCGGGCGCCTGGGTCGGCACGCCGCTGGCCGACGTGTCGGGCTGGGTCGGCGTCGGCAAGACCGACCTCGCCGAGCTGTCGGCCAGCGCGGGCAGCATCAACCTGCGCGCGGGCGGCGCGGTGATCACGCGCGCGGGCTCGGTGCTCGACGTGTCGGGCGGCTCGGTGCGCTACTCCGACGGCATGAACACCGCGACCAAGCTCATGGGCGCCGACGGCCGCGTGCACACCATGGACAAGGCGCTGCCCGACATCACCTACACCGGCATCGCGGGCGAGTTCGCGAGCGAGCATGCGCGCTGGGGCGTGAAGGAGAACTGGCGCTCGCCGCTGATCGGCGCCAACTACAAGGAAGCGGGCTACACCGAGGGCCGCAAGGCCGGCGACCTGCGCATCTACGCAGGCGACGCGATGGTGCTCGAGGGCGACATGCTCGGCGGCGTGGTGGCGGGCGACCGGCCGCAGGCCAAGGCCGCGGCCAGCCTCGGCGGCCGGGTCGAGCTCGGCGAGAACACGCCCGACGGCCGGCCCTGGTCGCCGGGCACGATCATCGTGAGCCACGATCCGAAGCGGCTGGCCAAGGACTTCGGCGCGCTCACCACGCTCGGCGACGATTTCTACGTGCAACTCAAGCCCGACGAACAGGGCTCGCGCAAGCTGAGCTTCCTGTCGGACGACATGCTCAGCAATTCGGGCATGGGCAGCATCGTGCTGAACACCATCAACGGCGACTTCGAGCTCGCGGCCGGCGCTAAGCTGCAGCTGTCGCCGGGCGCCTCGCTGACGGTGGCGGGCACCGAGGGCTCGACCCGGGACATTCGCATCTTCGGCCAGATCCGCACGCCGGGCGGGCGCATCGGGCTGTCGTCGAGCAACGGCGCGCTCGAGATCGGCGCGCAGGGCCGGCTCGATGCCAGCGGCCAGTGGCTCAACACCTGGCGCGAAGGCCCGGGCAGCGGCGCCTGGGCCATCGACGGCGGTGCGATCTCGATCAGCGTGGGGAAGATCGCGGCCGATCCGGCGGCGGTCCTAGACGTCTCGGGCGGCGGCCGCGTCGATGTCGCGAAGAACGGCCTGCCCTCGCTGCGCGCGGGCAATGCGGGTTCGGTCACGCTGGTGGGCGTGACGCCCGAGCTGGACCTGGGCGCGCTGAACCTGCGCGCCTTCGCGGCCGGTTCCGCGGGCAGCCTGGTGCTCGACGTGTTCTCGCCGGTGCAGATCGGCGGCAGCGCGGCCACCGATCCCGAGACCGGCAAGCCGCTCGTGACGCTGCTGCCGCCCACGCTCTACGGCGAGCGCGGCTTCGGCCGCGTCACGGTCTCGGTGCGCGGCGAGGGCGGCATCGTGGTGCCCGAGGGCGTGACGGTGTCGCAGCAGGCGTCGAGCCTGGATCTCACGAACTTCGACTGGCGCCACCTGCCCGGCGGTGCCAGCCTGGCCGATGCCGCGCCGATCGGCGTGCTGCGGCCCGAGGAGCGCGCGGCGCGCAAGCCCACCGCGCTGTCGCTGGGCACCACCAACGGCCCGATCTCGATCGGGGCGGGCGCGGTGGTGCGTACCGACATCGGCGGCAACCTGTCGCTCGGTGCCGGCGGCGCGCTGGGCACCATCAACGTGGCCGGCCGGCTCGACGCGCCGGCCGGCAGCATCTCGCTGTCGGGCGGCAAGGTCACGTTGCAGGCCGGCGGCGAACTGCTGGCGCGCGGCGTGCCGCTGACCTACCTCGACAACCGCGGCCGCCAGGTGGGCGAGGTGCGCGACGGCGGCTCGGTCGACATCCAGGCCGGCGAGGTGCAGCTCGAGAAGGGCGCGCTGATCGACGTGTCGGGCGCCACCGGCGAGATCGACGGCGTGGCCGACACCGGCCGCACCGGCACGCAGCTGCCGAAGGCGACCCCGAAGATCCGGCTCGACAGCGACGGCGGCCTGATCCAGGTCAAGGGCCAGGGCCTGATCGAGAGCACGCTGGTGGGCAACGCGGGCGGCCCCGGCGGCATCGGCGGGCGCATCCGGATCAACATGGACGTGCCCGCCGCGCCCAGCGGCTCGCCGCTGGAGCGCCTGAGCCAGACGCTGCAGGACCCGGACTGCTTCGGCTTCTTCGTCGACGGCGCCTGCAACAACTGGCGCCAGGGCCTGGACTACGACTGGGCGCCGGGCCTGCGCAGCTTCGGCTACGAGGTCGACGGCACGATGATCATTCCGTCGAGCCTGCTGGCGCACCTGGCGCAGAGCAAGGAACTGGTGCTGTCCGACCGCCTGCCGGCGCCCGGCTCGGTCGGGGCGCTCGATCCGGCCCAGTTCGGGCTGACGCCGGCCACGCTCGACCTGTTTCGCGACACCCTGTTCGGCGGCGAGCTGCTGCGCGAGATCCTGCAGAAGCCGGGCCAGGCCTTCGCGCTGACGCTGCGTCCGCAGTCCTTCGCGAACGGCGGCTTCGCCGACCTCGCGCTGGTGAACTCCTCGCAGGGGCCGATCCGCCTCGACGACGCGCACATCAGGATGGGCCGCGCGATCTCGCTGCAGGGCCGGATCCTCGGGCATGCCGACACCTCGTCGTCGCTGAGCGCGCCGCACCTCACGCTGCTGACCGTGCCGGGGCCGGCCTCGGCCTCGCTCGTGGCCGAGGTGCCCGATGCCAAGGGCGAGCTGAAGCTCGCGGGCCAGCTGATCGAGATCGTCTCGGGCAACGAGGCGGGCGTGTCGCCCGAAGGCACCGTGCGCATCGGCGGCTTCGGCCGCACGCGGCTCGAGGCCGGCGAGATCCGCATCGGCGGCGCGCTGCCCGATCAGATCAACGACGACACCCGGCTGCAGTTGAACCTCGACGTCGACGGGCAACTGGTGCTCGCGGCCGGCCAGGTCTATCCGAGCACGGCCATGACCGGCGTGATCCGCGCCACCGGTTCGATCGCCGTCGAGCGGTTCGGCGAGCCCGGCGACACGCCGCTGTCGGCTGGCGGCACCCTGCGGCTGGAGGCACCGACGATCGCGCAGAACGGCGTGCTGCGCGCGCCGCATGGCCAGATCGAACTGGCCGCGAGCGAGCGCCTCGCGCTGGGCGCCAACAGCCTGACCTCGGTGTCGGGCGCCGGCGTGGTCGTGCCCTACGGCACCTTGCTCAACGACGAGCACTGGCACGATCCCACCAAGGCGGTGGACGCGGCCAATCCCTCGGGCGGCTCGCTGAGCGCGCCGCCCGAGAAGCGGATCACGCTGAAGTCGCCCGACGTGGCGCTGGCGCGCGGCGCGACCGTGGACATCACGGGCGGCGGTGACCTCTATGCCTGGGAGTTCGTGCCCGGGCCCGGCGGCTCGCACGACGTGCTGAACCGGCCGGGCACCTACGCGATCCTGCCGGGGCAGACCGCCGCCGCGCCGGCGAGTGCCGCCGAAGCGGGCCAGCGCGTCTGGCTCGCGGGCGGGCCCGGCCTGGCGGCCGGCTGGTACACCTTGCTGCCGGCGCGCTATGCGCTCTTGCCCGGCGCCTTCGCGGTGCAGGCCACCGGCAAGGCCTGGGGCGGCGCGCTGGCGCCGGCCACGCTGGCCTCGGACGGCAGCCTGGTGATGCAGGGCCGCGGCGGCAATGCCTACAGCGGCCAGCAAGACGCGCAGGCCTCGGCCTGGCGCGTGATGTCGGGCGACACGCTGCGCAAGTACACCGAATACAACGAGGCCACGGCCAACGACTTCTTCTCGTCCGAGGCCTTCAAGCTCACGCAGTACCGGCTGAGCGGCCAGAACGTCGTCACGCCGCGACTGCCGCGCGACGGCGGCGCCGTGGTGTTCGATGCCGGCAAGCGGCTCACGCTCGACGGCACGCTGCGCTCGGCGCCCGACGCGGGCGGCCGCGGCGGGCTGGTCGACATCGCGGGCGGCAAGATCGCGATCGTCGGCGCCGGCCTGGACGCGGCCAGCCTGCAGGCCGACGGCTACCTCGTGATCGATTCGGCGAGCCTGTCGAACTTCGGCGCCGGCAGCCTGCTGGTGGGCGGCAAGCGCCAGGGCAATGCGCTCGGCCTCGAGATCGACGTGACGGCCACCGACATCGTGGTGCGCAACGGCGAGGGCTCCGAGCTCAGCGGGCCCGAGATCATCCTCGCGGCCAGCGAGCAGGTGGCGATCGAGGGCGGCAGCCGGGTGCGCGCCAAGGGCGCGGGCGGCCGCGGCTCGGGCAACCTGGTGATGAAGCCGAAGGCGCCGGCGGTCTACACCGACCCCGACGGCAACCTCGACGACAACGGCGACGGCGTGATCGACGCCAGGGACGCGGCCGACGACGTGCTCACCTCGCCGACGAAGGACTGGGGCGCGCTGGTGCGCCTGGCCACCGGCGACGCGGTGCAGGTGCTGCGCCAGAACGTGGACACCACGCGCGGCGGCCTGGTGACGATCGGCGCGGGCGCGCTGGTCGACGGCGGCGCCGCGCTGCTGATCGACGCGACGCGCACCACCGAGCTCGCGAGCTCGGCGCGGATCGTCGGCGCCGACCTGTCGGTGTCGGCCGGCCGCATCGGCTTCGGCGGCGGCACCGAGGGCATGGTGCTCGACAGCGGCGCGCTGGCGCAGCTCGCCAACTCGCAGCGTCTGACCCTGCGCAGCTACTCGGACTTCGACTTCTACGGTTCGCTCGACCTCGGCGCGGCCGGCCTGCATTCGCTGACCTTCGACGGCGTCGCCTTCGTCGGCCGCGGCACGGGCGACGTGACGATCCGCGGCGATGCGGTCACGCTGATCAACAGCGGCGGCGGCACGGGCGGCAGCGGCACCGGCAACGGCGCCTTCACGCTCGATGCGGGCACGCTGGTGCTGGGCGCGGGCCGCAAGGACTTCGCCGGCTTCGGGTCGGTCACGCTGGCGGGGCGCGACCAGATCGTCGGCGAGGGCGCGGGCGCGGTGGACACCGGCGCCGCGGCGCTGACCCTGGTCACCCCGCTCTTGACCGGCCGCGGCGGCGCGGCCCAGACCATCGCCACCCAGGGTGCGCTGCGCGTGACGGGCGGCGATGCCGGCGCGGGCACGCCGACCGACCTGCAGGACAGCCTGGGCGCGCGCCTGAGCCTGAGCGGCAAGACCATCGACTTCGGCGGCCGCGCGGTCGCGCTCGGCGGCAGCATCGGCATGACGGCGACCGGCGGCCACCTGGTGGTGGGCGAGGGCGCGCTGATCGACGTGGGCGGTTTCGCCAAGCGCTTCTTCGACCTGGCCGAGTACGCCGACGCGGGCCGCATCGACCTGTCGGCCGTGGGCGGCGACGTCCGGCTCGAGGCCGGCAGCCGGCTCGGCCTGGCGGCGCACGCGGGCGGCGGCAGCGCCGGCACCCTGGGCCTGGCCGCATCGAACGGCGGCACCGTGGTGCTCGACGGCACCATCGCCGCGCAGGCCGGTGCCGGCGGCAAGGCCGGCAGCTTCTCGCTCGACATCGAGGCGCTGCCCGACTTCGCGGGGTTCAGCCAGCGCCTGAACGACGCCGGCTTCAACCGCTCGCGCCAGTTCCGCATTCGCCAGGGCGACGTGGTGCTCGGCGGGCTCACGACGGTCGAGGACTTCGGCCTCACCGCCGACCGCGGCAGCATCGACATCGCCGGCACCGTGGACGCGCGCTCGGCCTATGGCGGCTCGATCCGCATCACCGGCGGCAACGGCGTGGCGATGCGCGACGGCGCGAAGCTGCTGGCCGGCGCGACCGGCGAACTCGGCAGCGGCCGCGTCACGCTCGAGGCGGCCGGCGGCCGGCTCGAGCTGCGCGGCGGCCAGATCGACGTGGCGGGCAACGAGGGCGGCAAGGTGCGCCTGCGCGCGCGGCAGAACGCGGGCCACGACGAGATCGAGGTCGGCGCGCTCGACGTCGCGGTCACGGGCGCGCGCTCCGCGGTGCTCGAGGGCACCAGCCGCTACGAGGCGCAGGACGGCACGGTCGATGCGGTCAAGGCCGAGGCGATCGCCGATGCGCGCCGCTTCAGCGCCGCCGCCGGCGCGATCGCCGGCCGCCTGGGCACTGGGCTCGCGGTCATGCCGGGCATCGAGATCCGCAGCGCCGGCGACCTGGCGCTCAACGGCGACTGGAACCTGTTCGCCGATCTGCCGGGCGCGCGCGACGGCACGCTGACCCTGCGCGCCGGCGGCAACCTGCTGATCAACGGCCACCTGAGCGACGGTTTCGACGTGGCGGACCGCAGCGGCGTGCTGCAGCCCGGCGCCTCGTGGAACCTGCGGCTGGTGGCCGGCGGCGACCTCGACTCGGCCAATGCGCTGGCATTGCGGCCGCTGGCCGCGCAGGCCGCGGGCAAGGGCTCGATCGTGATCGGCACCGCCAACACGGCGCAGCCGAGCGACAGCGATCCCGCGCCCGACAACGGCGCCGGCAAGCTGGTGCGCACCGGCACCGGCGACCTCGAGGTGCGCGCGGGACGCGACCTCACGCTGGCGCACAAGGAGTCGGCGATCTACACCGCGGGCCGCAAGGACACGACGGTGTGGAGCGACTTCACCACCGCCAACCCGAAGGCCAGCTACGGCATCGACGGCGGCAACCTCGACATCGGCGTGCAGGGCAGCATCGACGCCGCACCCGCGGGGCAGCGCTTCACCGAGTGGCTCAACCGCCAGGGCACGCTGAACGCGCAGCGCTATTTCGGCGAGTACGAGAACGGCGAGCTGGGCATGCGGCCCGATGGCAGCTTCGGCCCCCTGATCCATCCGACCGAGCAGTCGAGCTGGTGGATCGACTACGGCCGCTTCCAGCAGGGCGTGGGCGCGCTCGGCGGCGGCAACGTGGCGGTCCATGCCGGCGGCGACCTGCGCAACCTGCTGGTCGCGCTGCCCACCAACATGCGCGTGCGCGGCGGACTCTCGGCGGGCGAGGCGATGACCGTCGAGATGCGCAACGGCGGCGCCATGCAGGTCGAGGCCGGCGGCGCGATCCGCGGCGGCCAGTACTACGTCGCGCGCGGCGCGGGCGAGATCCGCGCGGGCGAGACCGCGGTCGGCCGCACCGTGACCCTGAGCCGCGACGACAGCATGGGCGGCATCACGCGCACCAGCTACGGCGTGGCGCCGGTGCTCGCGCTCGGCGATGCCACGCTGAGCCTGCGCACCGCGGGCGACCTGGTGCTGCAGACGGTGGTCGATCCGCTGCTGGTTACCTACGGCGAGGGCCTGCGCCCCGACGGGCAGCAGCTCAATTACGGCGCCTACATGAGCGGCTACACCGACCGCAGCGCGCTGAAGCTGGTCTCCACCGGCGGCGACATCCACTTCGTCAACCGCGCGGAGTTCATCTTCCGCGACGTGCTGCTGCGCAGCTTCGACCACGACACGCTGGTGGGCTTCGGCGGCAACCGCTATCCGGCGCGGCTGTCGGCGGTGGCGCTCAACGGCGGGCTGTCGATCGAGGGGCCGCTGTACGTGCTGCCGGGCACCACCAACGACGTCTCGCTGGCCGCGAAGAACGACATCC
Organism: Variovorax sp. PDC80; assembly: GCF_900115375.1. NCBI lineage: Bacteria > Pseudomonadati > Pseudomonadota > Betaproteobacteria > Burkholderiales > Comamonadaceae > Variovorax > Variovorax sp. PDC80. The sequence continues at coordinate 483,221 of NZ_FOWG01000005.1, read as the reverse complement.
GCTTCGCCGCGCCGCTCGCGATGGCCTATGCCACGCCGGCGATGATGCCCTCGCCGACCATGCCCGCCGGTGCCGGTTCGCCCTTCAGCCAGATGAACATGGAGGACATGCTCGACAACTGGATCAACTGGTCGGGTGCCTCCTTCATCAAGGACCCGTACCTGCGCAGCGTGAGCAATCCCTCGGTGCTGCCGCTGGCCGGCGATTACGAGCCCAGCCGCATCTATGCGGCCGAGGGGTCGATCTTCGGGCTCGACCTCAAGGCCAACGAGCAGACCTGGGTGCGCGCGGGCAAGGACATCCGCGGCGTGCGCGTGGCGGGGCGCAACCTGCGCGCTTCCGACACCACCTTGCTGGAGGCGGGCAACGACATCCTGGCCACGGTACGGGTCGATCCGATCGAGCGCGAGAACGCCATCAGCAACAGCCTGACCGGCAACATCGAGATGCAGGGCCCGGGCACGCTGACGCTGGCGGCCGGCCGCGACGTGTACGCCGACAACCTGCAGGTGCGCACGGTGGGCAACCAGCGCTACGACCGGAACAACCGGCCGCAGCCCGACACGCAGATCAACGGCTTGCCCTCCAACAGCGCCGCGATCACCGTCATGGCCGGACTGAACGGCGCCGTGGGCTACGACGCCTTCGCCGCGGCCTACCTCGATCCGGCCCGCGTGGCCTCGATGCCCGACTACCTCAAGACCCGCGCGCCCGACGGCACGCAGGTGCCGATCTACCTGGTGGACCAGGTCGAGACGCGCCCCGGCGGGCAGGAGAAGACCGTGCGCCGCGGCCTCGTGTCGTACATGTTGGACATGACCGGCGAGACGCTCGCGCCGCTCGATGCCTGGACGCGCTTCCAGGCGCTGCCCGAGCCCGCGCGCCAGCAGTTCCTGCGCCAGGCCTTCCTGCTCGAGCTGCGCGAGGCCGGCCGCGACCAGAACGAGCCGGGCACCGGCGGCCTGCCGCGCAACGGCGGCTACAACCGCGGCTATGCGGCGATCGACACCCTGTTCCCGGGCAAGGACTGGAAGGGCGACGTGGCGGCCAACACCTTGATGCTGCGCACCATGGCCGGCGGCGACATCAACGTGCTCACGCCCGGCGGCGGGCTGCAGGTGGCCGCGCTCGGCGCCACCGTGCCGGCCGGCTATGGCCTGGTCACGCTGGCCTCGGGCCACATCGACATCTTCGCCAAGGACGACGTCACGGTGAACCAGTCGCGCATCCTGTCCTTCGTGCCCGAGGTGACGAAGCAGGGCAGCGACCAGATCATCTGGTCCACGGTAGGCAACATCGACGCCGGCCGCGGCGCGAAGACCCTGCGCGTGCCCTCGGCGCCCGAGGTCGTCACCGACCTCGACGGCGTGACCGTGGTGCGCGAGAAGTCGGACATGAGCGGCAGCGGCATCGGCACCGTGGGCGACGGCGACGTCGACCTGGTTGCGCCCAGCGGCACCGTGAATGCCGGCGATGCCGGCCTGCGCGTGGCGGGCAATCTCAACATCGCCGCGCTGCAGGTGCTTAACGCCGACAACATCCAGGTCAAGGGCGAGACCAAGGGCCTGCCGGTGGTCGCGGCCGTGAACGTCGGCGCGCTGACCAATGCCAGCGCGGCCGCGGCCCAGGCCGCGGTGGCCGCGCAGGAGAGCCTGCAGCGCGACCGCACCGCGGCGCGCCAGGCGCTGCCCTCGGTGTTCACCGTGCGCGTGCTCGGCTTCGGCAACGAGCCGGCTGAAGGCGGCGGCCGCAACCCGCCGCCGCCCGCGGCCGGACGCGCGGGCGACAGCGCGGTGCGCTACGACCCCGCGAACCCCGTGCAGCTCGTGGGCAACGGCCGGCAGTTCGATGCCCGGCAGGTGGCACGGCTGACCGACGAGGAACGCCGCGCCTTGCAGGGCCGCTAGGCCCCACGCCCTCCGGCGCCTGCGTCCCGCCTCCCGCGAACCGGGGGGCGGGGCGGCAGCGTGCCTCTTCTCGCCCGCCGATGCACACCGAGACGGATCCGCCATGAGCCTGAACATCCCGTGCCGCACTGCCGACCATTCCCTCGACGACGCTTCATGCGGCGAGCCGTCCGATCCCGCGCCGCGTTGCGCCGCGCTGCAGGCCATCCTGGTCGCGAACTACGAGCATCTGCGGCGCCGGCTGCTGCGCCACCTGGGCTGCCCCGACCTCGCGAGCGAATGCCTGCACGAGGCCTGGCTGCGGCTCGGCGACCTGGGTCTGGCGCACGACGTGCAGAACCCGCTGGCCTACATCCACCGCATGGCGAGCAACCTCGCCGTGGACCGGCTGCGCAGCCATCGGCCGTGGCAGTACGCGGGGGAGGAGCAGGTTGCGCTCGATGAATTGGTGGACTGGGCGCCTGGGCCCGAGTCGATTGCGCAGGCGCGTTCCGATGTGGCGGCGGTGGAGCGGGCGATGGAGCGGTTGCCGCGTCGGCATCGGTCGGTGCTGATTGCGCTGCGTATCAATGAGATGACACGGCAGGAGGCGGCGGCGCGCTTCGATCTGTCGCTGCGCAGTGTGGATACGGCGTTGCGGCAGGCGTTGGACTATTGCGCGGAGAGTGCGGGGCAGGAGGTGCTGACCGGCGTGAGCAGCTCGCGGCGCGCGCTGCGGGCAGCAATCTAGATCAAGTTGCGCATCGCCTGCGCCGTCTCCCGCAACACCGGCAACACCCGCGCCACCGCATCCTCCGAGCTTTCGTGCCCCATCGGCATCGTGATGTTGAGCGCGCCCACCAGCGTGCCGTGGCGGTCGCGCAGCGGCACCGCGATGCCGCGCGAGTTGAGGTCGAGCTGCTGTTCGGACAGCGCCCAGCCCTGCGCGCGGATGCGCGCGAGCTCGAGCTTCATGCGCTCCATGCTGGCGATGGTGTGCGAGGTGAAGACGGTGAGCTGGCGCGTGGCGAGCCATTCGTTGAGTTCGGCGTCGCCGCGCAGCGCCAACATCAGCATGCCCGAGGCCGTGACCTGCGCGGGCACGCGCGCGCCGAGCACGTAGCCAGTGCTCATGCTGCGGTTGGGGCCGTTGCGCGCGATGTAGACCACCTCGTCGCCATCCATCACGCTGAGGTAGGCGATCTCGTTGGTGCCGGCGGCCACGCGCTGCAGAAAGGGCTGCACCACGCGCGGCAGCCGCGCCGATTCGAGGTAGGACTGGCCCAGCCGCAGCACGCGCGGCGTGAGCCAGAACAGCTTGCCGTCGCTCGCCACGTAGCCCATGTGCTGCAGGGTCAACAGGTAGCGGCGCGCGGCCGTGCGCGTCATGTTCGTGCGCTGGCCGGCCTGGCTCGCCGTGAGGCGCGGGTTGGCGTCGTCGAAGGCCTCGATGATGCTCACGCCGCGCTCCAGGCCGGCGATCCAGTCGCGCTTGTCGAGGCCGGGCGGTGCGGGTGGGTCGTCGTTGCTCATGACCGGGGAGTGTGCCTGCGCCGCCGCCTGGCCGCAGCGCCGGATGAGTGGGCAAAAACCCTAGGTTTGAACGATTGACGATCTTTAAAGATCGATGATCGAACGAAATGACGGTTTGGCGCCAGCAAGCTCGGGGCGAAAGGACTATAAAGCCGGGCATCCAGCCTCGAAACGAGCGATTGACGAACGAAAAGACGCCCATGAGCCTCCCCATCAGCGGCAGCACCCAGGCTTACCTGATTCCCGGCGACCCGGTGCGCAATGTGAGGCTGCCGCGCATGTTCAACGCCGCCTTCGAGCGCTTCGGCATCGACGCGGTGCTGCTGCCGGTGCAGGTGCCGGTGCGCGACTTCGCGGTGTTCTTCAAGTCGGCCTTCCTGGCGCGCAATGTGCGCGGCATGGTGATCGCGCCGCCGCACAAGCCGCTGGTGGTCGACCTGCTCGAGGGCGCGGGCCTGTTCGGCCGCGTGGCCGGTTCGGTCAACGTGGTGCGTCGCACCGAGGCCGGCCAGCTCGAGGGCGACCTGTTCGACGGCGAAGGCCTGATCGGCGCGCTCGACCGCTTCGCGATTCCGTTTCGCGGCAAACGCGTGCTGATTCTCGGCGCGGGGGTGAGCGCCGCTGCCATCGGCGTGGCGCTGGCCGAGGGCGGCACTGTCGATGGGGCCGAGTACATCGCGTTCTACGACAGCTCCGCGGGCAAGGCCGCGGGCGTGGCCGCCAAGCTCGATGCCTTCTTCGACGCCCGCGTGGTGGCGGTGGACAGCAACGCGCCCGAGGGCTACGACCTGGTCGTCAACGCCACGCCGCTGGGCCTGGCCGAGGACGATGCGCCGCCGGTCGACGTGGCGCGCATGGACGGCCACGCGGCGCTGTTCGACATCCTGCTGCGCAACCAGCCCACGCCGCTGGTGCGCGCGGCACGCGCGCGCGGCCTCAACGCGCAGGCCGGCTTCGAGATGCTGATCCAGCAGATGCCGCACTACTTCGACTACTTCGGCCATGCCGATGCGGCCGCGGCGCTGCGTGCCGACTCGGACTTCCTGCGCGAAATCGTCTATCCCGAGGCGATGCGCGCGGAGATCGCCACGCCGTTGCGTTACGGCGCGGCCTGAACCTCTTTTTTTATTTGGCTACGCGCATGATTTCCGGCAAGACCACGCTCATCGCCCACCTGGGCTATCCCACCGAGGCCTTCAAGGCCCCGATGATCTACAACCCCTGGTTCGAGCAGCAGGGCATCGACGCGGTGGTGGTGCCGATGGGCGTGAAGCCCGAGGACTACGCGGCCTCGCTGGCGCAGATCTTCCGCTTCAGCAACCTGCGCGGCGCGCTGGTGACGATGCCGCACAAGGTCACGACCATGTCGCTGGTCGACGAGGTCACGCCCACCGCGCGCATCGCGGGCGCCTGCAACGCGATCCTCAAGCGGCCCGACGGCACGCTGCTGGGCGACCAGTTCGACGGCGCGGGCTTCGTGCGCGGCGTGGAGCGCAAGGGCCGGCCTTTTCGGGGCACGCGCGTGCTGGTGTCGGGCGCGGGCGGGGTGGGCTCGGCCATCGCGGCGTCGATCGCGGCGGCCGGCGCGGCCGAGCTGATGCTGTTCGATGCGCATGCTGCTTCGGCCGAGGCGCTCGCGGGGCGGCTGCGTGAACACTATCCACAACTGAAGGTGGCGACCGGCTCGAAGGACCCGGCGGGCTTCGACGTGATCGTCAATGCCACGCCGCTGGGCATGAAGGCCGACGATCCGCTGCCCTTCGACATCGAGCGCATCGATGCCGGCACCTTCGTCGGCGAGGTCGTGATGAAGACCGAGTACACGCCGTTGCTCGAGGCCGCGCGCGCCAGGGGCTGCGCGGTGCAGGTCGGCACCGACATGCTGTTCGAGATGATCCCGGCCTACCTCGAGTTCTTCGGTTTCGGCAGCGCGACGGCCGACGAGCTGCGCGCCAGCGCGAAGCTCCAGTACTGACATTCCCACGACAAGAACACCATGAGCATCTTCGAAGGCTTCCTCTCCACTTCCGAAACCCTGGGCGCCTTCAGCGACCGTGCCTTCGTCGACGCGATGCTGCGCTTCGAGGCCGCGCTCGCGCGCGCGCAGGCGGCCGAGGGGCTGATCCCCGAGAGCGCGGCGCATTCGATCGTCGGCAGCTGCAAGGTCGAGCTGTTCGACGTCGCCAAGATCGTGCGCGAGAGCGGCCGCGCGGGCAGCGTGGCGATCCCGCTGGTGAAGGCGCTGCGCGAGGCGGTCGGGCTCTTCAATGCCGAGGCCGCGCCTTTCGTGCATTTCGGCAGCACCAGCCAGGACGTGATCGACAGCGCAATGTCGCTGGTCACGCGCGAGGCGGTGGCGCTGATCGAAACCGACCTTGCCAAGGCGGCCGAGGCGCTGCTGCAGCTCGCGGTGCAGCATGCCGCCACGCCGATGCTCGCGCGCACGCTGATGCAGCCGGCCTCGGTCACCAGCTTCGGCTTCAAGTGCGCGGGCTGGGCCGCGCCGCTGGTACGCAGCCGGCTGCGGCTGCGCGAGGCCGCGCGCCATGCGCTGCAGTTGCAGCTCGGCGGCGCGGTCGGCACGCTGGCGCAGATGGGGCCGCAGGCGGGCGCGGTGCGCGCACGCATGGCGAAGGAACTGGGGCTCGCCGATCCCGGCGCGACCTGGCACACGCAGCGCGACGAATGGGTGGCGCTGGGCTGCGAGCTCGGCCTGTTGACGGGCAGCCTCGGCAAGATCGCGGTCGACGTCTCGCTGCTGGGCCAGTACGAGGTGGCCGAGGTGGCCGAGCCCAGCGAGCCCGGGCGCGGCGGCTCGTCGGCCATGCCGCACAAGCGCAACCCGGTGGCGTCGATGGTGGCGATCGCCGCCGCGCATCGCGCGCCGCAGCGCGTGGCGGCCTTGCTCGGCGCCATGCCGCAACAGCATGAGCGCGCGCTCGGTGCCTGGCAGGCCGAGCTCGGCGAATGGCCGCAGCTGCTGATGTCGGCGCACGGCAGCGTGCGCGCCATGGCCGCGGCGCTGCCGGGCCTGCAGGTGGATGCCGCGCGCATGCGCGCCAACATCGACCGGCTGCGCGCCGAGCTGCCGCGCGACGCGGCCGACGAATGGTTCGATCCCGCGCTGGCCACGCGTGCCGGCGAGATCGCGCTGGCCGAGGTCAAGGCGCTGCGCGCGCGGCTGCCAGCCGCCTGAGATTTCCAAAAACACACGAACGAACAAGGATTCCCCGGCATGACTTCCTCTTCCGACACCCCCGCCGACGACTACGAATCGGGCCTGCTCAACCGCCGTCGCGTGCTCGGCGACGCCTGGGTCGACCGCTCGCTGGCCAACCGCAACAGCTTCAATGCCGAGTTCCAGGAACTGATCACGCGCCATGCGTGGAACGACATCTGGGGCCGCTCCGCGCTGGGCGACAAGACGCGCCGCTACATGGTGCTGTCGATGATGCTCGGCATCCACGCCTACGAGGAATTCGCGATGCACGTGCGCGCGGCGCTCGACGGTCCGCCCGAGTCGCGGCTCACGCCCGAGGACATCAAGGAAGTGATCATGATGGCCGCTATCTACTGCGGCGTGCCGGTCGCCAACCACGCCTTCGGCATCGCCACCGGCATCCTGCGCGAGAAGGGCCTGCTGCCTGCGGCGGCGCAGTGAGCGCGCCGCAAGGACCACCAGGAAACCTGAAGGGCCGCTGGCACGCCGGCTTCGCGCTGCTGCTGCCGTTGCTGCTCGCGGCCCAGCCGGTGGCCACCGACAGCTACCTGCCGGCGCTGCCCGCGATCGCGAAGGAACTCGGTTCGGCCAGCACCAGCCTCACGCTGTTCGTGCTGGCCTTCGGCTTCGCGCAACTGCTGTGCGGACCGCTGGCCGATCGCTTCGGCCGCCGGCCGGTGCTGTTGGCGGGCCTGGGCTGCTATGCGCTGGCCGCGCTCGGCGGCGCCTTCGCGGGCAGCGTGTTCATGCTGGCCGGCTGGCGCACTTTGCAGGGCTTCTCGATGGCGGCGATCCTGGTCTGCGCGCGTGCCGCGGTGCGCGATCTCTATCCGGCCCACGAGGGCCCGCACGTCATGGCGCGCGGGCTCACGGGGCTGGGCGTGGTCGGGCTGGTGGCGCCGCTGCTCGGCGCCTGGCTGGTGCAGGGCGCGGGCTGGCGCTGGGTGATGGGCGCGATGGCGCTCTATGCGCTGGTGCTGTTCGCGCTGTGCTGGCGCTCCTTCGGCGAGACCCGGCCGACCTTCGTCGACACGCCCTCGGCGCCGCGCGGCAGCGCGCGCGTGGTGTTCGCGAGCCGCGCCTTCCGCGCCTGGGCCTCGGTGGCGGCCTCGACCTATGGCGGGCTGTTCTGCTTCCTGCTGCTGTCGCCGATGGTCTACATCGGCTATCTGGGCTGGTCGCCGGCCTGGTATGGCTGGATCCCGGCCGGCGGTTCGCTGGTCTACATCTTCAGCACCACCATGTGCCGGCGGCTGCTGCGCCGCCACGGGCCGGTGCGCACGGTGCAGCTGGGCGCCTCGCTGAGCATGGCGGGCGCCACGATCCAGGCGCTGGGCTGCTGGCTCGCGCCGCTGAGCGCGGTGCCGCTGCTCGCGGGCCACGCGGTCTATTGCCTGGGCCACGGCATCCACCAGCCTTGCGGCCAGGCCGGCGCGGTGGGCGACCTGCCGCAGCTCGCGGGCCGCGCCGTCTCGTGGTCGGGCTTCGGCATGATGATGGTCGCCTTCTGCGTCGGGCAGTTCGCCGCGCTGTTCGTCGATGCCGAGTATTCGAACGGCGCGTGGCCGATGGTGATCCCCATGGTCGCCGCCGCTTGCTCGCTGCTGGCCATCGCCTTCTTCTGGCTCCCCCGTCTTCATCCCCTCTCGAAGGAACCCGCACCATGACCCGTCTGAATCTCGTCCGCGAAGGCAATGGCCCGATCGTCGTGCTGAGCCATGCGCTCGGCTGCGACCTCCGCATGTGGGACGGCGTGGCCGCGCAGCTCGCGCGTGCCCACACCGTGCTGCGCTACGACCACCGCAACCACGGCGCCTCCGAGCGCGTGCCGGGCGCTTTGCGCATCGAGACGCTGGCGCAGGACGCGGCCGAGCTGATCCAGCGCGAGGCCGGCGGCGAGCCGGTGCACTTCGTCGGCCTGTCGATGGGCGGCATGACGGCGCAGGCGCTGGCCGTGCGCCATCCCGAGCTGCTGCGCACCGTGACCATCGCGAACTCCTCGGCCCACTATCCCGACCAGGCGCCCTGGCGCGCGCGCGCCGAGACCGTGGCCGCGCGCGGCGTGGCCGCGATCGCGCCGGGCGCGGTGTCGCGCTGGCTCACGCCGGCCTTCGCCGCCACGCCCGAGGGCCAGGTGGCCGCCGAGCAACTGCAGGCAGTGCTGCTGGCCAACGATCCGCAGGCCTACATCGAGAGCTGCAACGCGGTGGCGGCGATCGATTTCCGCGACAGCAACCGCCGCATCGCGGTGCCCACGCTGGTGATCGGCGGCCTGCAGGACGAGGCCACGCCGTTCGCGATGTCGAAAACCATCGCCGCGGCGATCCCCCACGCGCGGCTCGCCAGCATCGATGCCGCGCATGTGAGCGCGGTCGAGCGGCCGGTCGAATTCGCGCAGCTGCTGATCGATTACTGGCGCAGTCTCTGATTCGGCGGGGTCATCGACGGTCCTTCGGACCTAGGTGTAACCCCTGATTCGTGCGAAATTCGCACGATAGCGTTCGATCATCGATCAAAGAGAGCGCTAAATGGTTGTGGGCACGGGCCGGCGTTCCTAAAGTCGCTCCCGTGAACACGCTCCAGCCCTCCGCCGACCTTCCGCAGCGCGCCGCGCGGCGCATGCACCGCTCGATCGCCACCGTCTCGCTCAGCGGCACCTTGCGCCAGAAGCTCGAGGCGATCGCGGCCGCGGGCTTCGACGGCATCGAGCTGTTCGAGAGCGACTTCGTCAACTTCAAGGGCGCGGCCGCCGAGCTGCGCGGCCTCGCGGCCGACCTGGGCCTGGCGATCGACCTCTACCAGCCGTTCCGCGATTTCGAAGGCATGCCCGAGCCGCAGTTCCGCCGCGGCCTGGAGCGCGCCGAGCGCAAGTTCGAGCTGATGGCCGCGCTGGGCGTGCCGCTGATGCTGTGCTGCTCGAACACCTCGCCGCTCGCCATCGACGATCCCGCGCGCGCCGCCGCGCAGTTGCATGCGCTGGCCGAACGCGCCGCGGCCCATGGCCTGCGCGTGGGCTTCGAGGCGCTGGCCTGGGGCCGCTTCACGTCGCGCTATGGCCAGGCCTGGGACATCGTGCGGCGCGCCGGCCATCCCGCGCTGGGCCTGATCCTCGACAGCTTCCACACGCTCTCGCTGCGCGACGATCCGGCCGGCATCGCCGACATCCCGGGCGAGAAGATCTTCTTCCTGCAGATGGCCGATGCGCCGCAGCTCTCGATGGACGTGCTGCAGTGGGCGCGCCACCACCGCGTGTTCCCGGGGCAGGGCGACTTCGACGTGGCGGGCTTCTACGTGCAGGTGCTGCGCGCCGGCTACACCGGGCCGCTGTCGCTCGAGATCTTCAACGACCTGTTCCGCGAGACGCCGAACCGCCGCACCGCGGTCGATGCGATGCGCTCGCTGCTGTACCTCGAGAGCCAGGTGCGCGAGTGCGTGGCGCCGGCGCCGGCGCAGCCGCTGCTGTTCGCTCCGCCGCAGGCGCCGGCCTTTCGCGGGCTGTCCTTCATCGAGTTCGCGGCCGACGAGTCTTCGGCCGGCGCGCTCGGCGCGCTGCTGCAGCAACTGGGCTTTCGTCGCGCGGGCCGCCATCGCTCGAAGGCCGTCACGCTCTACCGCCAGGGCGACATCCACATGGTCGTGAATGCGCAGCCCCACAGCTTCGCGCGCACGCGCTTCGAGGCGCACGGCACCTCGGTCTGCGCGCTGGGCGTGCGCACCGACGATCCGCAGGCCGCGGTGGCGCGCGCCACCGCGCTGTGCTCGCAGCGGCACGACAGCCCGGTCGGCCCCGGCGAGCAGGCCGTGCCCGCCATCGTGGTGCCGGGCGGCAACCTGCTGCATTTCATCCCGTCGTCGCTCGGCGCCACCGGGCTCTACGAGGCCGACTTCATCCTCGAGCCCGAAGAAACGCAGGGCGATGACGCCGGCCTGCGCGCCATCGACCACGTCGCGCTCGGCCTCGCGCTCGACCAACTCGACACCTGGGTGCTGTTCTCGCGCGCCGTGCTCGGGCTCGAGGTCGGCGAGAGCCTGGAACTGGCCGATCCCTTCGGCCTGATCAAGAGCCGCGGCGTGGCCGATGCCGCGCGCAGCCTGCGGCTCGTGCTCAACGTGTCGCTGAGCCAGCGCACGCGCACCGCGCGCACGGTGCATGCGCAGGGCGGCGGCGCGGTGCACCACGTGGCGCTGCGCAGCGACGACATCTTCGCGTCGGTGGCGCGGCTGCGCGCCAACGGCGTGCGCTTCGTGCCGATCTCGGACAACTACTACGACGACCTCGCCACGCGCATCGCGCTCGATGCCGCGCTGCTCGAGCGCATGCGCGCGGCGGGCGTGCTGTTCGACCGCTCGCCGGCCGGCGACTACCTGCACATCTATACCGAGAGCTTTGGGGACGGCCTGTTCTTCGAGGTGGCGCAGCGCATCGGCGGCTACGACGCCTACGGCGCGCTCAACGCGCCGGCGCGCATGGCCTCGCAGGCCCAGGACTGATTTCCTTTTTTTCGTTCATTCATTCACCCGCTCATCCTCGTCCACACCGGAGACAACCCATGGCGAACACCACGGCTCACGAGCCTCAAGGCAAGCACCAGTCGAAGAAGGCCGCCGCCAGCGGCTGGATCGGCTCGGCGCTCGAGTACTACGACTTCTTCATCTACGCCACCGCCGCGGCGCTGATCTTTCCGCAGATCTTCTTTCCCAAGGGCGACCCGACCACGGCCATCATCGCCTCGCTCGCGACCTACGGCGTGGGCTATGTCGCGCGGCCCATCGGCGCCTTCGTGCTCGGCCACTGGGGCGACACGCACGGGCGCAAGCAGGTGCTGATCCTGTGCATGTTCCTCATGGGCTTCTCGACCGTGGCCGTGGGCCTGCTGCCCACCTACGACCAGATCGGCCTGGCCGCGCCCGTGCTGCTGGTGATCCTGCGGCTGATCCAGGGCTTCGCGGTGGCCGGCGAGATCTCGGGCGCGAGCTCGATGATCCTCGAGCACGCGCCCTTCGGCCGGCGCGGCTTCTTCGCGAGCTTCACTTTGCAGGGCGTGCAGGCCGGCCAGATCATGGCGGCCGCCGTGTTCCTGCCGCTCGCGCACTACATGCCGGAAGAGGCCTTCAATTCGTGGGGCTGGCGCATCCCGTTCCTGCTGAGCTTCGTCGTCATCATCGCGGGCTACATCATCCGCCGCGAGGTCGACGAGACCCCGGCCTTCGCCGAGGCCGACAAGAAGGGCGAGGTGCCGCGCTCGCCGATCGTGCAGGCCTTCACCGACAGCTGGGCCGACATGTTGCGCGTGGTCTGCATGGCGCTGATGAACGTGATCCCGGTGGTCGCCACCATCTTCGGCGCCGCCTATGCGGTGCAGTCGGCCTACGGCATCGGCTTCCAGAAGGACGTCTACCTGTGGATCCCGGTGCTCGGCAACATCCTCGCGGTGCTGGTGATCCCGTTCGTGGGCAACCTGTCGGACCGCATCGGCCGCAAGCCGCCGATCATCGTCGGCGCGCTGGCCTCGGGCCTGCTCTCGTTCGCCTACCTCTATGCCATCAGCGTGCGCAACGTGCCGCTCGCGATCTGCATGTCGCTGCTGATGTGGGGCATCGTCTACCAGGGCTACAACGCTACCTTCCCGAGCTTCTATCCCGAGCTGTTCCGCACCCGCAACCGGGTGTCGGCGATGGCCATCTCGCAGAACATCGGCACCACCTTCACGGCCCTGTTGCCCGCGCTGTTCGCGACCGTGGCGCCTCCGGGCTCGGCCAACATCTGGCTCACCGTGGGCAGCATCACCTTCGCCGTGACCGTGCTGGCCGCGCTGGCCGCGATCAGCGCGCGCGAAACCTACCGCGTGCACATGAACGACCTCGGCGACCCCGATGCCGTGCCGGTCGACAAGGCCGAGTACGACCGCCTGCGGGCCCAGACCCTGGGCGCGAGCCCGGTGGCGGCGCGCGCCACGGCCTGACGCCGCGGAGGTAGGGCGGCGGAAGACCTTGCACCTGACAAGGCCGCCGCCGCGCGGAAGAATGGCGGCCATGACGACCCCATCCTCCTCCCACCTCAAGATCGATTTCGTCTCGGACGTCTCCTGCCCCTGGTGCGCCGTCGGCCTGGGTTCGCTCGAGGCCGCGATCGCCCGCGTGGCGCCCAGGGTGACGGCCGAGCTGCACTTCCAGCCCTTCGAACTCAACCCGCAGATGCCGCCCGAGGGCCAGGACACCTTCGAGCACCTGAACCAGAAGTACGGTTCCACGCGCGAGCAGCAGGCCCAGATGCGCGAGGCCATCCGCCAGCGCGGCGAGGCCGTCGGCTTCGTCTTCAACCCCGAGGGCCGGCCGCGCATCTACAACACCTTCGATGCGCACCGGCTGCTGCACTGGGCCGAGCTCGAGGACGCGGCCAAGCAGGTCGCGCTGAAGAAGTCGCTGCTCAAGGCCTACTTCACCGATGCCGAGAATCCCTCCGACCCCGAGGTGCTGGTGCGCCTCGCGGCAGCGGCGGGCCTCGATGCGGCGCGGGCACGCGAGATCCTCGCCAGCGACGAGTACGCGGCCGAGACCCGCGCGCGCGAACGCATGTACACCGACGCCGGCATCCACTCGGTGCCCGCGATCATCATCAACGACCAGCACCTGATCTCTGGCGGCCAGCCGGTGGAGGTATTCGAGCGCGCGCTGCGGCAGATCGCGGGGGCGCAGCCCAGCGGGGTGGTGTCGGCCTGAGCCACGGGGGCGTTTCGCCTTGAAACGAAGCTGACCGGCAGCTTTACACGGCGCTGGCATCCTGGGTCAACCGCGCACCGACGGCGCGGGTTGAACCCACCATGCACATCTCTTCGATCCGGTCGCGCCTCGCACGGGGCGCATGGATGGCGGCCGCCGCGCTATGGCTCGCGGGCTGCGCGCTTGGCACGCGGCCCGATGCGACGCCGCTCGCCTTGCGCGGCGCACCGCCCGATGCATTGACCCAGCTGCGCTGGCTCGACCGCGTGAGCTGGGGCGCGAATGCGAGCGGCCAGGCCGAGGTCGCGAAGCAGGGCCTGGCGGAGTGGATGGGGCGCCAACTGGAACCCGTACCGCAGCCGCTGCCGCCCGAGGCCCAGGCGCAGATCGACGCGATGGAGATCGCGCGCACGCCCGTGGACACGCTCGCGGTCGCGCTCGATGCCGAGCGCAAGGCGGCCGCCGCGCTGCCCGACGAAGACCAGAAGAAGGCCGCGCGGCAGGCCTACCAGCAGCACCTGAACCGGCTCGCGCGCGAGGCGCAGCAGCGCTTCGTGCTGCGCGCGCTCTATTCGCCGAACCAGCTGCAGGAGCAGATGACCTGGTTCTGGATGAACCACTTCAACATCAGCTCGCGCAAGGGCGGCAACATGCGCGCGCTGATCGGCGACTACGAAGAGAACGCGATCCGCCCGCATGCGTTGGGTCGCTTCCGCGACCTGCTCGGCGCCACGCTGCGCCATCCAGCGATGCTGCGTTATCTCGACAACGCGCAGAACGCCGCCAACCGCATCAACGAGAACTACGCGCGCGAGCTGATGGAGTTGCACACGCTGGGCGTGGGCAGCGGCTATTCGCAGGCCGACGTGCAGGAGCTCGCGCGCGTGCTCACCGGCGTGGGCGTGAGCCTGCAGCCGGCCGATGCACCGCCGCCCAAGCTCAGGCCCGCGATCGCCGCCGACTACCGGCGCCAGGGCCTGTTCGAGTTCAATCCCAACCGCCACGACTACGGCTCCAAGACGCTGCTCGGCGAGCCGATCCGTGGCCGCGGCCTGGCCGAGGTCGACGAGGCGCTCGACCGCCTCGCGCGCGCGCCGGCCACCGCGCGCTTCGTCTCGCGCAAGCTCGCCGTCTACTTCGTGGCCGACGATCCATCGAATGCGCTGGTCGAGCGCATGGCCGCGAGCTTCACGCGCAGCGATGGCGACATCGCCGCCACCCTGCGCACGCTGTTCGAGTCGCCCGAGTTCGCGGCCTCGCTGGGCCGCAAGTTCCGCGACCCGGTGCACTACGCAGTGGCCGGCGTGCGGCTGGCCTACGACGGCCGCGTGGTGGCGAACGTGGGGCCGATGCTCAACTGGATCGACCGCATGGGCCAGCCGCTCTACGGCCACGAGACGCCCGACGGCTATCCGCTGCACGAAGCAGCCTGGGCCAGCGCGGGGCAGATGAACACGCGCTTCGAGATCGCGCGCATTCTGGGCGCGAGCGGTGCCCTGCTGTTCCGCACCGACGCCAAGGCGCCGCTCGAGAGTCCGGCCTTCCCGCCATTGGCCGAGTCGCCCGCGGTGCGCGAGATGCAGACCGGCTTCGGCGCCGGCACGCGCGAGGTGCTCGCGCAGGCAAAGAACCCGCCTGAATGGAACACGCTGCTATTGGCCGCGCCCGAGCTGATGCGCCGCTAGCGCCCCCTCGAAAAAGGACAAGTCCATGCAACGCCGAGAATTGCTCCGTTTCGCCGCCGCCGCGCCACTGGCCGGCGCCGCCGCCCGCCTGATCGCCGCGCCGGCCGCCGAGGGTGCCAAGCTGCTGGTCGTGTTCCTGCGCGGTGCCTACGACAGCACCAGCCTGCTGGTGCCCACCTCGAGCGACTTCTACTACGCCTCGCGGCCCGGCATCGCGATCGGACGACCGGGCACCGGTGGCGGCGCGCTGCCGCTCGATGCCGACTGGGGCTTGCATCCATCGCTGGCGCAGAGCGTGATGCCCCTGTTCCAGCAGAAGCAGGCCGCGTTCATCGCCTTCGCCGGCACCGACGACCTCACGCGCAGCCACTTCGAGACGCAGGACGGCATCGAGCTGGGCCAGGCGCTCGATCGCCGGCGCGACTACCGCTCGGGCTTCCTCAACCGCCTCGCGGGCGTGCTCGGCGCGGGACCGCTCGCCGACGTCTCGCCGATGGCCTTCACCGATCAGTTGCCGATCTCGCTGCGCGGCGATGCAAGGGCCGCCAACATGGCGCTCGCGGGCAATGCGCGGCCCACGATCGATGCGCGCCAGAGCCAGCTCATCGCCTCGATGTACCGCGACACGCCGCTCGCGCAGACCGTGGCCGAAGGCTTCCAGGTGCGCGACGAGGTGCGGCGCGCGATGCAGGCCGAGATGGACGCCGCCAGCCGCAACGCGATGACCGCCAAGGGCTTCGAACTCGTCGCCCGCCGCATGGCCGCGCTGATGCGCGAGCGCTACGACCTCGGCTTCGTCGACATCGGCGGCTGGGACACCCACGTGGGGCAGGGCGCCGCCACCGGCTACCTCGCGAACCGCTTCGAGGAACTGGGCCGCGGCCTCGCGGCCTTCGCGCAGGAGATGGAGCCCGAGAACTGGCGCCAGACCGTGGTGGTGGTCATCAGCGAGTTCGGCCGCACCTTCCGCGAGAACGGCAACAAGGGCACCGACCATGGCCATGGCACGGTCTACTGGGTGCTCGGCGGCGGCCTCTCGGCGCAGGCCGGTGGCCGCGTGGTCGGCGAGCAGCAGGCGCTGACGGCCACCACGCTGTTCCAGAACCGCGACTATCCGGTGCTCAACGAGTACCGCGCGGTGCTCGGCGGGCTGTTCCAGCGCATGTACGGGTTGTCGCCCGCGCAGGTCGCGAAGGTGTTCGACGGCGTGACGCCGAAGGACCTGAAGCTGGTGTGAGACTCACCAGAACTTCCACCAGGGCCTGCGCACCGGCGCGGGCGCGGCCGATGTCGCGGGCCGCTTCGCGCGCCCGGGCGCGCCGCCCATCGCATTCGCACTGAAGCGCACGCTCGGCGAGCCCTTCGCGGTGGCCGCGGCGCGCGCGCGGCCGTAGTTCATCGTCGGCGGCGCGAAGTTCGACGGCATGCCGTCGTCGTGCACGGCCAGGGTGCCGCCCGCGCGTTCCACCAGCAGCTGGTAGTAGTGCCAGACGTTGTCCTCGGGGCCGTTGACGATGCGGTTGTAGGCGCGGCGCCAGGGCCAGAACAGCTGCTCCCTGTGGGTGCTGCGCATGCCGGGGTAGCTGTCGTCGCCGAGCGCGACCACGCCCCATTCGGCGCCATGGTTGCGGCGGAACACCTCGCCCACGTAGCTGCCCAGGCCCTTGGCATAGTCGAAGACCTGCGCGTCGCTGGGCTTGTCGTTGCGCGCGCGCAGGTGCAGCTGCTGCAGCAGCGCCTCGACCTTGCGGATGCTGGCGTCGGTGAAGTCGAGCGCCACGTCGAAGTTGCGGCGCGCGCGCTCGATCATCTCGGTCGCGGCCTCGGTGGCCTCGGCTTCGATGCGGCGGTCGGGGATGAAGCCCATCGCTCGGCGCCTGTCTCAGAACGAGGGCACGGGATTGTGGCCCTGCACCAGCGCATAGGCGCCGTTGCGCAGGCTGTAGACCAGCTGTTCGTCGACGGTCTCGACGCGCAGATTGTTCGCATCGCGCGTGCGCGCGCCCTTGAAGACGATCTGCAGCTCGCCCGGATCGTCCTGCGTGCCGAGCGCGAACTCGGGCTTGCCGTCGATGCGGTAGCAGGCGCCGCGCGGCGCTTCCTCCGGGCGCGTGGCCTGCAGCACCGGCTCGCAGGCGCCGTCGGCACCGCCGTTGTCGGCGCCCAGCGGCACGCCCTCGATCAGCTGGCGCACTTCGGCGGCGCCGATCTCGTAGACCGAGAGCCAGCTGCCGCAGTAGCCCTGCCAGCAGCTGCCGCTCGTGACGGTCAGCACGAAGCGCTGCGGCGCGATGCGCTCCACGCGCGTGAGGCCGATGTTGCCCGAGAAGCCGAGGTAGTCGACGCCGTCGTTGCGGCCCGCGAGCTTCCAGCCCGCGTCGCCATGCTCGAAGAAATAGGCGCCGAGCCATGCGCCCGCCACGTGGGCGTCCATCGGCTGGCCGCGGTCGTTCACCGGCACGGTCTCGGTGAGCAGCACGGCATGCGTGTCGTCGAGCCGGACCACCTCGCGCGCCGAGACCTGGGCACGGGTCGGCGCGAAGCCCTCGGTCATCGGCTTGCCGTCGTTGCCGATCTCGGGCAGCTGCACGTCATCGGTGCGGCTCGCGGTCTCGCCGGCGGGCGGCGGCTCGAACAGCAACGCCATCAGCGCATCGCGCTGCAGCGTGGCCGAGAACTCGGGCCGGGGCGTGGCGGGCGGCGCCGGGTCCGTGGCGGCGGGCGTGGCCTCCACGGCGGCCGTGTCCTGCGCCGATGTCGCACTTTCGGATTCGTTCTTCGTACAGGCCGTGAGCAGCATGAACATCACGGTACTAATCACGGTACTCACGGCGAGCGATGCGAGCGATGCAAGGGGCCGCCGGTGCGAAGCGGGGCGGTTCGACGGGGTCGGTGTGCGCATGCGGGCATTGTTGCTCAAGCCGCGCCGATGACCCCGCGCGGGCGGCCCGACCGCGCTTCCCTTCAGAATCGGGGCGTGCGGCGCGCGCATCGGCATGCCGCGCCTTCCGAAGAATCCCCGTTCGCACTGGAGCATCTTTCATGACCACCACCTCGACGCTGTTGCAACTGCTGGGCACCGAACTGCCGCTGATCCAGGCCCCCATGGCGGGCGTGCAGGGCAGCGCGATGGCGATCGCCGCGAGCAACGCGGGCGCGCTGGGCTCGCTGCCCTGCGCGATGCTCTCGAACGACGCGATCCGCAGCGAGGTCGCGGCGATCCGCGCGGGCACGACGAAGCCCTACAACCTCAACTTCTTCTGCCACCAGCCGCCGGTGCCGAGTGCCGAGCGCGAAGCCACCTGGCGCGCCGCGCTCGGTCCCTACTACGCCGAGTTCGGCATCGACCCCGCGGGCATCGCGGCCGGCCCGGGCCGCAACCCGTTCAGCGCCGAGATCGCCGAGCTGCTGGCCGAATTCCGCCCGCCGGTGGTGAGCTTCCATTTCGGGCTGCCGTCGGCCGAGCTGGTCGCGCGCGTGAAGGGCTGGGGCGCGAAGGTGCTGGCCTCGGCCACCACGGTCGAGGAGGGCCGCTGGCTCGCGGCGAACGGCGCCGACGCGGTGATCGCGCAGGGCCTCGAGGCCGGCGGGCACCGCGGCCATTTCCTGTCGCACGACCTCACGGCGCAACTGGGCACCTTCGCGCTGCTGCCGCAACTGGCGCAGACCTTGCGCGTGCCGGTGATCGCCGCGGGCGGCATCGCCGATGCGCAGGGCGTGGCGGCCGCGATGGCGCTGGGCGCGGCGGGCGTGCAGGTGGGCACGGCCTATCTGCTGGCCAACGAGGCCACCACCAGCGCCATGCACCGCGGTGCGCTCAAGAGCGAGGCCGCGCGCCATACCGCGCTGACCAACCTGTTCACCGGCCGGCCCGCGCGCGGCATCGTCAACCGCGTGATCCGCGAGCTGGGCCCGATCGGCCCCGCGCCCGAATTCCCGCTCGCCACCTCGGCGATCGCGCCGCTGCGCGCCAAGGCCGAGGCCCAGGGCAGCGGCGACTTCTCGCCGCTGTGGTCGGGCCAGAACGCGAGCGGCTGCCGCGAACAGCCCACCGCCGAGATCACGCGCTCGCTGGCCGAAGGCTTCAAGGCCTCGGTGCGCTGACAGGACCTTACGCTTTCTTCTTCCATCGACATGACCACGCTCCAACTGCCGCTCCAATTCCTCGAACAACCGACCGCCGCCGGCACGCGCGATCCCTGGCTGCTGGTGCTGATGCATGGCGTGGGCAGCAACGAGCAGGACCTGTTCGGCCTCGCGCGCCTGATGCCGCCGCAGTTCCATGTGCTGAGCCTGCGCGCGCCCTATGTGCTCACGCCAGGTTCCTATGCCTGGTTCGAATTCGAGGTGCTGGCCGATGGCCAGCGCCGCATCGACGAGGACCAGGAGCGCGAGAGCCGCTTCCTGGTCGGCGAGATGCTGGCCTCGGCCTCGGCGCAGCTGGGCATTCCGCCCGAGCGCGTGGTGGTCGGCGGCTTCAGCCAGGGCGGGATCATGGCGCTGTCGCTGCTGCTGACCAGGCCGGCGTCGATGCGCGCCGCGATGGTCTGGCACAGCCGGCTGCTGCCGCAGGTGCTGCCCCAGGTGGCCGCGCCCGAGGCTTTCGAAGGCAAGTCGCTGTGGGTGAGCCATGGCAGCTCCGACAACGTGATTCCGCCTGCGGCCGCGCAGGCCACGCGCGAACTGGCGCGCGGCCTGCCGCTGTCGCTCGCGGGCAGCGATTTCCCCGGCGGCCACGAGATCCGGCCCGCTGAATTGCAAGGCACGCTGGCCTGGCTGCAGTCGCTGACGGCCGCGCACTGAGCATCTCCCGCGCGCCCCGGAAACCGGTGGCGCCGCCTGCGTGTCGAGGGCGGGGCTGAACTTCCGTGTGGCGAGGGCGTCACACGGGGTTACGAGGCCCCGGGCTCCCGGGGCCCTTGTTGGTGCAACATGACGGTTCGTCATCACGCACCGCACGCCACAGGAAAGACACGACGACATGCCCGAGAACGACAACAACGAACTCCGTGCCGAACGCGACATGAGCACCGCGGGCGAGACCCGCGACTACGCACCGCGCCGTGAGCGCTCCATGCTGCCGTGGGCGCTGCTCGTGCTGGTGCTGCTGGTGGCCGGCTACTTCGGCTGGCGCTGGTACCAGCAGCAGCAACAACAGCCCGTGTCACCGCCAGTGGCCGCCACCACGCCCGAAGACGCACCGCCCGCGCCCGCGCCGGCCCCCGTGGCCTCGGGGCCGCAGAACCCCGTCGACGCGCTCGCGCCGCCCGATGCCGCGCTGCCCGCGCTGGCCGATTCCGATTCGCGCGTGCTGAAGGCGCTGGCCGAACTGCTCGGCTCCAAGAACGCCAACACCTTCCTGCGCCCCGACGGCGTGGTGCGGCGCTTCGTCGCCACGGTCGACAACCTCGCGCGCGAGCAGGCGCCCGCGAGCGCATGGCCGGTGCAGCCCACGGGCCAGCGCTTCATCACCGAAGGGCAGGGCGCCAACCAGACCATCGCGGCCAACAATGCGGCGCGCTACAACGGCTTCGTGCTGCTCGCCGAATCGGTCGACCCGGCCAAGGCCGCGGGCGTGTACGCGCGGCTCTATCCGCTGTTCCAGCAGGCCTATGAAGAGCTCGGCTATCCGGGCCGCTACTTCAACGACCGGCTGATCGCCGTCATCGACCACCTGCTGGCCGCGCCCGAGCCCAAGGGCCCGGTGCAGGTGCGGCTGGTCGAGGTCAAGGGCGACTATCCCTCGCAGCGCCCGTGGACCCGCTACGAGTACGTCGATCCCCAGCTCGAGTCGCTCAGCGCGGGCCAGAAGATCATGGTGCGCATGGGCCCGGAGAACGAGCGCAAGCTCAAGGCCAGCCTGCGCGCGCTGCGCCAGCAGATCGCCACGGGAGAGGTGGCGAAGAAGAAGTCCTGAGCGCGGGCCGGCAGCGCGCCGGCCACGCCCCTGGCGACGCCTTTGTTCCCACGGGGACAAACAGCATGGCTCGCCGTTCCTAGAGTCGCGTGCTTCTAAAGACACGACGAGGAACGAACGAGACATGAAGACCCTGATCCACGCCATCGCGCTGTGCGCCGCCGCCTGCATGGCCTTGCCGGCGGCGCACGCGGCCACCGTGCAGCAGCATGCGGTGCAATCGACGGTGCCCGATCCGCTCGCGGGCGCCGATGCGGCCAGGGGCACCAAGGTCGCGTTCACGCTGTTCCTGCCCGATGCGAAGCCCGAGGGCGGCTATCCGCTGGTGCTGCATTCGAGCGGCTTCGGCCTCGGCCGGCTGCGCGAACTGCCGCCGCGCGACACCGACCCGGGCGCGAGCTACTGGTCGCGCGTCGACCGCCTCGTGCCCACGCTGGTCGAGCGCGGCTATGCGGTGATCAGCTTCGACCATCGCGGCCATGGCGACAGCGGCGGCGACAGCCGCATCATGGATCCGCGGGCCGAGATCGCCGACATCCGCAGCCTGATCGACTGGGCCGAGCGCGAGCTGCCGCTGCGCAAGGGCGTCGACGGCAGGCCGCGCATCGGCAGCATCGGCGGCTCGTACGGTGGCGGCTACCAGATGCAGCTCGCCCAACTCGAGCCGCGCATCGCGACCGCGATCCCGTCGATGACCTGGTACGACCTGCAGCATTCGCTGGCGCCGCAGGGCGTGCTCAAGCAGGGCTTCGTGCAGTTCGAATGCTTCATGGCGCAGCGCGGCAAGGTGCGCGACGGCGGCCTGCTGCGGCCGCTGTGCGAGACGGCGCCCAAGCCCGGTGCCTGGGCCTGGAACGACATGGGCGCCGATGCGCAGCGGCTGCGCGATGCCTACCAGGCGCACGGGCCCTCGGGCCTGAGCTGGTCCGGGCAGCCGTCGCGCCGCGTCGATGCGCTGGTGGTGCAGGCCAGCGAGGACGTGCTGTTCGACATGGACGAGGGCCTGCGCAACTGGCGCCAGCTGAAGGCCGGCGGCGGCGACGTGCGGCTCATGGTGCTGCGCTCGGGCCATGTGAATCCGCGCGCGGGGCAGCGCGACAAGCCGGCGCGCTGCGGCAGCGTCGATGCCATGGACGCGATGCTCGGCTGGCTCGATGCCAAGCTGCGCGACATCGAGCCGTCCGCGCCTTCGGTGCCACAGCTCTGCATCGCGCTCGACGACGGCACGGCCTTCGAGGGCACGGCGCCGATCGCGGCTCAGTCGGGCGCAGCCCTCGCGCGGACCGAGGTGCGCGCCGGTTTGCCGGCACCGGTCTTCGTTCCCTTGCCCGCCGATGCACCACATGGCGCGGTGCTGGCCGGCGTGCCCGAGGCCGAGCTCGACGTGCGGGCGGGCGGCGGACCCGGCGTGGCGCTGGTGGGGCTCGCGCTGCGCCGCAACGGCGAGCTGATGCTGCTGTCGGACCAGGTGGTGCCCGCGCCGCCGGGGCGGCAGCGCATCGCGCTCGGCGGCGTGGCCGCGCGCCTGCGGCCCGGCGACGAGCTCGGCGTGGCGCTGTTCGCCACCCATGCGCAGTACGTCTGGGCGCCCGCGTCGGGCGCGCCGGTGGCCGGCATCGTCGGCGACAACGCCTATGCGGTCTCGGGTCGCGTGTGGCTGCCGCTCGCGGCCGAGGGCGCGGCGCGGTAGGCGCGCAGCGCATCGAGGTCGCGCAAGGTCACGACCTGGTAGCCGAGGGTGAGCAGGCCCTCGGCCTCGAGCCGTCGCAGCGCCGCGTTGAGCCGCGGGCGCGACATGTTGCAGTAGAGCGCGAGCTCGGCCTGCGAGACCTGCAGCTCGAGCGAGCGCGGCGGAAAGCCCGCCGGGCTGAACAGCGAGGCCAGGCTCTGCGCGACCTTGGCGACCGGGTCAAGCGTGCGGTCCGACAGCGTGACGGCCATCGACTGCGTGAGCCGTTCGCTCAGCAGCTGCAGCACGAAGCGGTTGAAGGCGCGGTTGCCGTCGAGCAGGTGGAAGAAGGCGGCCCTCGGCATCTTGATGACCACCGCGTCGGACAGCGCCACCGCGTCGCAGAAGCGAGGCTCGTTGCGGATCAGCTCGACCTCGCCGACCCAGCTGAAGGCCTGGCCCATGAAGGTCACGGGCTTGCCCGAGGCCGAGGTGGTGCACAGCTTCATGCTGCCGCGCCCCATGCCGACCCAGTGCTCGGCCGGATCGCCGCGGTGCCAGATGGCCTGGCCCGCGGTGAGTTCGACGAAGCGCAGCTGCGGCAGCAGCACTTCGGCCTCGTCGTCGCTCAGCGTGTGGGCCCAGACGCAGCCGCGCCAGCGCGACTTGAGCGAGGCGATCTCGCCGGGGTCCATGCGGCGTCCGGCGGCCCGTCGCGGATCAGGCCGCTTCGGTTTCCTGGTACTCGCCCACGGGCACGCAGCTGCAGAACAGGTTGCGGTCGCCGTAGACGTTGTCGACGCGGCCGATCGGCGGCCAGTACTTGGCGTCCTTGAGCCCGGCCAGCGGGAAGGCGCCGAGTTCGCGCGCATAGGGGTGGCCCCATTCGCTGCCGAGCAGGCTCGCGGCCGTGTGCGGCGCGTGCTTGAGCGGGTTGTCGTCCTTCGGCCAGACGCCTTCCTCGATGCGGCGGATCTCGCCGCGGATGGCGATCATCGCCTCGATGAAGCGGTCGAGCTCGGCCAGCGGCTCGCTCTCGGTCGGCTCCACCATCAGCGTGCCCGGCACCGGGAAGCTCAGCGTGGGCGCATGGAAGCCGTAGTCGATCAGGCGCTTGGCGACGTCCTCGGCGGTGACGCCGCTGGTGTCCTTGAGCGGGCGCAGGTCGAGGATGCACTCGTGCGCGACGTGGCCGTTGGGGCTCGCGTACAGCGTGGGGTAGTGGTCCTTGAGCCGCGCGCTGATGTAGTTGGCGCTGAGGATCGCGGTTTCGGTCGCGGCCTGCAGGCCCTTCGCGCCCATCATGCGGCAGTACATCCAGCTGATCGGCAGCACGGCCGCATTGCCCAGCGGCGCCGCCGACACGGCGCCCACGCCATGGCCCGACACGCCCGCGGTCGCATGGCCCGGCAGGTAGGGCACGAGATCCTCGACCACGCAGACCGGGCCCACGCCCGGGCCGCCGCCGCCGTGCGGGATGCAGAAGGTCTTGTGCAGGTTCAGATGGCTCACGTCGCCGCCGAACTCGCCCGGCGCGGCCACGCCCACCAGCGCGTTCATGTTGGCGCCGTCGACATACACGCGGCCGCCGTGCGCATGCACCAGTTCGCACAGCTCCTTCACGCGGGTCTCGAACACGCCGTGCGTGCTCGGGTAGGTGATCATCACCGCTGCCAGGTTCTTGCCATGCTTCTCGCAGGCGCGCTTGAGGTCGTCGAGGTCGACGTTGCCCTGCGCGTCGCAGGCCGTCACCACCACCTGCAGGCCCACCATCTGCGCGCTCGCGGGATTGGTGCCGTGCGCCGACGAGGGGATCAGGCAGATGTTGCGGTGGCCCTCGCCCTTGGCTTCGTGGAAGGCGCGGATCGCCAGCAGGCCCGCGTACTCGCCCTGCGAGCCGGCATTGGGCTGCAGGCTGATGCCCGCGTAGCCGGTGGCCTCGCAGAGCCAGGCGCGCAGCTGGGCGTCGAGCTGGGCATAGCCCTGCAGCTGTTCGGCCGGCGCGAAGGGATGGATGTTCGCGAACTCGGGCCAGGTGATCGGGATCATCTCGCTGGTCGCGTTGAGCTTCATGGTGCAGCTGCCCAGCGGGATCATGCTGCGGTCGAGCGCGAGGTCCTTGTCCGACAGGCTGCGGATGTAGCGCAGCATCGCGGTCTCGCTCTTGTGGGTGTTGAACACCGGGTGCGAGAGGAAAGCGCTCGCGCGGCGCAGTTCCTGCGGGATGCGCGGCGCGGTGTTGGCGGCCAGTTCCTCGAAGCGCGGCATCGGCGTGCCGGCGGGCACGAACAGCGCCCACAGGGTCTCGACGTCGGCGCGCGTGCTGGTCTCGTCGAGCGAGATTCCCAGGTGCTGCTGCAGCCGCTGGCGCAGGTTCACGTTGGCGGCCTGCGCGCGCTCGAGGATCTTCGCGGTGTCGTCGCCGGTGCGGATGGTCAGCGAATCGAAGGCGGTCTCGTTGACCGGCTCGCGGCCCATCTGGGCCAGGCCGCGCGCGAGGATGGCGGTGAGCGCGGCCACGCGCTGCGCGATGCGCGTGAGGCCGTCGGGGCCGTGGTAGACCGCGTACATGCTTGCGACCACCGCGGGCAGCACCTGCGCGGTGCAGATGTTCGAGGTCGCCTTCTCGCGCCGGATGTGCTGCTCGCGCGTCTGCAGCGCGAGGCGGTAGGCGGGGCGGCCATGGGTGTCGACGCTCACGCCGACCAGGCGGCCCGGCAGCGAGCGCTTGAAATCGTCGCGGCAGGCCAGGTAGGCCGCGTGCGGGCCGCCGTTGCACAGCGGCATGCCGAAGCGCTGGGTGGTGCCGCAGACGATGTCGGCATCCCATTCGCCGGGCGGCGCGAGCAGGGTCAGCGCCAGCAGGTCGGCCGCGACGCAGAAGGCCGCGCCGTACTGATGCGCGTGGCCCGCGAGCGGGCGCAGGTCGTGCACGTGGCCGGTGGTGGCCGGGTACTGCGCCAGCACGCCGAAGAATTCGCCGCTGGCCATCAGGTGCGGCAGGGTTTCCGAGGCGGTGCTGACCTTGACCTCGATGCCCAGCGGCGCGGCGCGGGTCTTCACCACCTCGATGGTCTGCGGATGGCAGTCGCCCGAGACCAGGAACACGTTGCTCTTGCTTTTGACGCTGCGCTTGGCCAGCGTCATCGCCTCGGCGGCCGCGGTGGCCTCGTCGAGCATCGAGGCATTGGCGATCGCCATGCCCGTGAGGTCGCACACCATGGTCTGGAAGTTGACCAGCGCCTCCATGCGGCCCTGCGAGATCTCGGCCTGGTAGGGCGTGTAGGCCGTGTACCAGGCCGGGTTCTCGAGGATGTTGCGCAGGATCACGCCCGGCGTGTGGGTGCCGTAGTAGCCCTGGCCGATGAAGTTGCGGAACACCTTGTTCTTCGCCGCGATCGCCTTGAGCTCGGCCAGCGCGTCGGCCTCGGTGGCCGGTGCCGGCAGCCGCATCGGCTTGCTGCGCCGGATCGCCGCGGGCACGATGCCGTCGATGAGTTCGGCGCGCGTGGCCGACCCGATCACGGGCAGCATGCGCGCCTCGTCGTCGGCATCGATGCCGATGTGGCGGGCGATGAATTCCTCGGCGTTCTCGAGTTCTTGCAGGGTGGGCAGGGCGGCGGGGGTGGGCATGGCGGGCGGGGGAAGAGAAGGGGGAGCGGACTTCCGGACGCGAGCCTTCGCGTCCGGCCATCCGGTTTCAGGGGGTCAGGATTCCTCGGCGAACTTGCCGTAGGCGGTTTCGTCCATCAGCGCGTCGAGCTGCGCCGGTTCGGACAGCTTGACCTTGAAGAACCAGCCTTCGGCCAGCGGTGCGCTGTTGGCGAGCGAGGGATCGGCGCGCAGGGCTTCGTTGACTTCGGTGATCTCGCCCGAGACGGGCATGAACACGTCGGCCGCGGCCTTCACCGATTCGACGACGCCGGCGACATCGCCCTGGGCGAAGCTCTTGCCGACCTCGGGCAGGTCGACGAAGACCACGTCGCCCAGCGCGTCCTGCGCATGGACGGTGATGCCGACCGTGGCGTTGCCGCCCTCGGCCTGCACCCATTCGTGGTCCTTGGTGTACTTGATGCTCATGTTGAAAAACTCCTCGTGGATAAAAAGTGGCCGATGCCGGGGCGTAGGTTAGCCGCGACGGCGGTCCGCCGGATGTCCGGTCGTCAGCCGCGGTAGTAGCGCGTCGGCACGAAGGGCAGGGTCGAGACCTCCATCGGCACCGGCTTGCCGCGCACGATGGCCTGCACCCGGGTGCCGGGCTCGGCGAAGGCGGTGGCCACGTAGCCCATGGCGACCGGCCGGTCGGCCGTCGGGCCCAGCAGGCCGCTGGTGACCTGGCCGATGTCCTGGCCCTCGAAGGACTGCAGCGGCGTGCCGTCGCGCACCGGGATGCGCTCGAGCGCGACCAGGCCGACGCGGCGGCGCTTCAGGGTGTCGTGGTCGAGGTGGCCAGCGGCGCCGGTGGCGGCCACGAGCTGGGCCAGGATCTTCTCGGCGCCGGGGAAGCCGCCCGCGCGCGCGCCGCCCGTGCGGCGCACCTTCTGGATCGCCCAGTTGAGCGAGGCCTCGACCGGCGTGGTGCTGGTGTCGATGTCGCTGCCGTAGAGGCACAGGCCGGCCTCGAGCCGCAGCGAGTTGCGCGCGCCCAGGCCGATGGGCTTGACCTCGGGCTGGGCCAGCAGCAGCCGCGCCAGCGCGTCGGCGTCCTTCGCGGCGACCGAGATCTCGAAGCCGTCCTCGCCGGTGTAGCCGCTGCGCGTGACGAAGGCGGCTATGCCGCCGATCTGCACGGCGCCGCCGGTCATGAACACGAAGCGCTCGATGCCGGGCGACAGCCGCGCCAGCGTGGCCGCGGCCTGCGGGCCCTGCAGCGCGAGCAGCGCCTGCTCGGGCAGCGGCTGCACCTGGCAGCGCTGGCCGATCCTCTGCTGGATGTGGGCGATGTCGGCCACCTTGCAGGCGCCGTTGACGATCACGAACAGCGAGCCGTTGCCTTCGTTGAAGAACATCAGGTCGTCGAGGATGCCGCCCTGGTCGTCGAGCAGCAGGCCGTAGCGCTGCTTGCCCGCGGGCAGGTCGATCACGTCGACCGGCATCAGGGTCTCGAAGGCGGCCGCGGCGTCGGGGCCGGACAGGCGCAGCTGGCCCATGTGGGAGATGTCGAACAGGCCCGCGGCCTCGCGCGTGTGCTTGTGCTCGGCCATCAGGCCGGCGGGGTACTGGACCGGCATCGAGTAGCCGGCGAAGGGCACCATGCGGGCGCCGAGTTCCAGGTGCAGCGCGTGCAGCGGGGTCTTGAGCAGTTCGGATTCGGGGGCGGAAGCAGCCACGGGGCACTCCTGGGGGCAGCAATCGAATGCCATGGCTCGCGCCATGGGGCCACCCCTGCTGTCCGCTTTACCTGAGAGATTCGCCCCACGATCGGGGTTTGCTCCTTCGGTGGACCGGGCGCCTGCGGCACCGGCCTCTCTCCAGCAAGGAAACGCCGTCCCGCGAAGGCCGGCGCTGTGTCAGTCCTTTTGCCTGAGCGTTCGGGGGTTCCCTGCGCCTTCGGCGGCCCCGTGCGGGGCTCTCTCCTGACCCGGGCGAGTGTAGTGGATTGCGGGCCGCTTCAGCCGCGGCCGCGCAGCCGGTCCGACAGCGATCGGCAGATGGCGTCGTGGGCCCGGCCGGCGGCGGCCGACTGGGCGAAGAAGCCGAAGAAGGGGTGGAACATGTCGTCGAAGCGCAGCAGCCGGGTCGGCACGCCGGCCGCCTCGAGCCGGTGCGCATAGGCCAGGCCTTCCTCGCGCAGCGGGTCGTGGCCGGCGACGGCGATCAGGGTCGGCGGCAGGCCCGCGAGCTCCGCCGCGCGCAGCGGGGAGGGCGGCACCTCGGTGGCGCGGTGGGCCGAGGCGCCCATGCAGAGCCGGGCGATCTCGCGCAGGTCGGCGGGCGCGAGCATCGGGTAGTCGATGCCGCGGACCTCGATCGCGGCCACGTCGCGCGCCATGTCCAGGCCCGGCACCACCAGCAGTTGGGCCGCCAGCGGCCGTGCCTGGCCGCGCAGCGCCAGCGCGGCGCAGGCGGCCAGGTTGGCGCCCGCGCTCTCGCCGGCCAGGGCGACCCGGGACGGATCGCCGCCGAGCATTTCCGCTTGGTCCAGCGCCCAGCGGGTCGCGGCCAGGGCATCGTCGTGCGCGGCCGGGAACGGGTGCTCGGGCGCCAGCCTGTAGTCCACCGAGACCACCACGGCTTCCACGTCGCGGCAGAGCTTGCGCGCGATGTCGTCCATCAGTTCGACGCTGCCGAGCACGAAGCCGCCGCCGTGCAGGAACACCACGGTCGGCAACACCGCTTCGGTAGAGACGGGCCGGTAGACCCGCACCGGCACGCGCAGGCCCTGGTGTTCGGCGACGCGGTCCTCGGTGGAAGCCACGACCGGCAGCGTCGTGCGCTCGCGCGCCGCCATCACCGCGCGGCGCATGCGTTCGCGCGCCTCGGCGGGCGTGCCCGAGAACGGCGGCGGTGCCTTGTTCGCGCGTATCGCCGCGACGATCGTCGCGAGCTCGGGATCGAGCGGCGCGCTCATTGCAGCCCCAGCACATAGGCCTGCGAGTCCGCCGCGCGCTGCCGCAGCCGATCGAGGTCCACATCGAGCAGGCGACCGTCGCGCTTCACCGCCCGCCCCGCGACGAACACGCTGTCGACATTGCCCGGATGGGCGCCCAGCACCACCGCGCCCACCGCGTCGGAGACCGGCGCCAGGTTCAGGTCGTCGGCGCGGATCAGCACCACGTCGGCCTGCTTCCCCGGCGTGAGCGAGCCCACCTTGTGCGCCAGCCCGTTCGCCTGCGCGCCGGCCAGGGTGGCGAAGCCCAGCACGTCGCGCAGGCCCAGCGTCGCCGGGGCGTTCTTCGTCTTCGAATGACCACCGCCCATCCATGAGCGGTAATAGGCCAAGGCATGGCGCATCTGCGTGAACATGTCGCCCGCGCACTTGGTCTCGGTGTCGCCGCTGAGGCTGGGCCGGATGCCCACGGCCAGCAGCCGGTCGAACGGGATGTCGCCCATGCCCTGCGCATTGAGCTCGCAGTGCACGCCGAGCGAGGCGCTGACGCCGGCGTCGGCCATCATCGAGAACTCGTCGTGGTGCGAGCAGCAGCAGTGCACGAAGGTCAGGTCGTCGCCGAGCACGCCGGCCTCGTGCATCTGCGCGATGCCGCGCACGGCGGCGTTGCGCGCGTAGGCGCCCATGTGGATGCTCGAGCGGATGCCGAGTTCGCGCGCCAGTCGCAGGTCGCCGAGCCAGGTCTCGCGCCGCGCCATCTCGGGGCCGCGCGCGGCCATCGCGAGTGTGAGCAGCTGGTCGTCGCTCGAGAAGTAGCGCTCGCGCAGCCGCCGGATGTCCTGCGGATGGCCGCGCTCGCTGCCGAACATCCACGAGGCGCCGTCGACCAGCGGCCAGCCGTGCGCGAACACGCCGCGGATGCCGGCGTCGCGCAGCGCCGCGATCGCCGCGTCGGAATGCTCGGGGCTGTTCTGCACGTGCGACCAGTCGAGCATCGTGGTGATGCCGCTGTCGAGCGCCGCGACCGCGCCCAGCAAGGTGCCGGTGTAGACGTCCTCGGGCCGGTAGGCCGCGCCCTTGGCGCCCAGCATCTCGGCGAAGTAGACCTGCGAATCGATGTCGGCATAGCGATGCCGCACGCAGCTCTGCCAGGTGTGGCGATGGGTGTCGACGAAGCCGGGCAGCACGATCATGCGGTCCGCCTCGATCCGCTCGGCCTGGGGGGCATCGATGCTGGGCGCGATCGCGACGATGCGCTCGCCCTCGATCAGCACGTCGCCGTGGCGCAGCTCGCCGATGGCCGGGTCCATGCTCAGCACCCAGCCGCCCGCGATCAGCAGTGGCTTGTCGTCGTTCTTCATCGCATCACCTCCTCATCCAGCGCGAGAGTTCGTCCTCGACCTCGGCGGCGCGCGCCACGTCCGCGCTCGCCCAGGCCACATAGGCATCGGGCCGCACCAGCATCGCCTGCACGCCGCGCATGGCGGGCGGCACATGCGCCACGCGGGCCGGCAGCAGGGTCACGGGCAGGCCCTTCAGGTCCAGCGATTCGAACTGGCGCGAGTTGCCTTCGAGATCGAGCAGCAAAAAGCGCCGTTCGCGCAGCAGCTCGGCGACGCGCACCGAGCGGCCTTCGCGCGTGACGAGGTCGAAGTCGGGCAGCCGCTGGCCGGCCAGCGGGTGGCGATCGGCTTCCCCGGCGCGACCGGGGTAGGGCTGTTCGAGGCCGCACAGCTCCAGCACCAACTGGCGCTGCACCTCGGGCAGCGGAATGATGTGCCGCGCGAGCCGGCGCTTGAGCGCCACCGCATCGGGCTCGAAATTGAACTGCAGCACGCACTGCGCCTTCACGCTCTCGAGCAGCGCATGCATCACCGGCAGGCGCTCGGCGTCGTAGCTGTCCAGCGTGGCCTCGTCGGCCACGCCCGTGACGACGTTCGCGAGCTTCCAGCCCAGGTTGAAGGCATCCTGCAGGCAGAAGTTCATGCCAACGCCGCTGGCCGGGTAGTGGATGCGCGCCGACTCGCCGACCAGGAACACGCGCCCCTGGCGCAGGCGTGGCACCGCGCGCATCTGGTCGTCGAAGCGCGAGGCCCAGCGGAAGCCCTCGATGCCGTAGTCGCTGCCGAGCACGTCGCGCAGGCACTGCTTCGCCTCCTCGAGCGTCACCGGCTCGTCCTTGGTCGCATGGCGGCGGTCGCGGTGCACGATGTTGAAGCGCGTGATGCCTTCGCCGAAGGCATAGCCGCGCACCCAGCCCATCTCGTTGTCGGCGCCGGTGCGCCCGCCGGGCCAGGGCGCGCGGAGCTCGGCGTCGATCACGATGCCGCGGAAGGTGCCCGAGTGGCCCTCGAAGGGCATGCCGCACTGGGTTCGCACGGTGCTGCGGCCGCCGTCGGCGCCCACCAGGTAGCTGGCGCGCAGGGTCGATGTCGCGCCCGATGGGGCGGCCACCTCGATCTCCACGCCCTCCGTGTCCTGCCGCACCGAGCGCACCTCGGCACCGCGGCGAAGCTCGGCGCCGCTGTCGGCCGCCCAGTCCCAGAGGATCTCCTCGGTCATGTTCTGCGGCAGCCCGAGCGTGAAGCCGAAGCGGGTGTCGAGGTGCTCCCACTCGATCGACTGGAAGCCGGCCCAGATGTGGCTCGAACGGAAGGGGTAGTCGAGGATCTGCGTCGTCCGCTCGATGAAGCGGTCGGCGATGCCGCGTGCATCGAACAGCTCGAGCACGCGCGGCAGCAGCGTGCCCGCGCGCGACTGCACGCCCTCGATGCGCCGCTCCAGCACCAGCGTGCGCGCCCCCGAACCCGCCAACTCGGCCGCCACGGTCAGGCCCGAGGGGCCGCCACCGACGACGATCACGTCCCACTGCATTGAATCTCCGGTCACTCGATCTCCTTGGAAGAAAGCTTTTTAGAAGGCGTGCGTCATGCCGACCTCGAACGCCGACTGGCGGCGGCCGCCCGCGACGGCCTGGCTGCGCAGCACCGCCTTCTGCCCGGGTCCCGCCTTCTGCAGCACGCCGAGCAGGTAGAGGCTGGTGCGCTTGGACAGCGCGTAGTCGACATGGCCATGGACCTGATCCCAGCGGTAGCTCGCGAGCTTCGTGAGCGAATAGCCGCCGCCGATGCGCAACTGGTTCGTGAGGTACTTGTAGGCACCGACATCGAGGGTTCGCGCCGTCTCGGTCTGCTGCAGTCCGGCCGCCGACAGGCGCGTGTGGCTGTAGTTGCCCATCCAGCGCCAGCCGTCGCTGGTGTAGGCCAGCCCGACCGTGGCCGTGTCCTGCGTCTGCGACAGCGTCGTGCCCGGGGCCTTGGTGAAGTCGACGCCGTAGAGGCTGGGCACGCCGAGCCGGGTCGCGGGCGCGTACGGGATGCCCTTGACCGACTCCCAGATCGCGAGCGCCTGCAGCGGCCCGCTGGCATAGCTGAGTTCCGCTCCGACGGCGCGCCCGACGTTGGTGGTCGAGTCCGCCTCCGCGAAGCCGTACATGGCGCCGAACTGGAAGCCGCCGAACACCGGCGACTTGTATTTGACGAGGTTGCTCAGCGAGTTGCCGACCGTGCGGTCCAGGTTGCCGGGATGCGTGGCGAGCAGCGAGGTGTAGCGCTCAGAGGTGAAGGGCGTCGCGTCGGCGAGCAGGTCGTACATCGCGCCCAGCGTGAGCGTGCCCCAGGTGCCCGAACTCAGGCCCATGTAGCTCTCGAGCGGCGCGAGCGTTCCGCTGTCGACGAAGACCGAGTTGCTCCAGCGGAAGATCGCGCGCAGGTCGCCGCCCAGCGATTCGCTGCCGGTCAGCGCCAGGAAGGGCGCGGCATGCGTGGAGGTCATCTGCAGCTGGCTGCGGCCGCCCGAGTCGCGGGTGTAGAGCACGCCGCTGCCGAGCAGGCCCGACAGCTTGAGTTCCGATTGCGCCTGCGCGCCCTGCGCCAGCGAGAGTCCCGACAGGGCGAGCAGCAGGGCCTGGGTGTTGCGTTGGATCATGAGGGTGTGGCTCCCGGAAGGCTGCTGCGGGATCACGACGGCATCCGCCGCTCGAGGGTCACGCCCGACGTCTCGCGCCGCGCGAGACGGCCGCCGAGCAGCAGCGCCGCGCCGACCGCGATGCAGCCCGACAGCGCGAACACCGTGGCCATCGCCGAGGGCAGGGCCAGCGCCTGGCCGCCGTAGAGATGGCGCGCCACCAGTGCGATCAGCGTGGGCGAGCCCGACTGGGCGATCAGCCCGTTGAGCACCAGCACGATCGCCATCACCATGCCGATGCCGCCGGCCGGCACGGTGCGCGCCACGAAGGTCGAGGCGACCGCCATGAAGCTCCACGAGCACAGCACCACCAGCGCATCGAGCAGCCAGAAGGCCGTGAGGTCGCCCGTCAGGCACATCGACACGCTGAACACGGTGGTGGCCGCGGCCACCACCGCGCCGATGCGCGCGACCGCCGCGAGTCCGGTGGCACGGTCGAGCGCCACGCCGACCAGCCACAGCCCGAGCGGGCCCATCGTCAGCAGCAGGCCGCCCTGCATCAGGCCGATGTCGCGCAGCTCGAGACCCCAGCGGCGCGCGATCATGGTGGGTATCCAGGCCGCCATGCCGAAGCCGATCATCGAGCTGCCGACCGCGAAGGCGAACAGCGGCACGAACAGCCGTCGCTGGCCGGCCAGCCAGCGCAGCACGGTGCGCAGGCCCTCCTGCGGACGGGTGGCCGCATCGCGCTGCGAGCGCGGATCCTTGAAGCAGAAGATCAGCAGGCTCAGCGGCAGGCCGGCCACGCCGATCATGAACAGCGTCAGCTGCCAGGCCGAGACTTCGCCGACGAAGGGCAGCGCATGGATGCCCGAGGCCTGCACCAGGTGCAGCAGCGGCCCGCCGAGCACCAGCGACAGGCCGGTGCCCAGCATCATCGACATGGTGTAGACCGAGAGCGCGCGGGCGCGGCGCCGGTCGTCCACGCCGTCGCGGATCAGCGAATAGGAAGAGGGGGGCGTCAGCGCCTCGGCCGCACCGACGACGGCGCGCGCGATCACCAGCGCGATGAAGGCGGTGGCCGCCGCGTTGGCCGCCACCGCCGCCGACCAGACCAGCACGCCGGTGGCGATCACGAGGCGGCGGTCGAAGCGGTCGGCCAGCCAGCCGGCCGGCAGGCCGACCAGGATGTTGGCGACCGCGAAGGCGGTGCCGATCAGGAAGCTGATCTGGATGTCGCTGACGCCGAAGTCGCGCTGGATCGGACCGACCATCAGAACCAGGATGTTCTTGTCGATCTGGGCCAGCATGTTCAGCAGGGTCAGGCAGGCCACCAGGGCCCACTGCGCGCGTGCGCGCTTGCGTTGGTCTTGCATCTTGTCTTGTCTCCGGTTGCTTGTTCTGCGAGCTGGCGATGGCTCGTTGGTGGCGGATGATCCGGGCCGGCGATGCATATGCAAAATTCATTCTTTAAATTCGATGCATTTGCCGCGCAAATTCCTGGAAGATCTCGCGCGAATCAAGGAGACGACCCATGCGCTTCAACAAACTCGACCTCAACCTGCTGGTGGTGCTCGATGCGGTGCTGACCACGCGCAGCGTGAGCCGCGCCGCCGAGCGGCTGTACCTGAGCCAGCCGGCGACCAGCCTGTCGCTGAGCCGGCTGCGCGAATACTTCGAGGACGAACTGCTGGTGCCGGTCGGCAAGACGCAGGTGCCGACCGCGCTCGCCAACGAGCTGATGAAGCCGGTGCGCGACGTGCTGCTGCAGCTGCAGACCATCACACGCGCGCGGCCCGGCTTCGACCCGGCCACCTCGACCCGGCGCTTCACCATCGAGTCCTCGGACTACGTGATCAGCGTGCTGCTGTCCGAGGTGGTGCGGCGCGCCGCCACGCTCGCGCCGCTGATGCAGTTCGACCTGCGCGCCATGAGCCCGCAGATGCGCGAGCACCTCGACAGCGGCGAGATCGAGCTGCTGATCTCGCCCGATTTCGCGATCGTGCCCGGGCATCCGTCCGAGCCGCTGTTCGAGGACACCTTCTCGTGCCTGCTGTGCCTCGACCAGGCCGTGAAGGGCAAGCGGCTCGGCGCCGAGCAGTACTTCGAGTCCGCCCACGTCGGCATCGAATGGGCCGGCGGCCGGCGCGTGACCTTCGACGCGCGGCTCATCTCCACGGGCCGGCGCACGCGCCGCCAGGACGTGATCGCGCCCAACTTCACGCTGGTGCCCGAGCTGCTGCTCGGCACCGCGCGCATCGCCACCCTGCCGACGCGGCTGGCGCACCAGATGGCGCGGCGCTTTCCGCTGCAGGTGCAGCCCTGTCCGGTCGAGATTCCGGGCTTCACCGAGAAGCTGCAGTGGCACAAACACCAGGACCGTGATCCGGCGATCGTCTGGCTGCGCTCGCTGCTGCGCGAGACCGCGCAGGGGCTGCCCGAATTGAAGAGCCTGAAGGCCGCGCGTTCAGCGGCGCCGCGGCGTCGCGCCTGAGCTCAGTGCACCACTTCGGCCGGCGGCAGCAGCCGGTCGATGCGCTCGCGCAATGACTCGGCGCGCTCGGTGCCGGCGGTCTTCTCGACCTCGGTCAGCATCAGCGCGGCGATGGTCAGCATGGCCTCGCGGTCGCGCGCCTCGCGCAGCGCGTCGCGCATCTGCAGCGCGAAGCGTGGATCGCGGCGCACGAACATGCGCTCGCAGATGTCGAACAGGAACATGCGCGTGGTGGCCAGCGAGCGCTTGCCGTCGAAGGTGTCGGCGGCGGTCGAGACGTGGATGGGTTCGACGGCCGGCGCGGGCTGCGGTGCCGGCGCTGCTTCGGCCACGGCCGCGGCTTCGGCGGCCTTCGGATCGTGCAGGTAGCCGCGCTCCACCAGCGTCATCAGCGTCTGCTCGGCTTCGCCGTGGCTCGCGAACAGCGGGCTGAAGTCGGTCAGCGAACGGCGGCCGTCGGCCATCAGCAGCAACGCCCGTTCGCGCTGGCTCAGGGTGCGCTGTCCGCCCTGGAGTTCGTCGCGCGCCTTGTCGGTCTTGGTGGGAAACATGCGGTGCCGCCGGGTCCGGGATGGAGCCCGAGCTTCGGGGATGCGCGTGACACCTTCATGAAGCGCCGAAAACCAAAGGCCTCAAGGAATGTCGATCCGCCAAAGGGTTGTACCGCTGCCATGGCAGCCGGGCTCCGTGCTTCAATTTCTTCGCCTCGCGAAAATCAACAAAGGGAGTCAGCCATGCGTTTCCACAAGCTCGATCTGAACCAGCTCGTGATCCTCGATGCCCTGCTGTCCGAACGCAGCGTCGGGCGTGCCGCCAGGCGGCTCTACCTGAGCCAGCCCGCCACCAGTTGCGCCTTGAGCCGCCTGCGCGAGTACTTCGAGGACGACCTGCTGGTCATGGTCGGAAAGGCCCAGGCGCTGACGCCGCTGGCCTGCGAACTGCAGCAGCCGATCCGCGACGTGTTGCTGCAGGTGCAGACCATCACGCGCATCCGGCCCTCGTTCGATCCGACGACCTCGGCACGGCATTTCACGCTCGAATCGTCGGACAACGTCATCCTGGTGTTCCTGCAGGAAGCGGTGCGCCAGGCCGCGCTGCGCGCGCCGCTGATGGAATTCGATCTGCGCCTGCTCGGCGCGCGCTCCAAGGAGCACCTGGACAGCGGCGACATGGAGCTGCTGATCTGCCCCGATTTCGCGGCCGTGCCCGGCCATCCGATGGAGCCGCTGTACGAGGAGTCGTTCTCCTGCGCGGTATGGACCGGCCATCCGACGGTGCGCGACCGGCTGGACGTGGCGCAGTACTTCGACTGCGGGCACGTGGGCCTGGCCTGGCCCGACGGACGGCGCGTGACGGTGGACGCCCACGTGGTCGAGATCGGGCGGCACAAGCGGCGCCAGGAGGTCATCGCGCCCAACTTCGCGCTGATGGCGGAGATGGTGCTCGGCACTTCGCGCATCGCGACCCTGCCCACCCGGGTGGCGTTGAAGATGGCCGAACGCTTGCCGCTGCGCGTGCTGCCCTGCCCGATCGAGCTGCCGCACTTTCATCAAGTGCTGCAATGGCACAAGTTCCTCGAGCGGGACCCGGCGCTGGGGTGGCTGCGCGCGCTGCTGCTGGAGATAGGCCAGGCGATGCCGGCGCTGGCCGCGCTCGGGGGTGGGAGCGTTGCGGCGCCGGGCCGGCGCCGTGCCGCGAAGCCGGCCGCGACCGCGGCCGCCTGAACCTGCCGGCCGAAGGGCCGTTCAGAGGTCGAGCACCAGCCGCGTGCCGGTGCAGCGCGAGACGCAGATCAACATCGTCTTGCCCGACTGCTGTTCCTCGCGCGAGAGGATGCCGTCGTTGTGCTCGAGCGCGCCATCGAAGTCCAGCACCGGGGTTTCGCAGGCACCGCACACGCCGCCCTTGCAGCTATGCGCGGGGTCGAGACCGGCCTCGAGCAGCGCATCGAGCACCGACTGTCCCGCGGCGACCCGCACCGACCGGTTGCTCCTGCGGCACAGCACCTCGAAGCCCTGGCCCGTTGCCGCGGCGGCCGGCTGGAGCGCCGTGAAGCGTTCGATGTGGGCGTGCGGATATCGATGCCGCTCGCAGGCTTGCAGGAAGGCTTCGAGCATCGGCGCCGGGCCGCAGCCGTAGTAGTGGCTGTCGCTGCCCCGGCCCGCGAGCAGGCGGGTCAGGTCGGGCGGTCCGCCTTGCTCGTCGTCGAAATGCCAGGCGACCCGCGCGCGCGGGCCGAGGGCCGCGATCGCTTCCCTGAAGGCCGCTTCCCTCGCGCTGCGCGCGCAGTAGACCAGTTCCACCGGCCGCCCCTGCGCGACCAGGTGCTGGAGCATGCAGAAGATCGGCGTGATGCCGATGCCGCCGGCGACCAGCACGCTGCGCGGCGCGTCGGCGTGCAGCGCGAAATGGTTGCGCGGGGGCGAGATCGCGAGGCGGTCTCCCACGCGCAGCTGCCGATGCACGCAACGCGAGCCGCCGCGGCCGTTGCGCTCGTCGAGCACGGCCACGACATAGCGGTGGCGTTCGCCGGGCGCATTGCACAGCGAGTAGCTGCGCACCAGGCCGTTGGGCAGGTGCAGGTCGATGTGCGCGCCGGCTTCGAAGGGCGGGAACGCGAGGCCCGCGCCGGCGGGCCGCAACTCCACGCCGAGGATGCCCTCGGCTTCGTGGCGCAGGGTGTGCACCATGGCGTCGAGTGTCGAAGCGGTCATGGCGGGCTCACAGCTTGAACAGCGATCGGGCATTGGTCTCGAACAGCTGCGCCATCTGCTGCGCGCTGCAGGCGGTGGCCTCGGTTTCATGGACTTCGTCGGCCACGTACTCGAAGGGATAGTCCATGGCGTAGAGCACGCGGTCGGCACCCAGCTGGGCCTGGCAGAACGCGATGACCGGCGCGGACGCCATGCCGCTGGTGGTGACGAAGATGTTCTGGCGCAGGTAGTCGCTGGGCTTGCGCTCCAGCTTGGCCCAGGAGCCATAGCGGCCGGTGGCGGCACCGGCCCGGTACATGAAGTCGAGCCGGCTGAGCCAGAACGGCAGGCCTTCGCCGAGGTGGCCGAGCACCAGCTTGAGCCGCGGATAGCGGTCGAACACGCCCGAGACGATCAGCGCCAGCGCATGCATGCCGGTCTCGACCGCGAAGCCGAAGATCGCGCCGTCGAGGCCGCGCGCCAGCAGCGGCGCGATCAGGCCGCGCGAGGGCGAGGTCGGATGCAGGTAGATCGGCACGTCGAGCGCCTGCGCCGCCTCGAAGATGGGCCAGCAGCGCGGGTCGTCGAGGTAGCTGTCGTGCGTGTGGGAATTGACGATGGCGCCCTTCAGGCCCAGCGTGCGGACTGCGCGCTCCAGCTCCCGCGCGGCGCGCTCCGGGGCGTGCGGCGCGATCGCCGCCAGGCCGGCATAGCGGTCGGGGTGGTGCGCGATGTGCTCGGCCAATGCGTCGTTGAACGAGATCGCGAGCGAGCTGGCCGTGGGTGCGTCGAACACCTGGATGCCCGGCGAGGCCAGCGACAGCAGCTGCATGTCGATGCCCGCGGCATCCATGTCGCGCAGGCGCCCCTCGCCCAGGTCCTGCAGCTTGGCGATGATGGACTGCGTGCGCGGCGAGGGATTGTTCAGGAAGTAGCGCCACGAACTGGTGAAGCCGGGGTCGTCGCTGTGGCCGCCGTCGATCAGACGGCGGTAGGCCTGGATCAGTTCGGGCGGGGCATAGGCCTCCTCGGTGGCGATGCGGCGATAGGCGCGCGCGGGCGGCATGTCGAGTCGGTGGTCGTTCATGGCCGGGGACCTTCCGGCGCACGGACCTGGTCGCCCGCGCGGAAGATGTCGTCGTAGTCGCGCCCGCCCAGGCACTGGAATTCCCACCAGTTGCCGTCGCGGTCCTCGAGGTAGAAGCCGTAGTCGCCGTGCAGTTCGCGCGCCGGCAGCACGCGCCGTATGCCGTAGTCCTCCTGGTGCTGCAGCGCGAGCGCGCGCGCGATGTCGACCGCGGCGCGCGATTCGAGGTCGAGGCCCCAGTGGTTGTGCACGTCGAGCTTCTGTTCGCGCGGCGAGGGCAGGCAGACCACGGTCCAGTAGCCGCCGAGGCGGATCATCATGGCCCGTCCGGCGACATGCTCGACGCAGTCGAGGCCGAGGAATTCCTCGTAGAAGCGGCGCGAGGCCGCGAGATCGCGGCAGCTCAGCGTGCCGTGGGACAGGCGCAGCGGGCGGTTCAACTTGAGGGTGCTCATGGCTGGAGGCTCCTTGGGGAATGAAGAGGGTGGGCGACGACCGGATTGACGAGCGGGCCGATGCCCAGGCCTTCGATCTCGACGCGCACCACGTCGCCGGGTTGAAGGAAGACGTTCCGGGGCATGCCGACGCCGGCCGGCGTGCCGGTGGCGATGAGGTCGCCGGGGCGCAGCGTCACGCGGCGGCTGAGGTAGGCGATCTGCTCGGCGATGCTGAAGATCATCTGGGCGGTCGACGCCTCTTGCTGCAGCACGTCGTTGACCCAGAGCCGTAGCGTCAGGTCGTAGGGATCGGCGACCTGGTGCGCGGGCACGATGGCCGGTCCCAGCGGGGCGGAGCCCTCGAAGCCCTTGCAGCCGAGCCAGTCCAGCCAGCCTGGCCATTCCTCGCGGCGGAACAGGTCGCGCGCCGACAGGTCGTTGAGGATGGAATAGCCGAACACATGGTCCATCGCGCGTTCCACCGGCACGTCGCGCGCGGGCCGGCCGATGACGACGGCGAGTTCGGCCTCCCAGTCGAGCTTGTGCGAGCCGGCGGGCAGCACGATCGGCGCGCCGGGACCGATGATGGAATGGGCCGCGGGTTTCGAGAAGAAGAAGGGGGCGGCGACCTTCTTGTCGATGTCGCTGCGTTGGCCCGCCGTCATCTCGTTCAGATGGCAGCGGTAGTTCGGGCCGCTGCAGAACAGGCCGCCGCCGACGACGGGCGGCGCCGGCCGCACCTGCGCCAGGTCGCGCGGCGTGGCGAGCGACCCGTCCTCGACCGCGGCGAGCCGCGGTTCGAGCATCGGCCAGGCCGCGATGAGTTCGGGCATCGTGGCCTCGGCCAGCGGCAGACCGTGCGCGGTGGCGAGGTCGCTCCAGGCGACCATCGTGTCGCCGAGCGCGAGGCCCGGTCGGCTGCGATCGTTGGCGTCCATGTAAGAGACCAGGGTGAAGGGGCGCATGGGGTGTTCCTTGTCGAGCCAGGGTTGCGGGCCGGTCACGAGGACGCGGGCGATGAAGGGAAACGGGGTGCCAGCAGGAACAGCGCGGCCGCGAGGGCCAGCATGGCCGCCGACAGGACGAGCGGTGCTTCGTAGCTGCCGGTGCGCGCATGCAGCTGGGCGATCAGCAGGGCGCTGCAGGCGCCGCCGGCCATGAGGGCACCGTAGAAGATGCCGTAGGTGCGGCCGAAGCGCGCGATGGGGAAGTAGCGCGAGACCAGGTAGGCCAGCACGTCGAGTTCGGCGCCCATCGCGAAGCCGATCGTGAACGCCGCGGGCAGCGCCAGCATCGGGTGGCCGGTCGTCAGCAGCAGCAGGCCGCCCGCGAACAGCAGCATGACGACGGCGATGACCCGCGGCGCGAACAGGTGGTCGATCAGCAGCCCGGTGACCAGGCGCCCCAGCAGCACCGCCACCCCGATCAGCGCCGCCATCGTGCCCGCCTCGGTGGCGCTCAGGCCGCGGTCGCGCATCATCGCGATGAAGTGGACGATGTAGCCCGAGCCGAACAGCATCGGCAGCACGAAGGCGGCGATCAGCAGCCAGAACAGCGGGCGCCGGTGCAGCGGCAGATCGTGCGTGGCCTGGGCCGGCGCGGCCGCAGGCCGCACGGGCGCGCGGTCCACCTCGGGCCCGAGCAGCCACATCGCGGGCGCGCCGAGCAGCACGACGAAGGCCGACAGCGAGAGGTAGCCGCCGCGCCAGCCCACCGCTTCCACGATCCGCGGCAGCACGAGCGGCGCGAGGATCGCCACCACGCCGAGGCCGCTCATGGCCAGCCCGAGCGCGAGGCCGCGCTTGGCATCGAAGCGCGCGCTGATGGCGCGCGAGTAGCCCACCGGCGTCGCGGCCACGCCGAGCAGCGACAGCAGGGCCTGCAGGCTCAGGAACAGCGGCAGCGTGGCCGGCAGCAGCGCGATCGCGGCATAGCAGGCCGCCTGCGCGCACAGCGAGAACACGATCGGTGCGCGGATGCCGTGCCGGTCCATGAACCGGCCCG
Source organism: Variovorax sp. PDC80 (assembly GCF_900115375.1). Classification (NCBI taxonomy): domain Bacteria; kingdom Pseudomonadati; phylum Pseudomonadota; class Betaproteobacteria; order Burkholderiales; family Comamonadaceae; genus Variovorax; species Variovorax sp. PDC80. The sequence goes on along the minus strand of NZ_FOWG01000005.1, from coordinate 441,360 downwards.
CGAACGGGGACAGCAGCGCGATGGCCGCGGTGTGCACGACGTTGGCCAGCGCCAGTTCGCTGCGCGACCAGCCCAGCGCATGGTTCAGCTCGGCGAAGAAGACCGAGCTCGTGTAATAGAACAGGGCCGACGAGCTGACGCAGATGCCCAGCGTCGAGCCCAGCAGCAGGCGCCAGTGGCGCGCGAGTTCGGCGTTGTCAGCGCGCATCGCGGTCTCCGTCCGGCGCGGCCGTGGCCAAGGTCGCGGCGATGCCGGGATCGAGCGCGCCGTCGATCAGCACGAACAGCATGCGGCAGGGCCGCTGCGAGCGATTGGCCCACGCGTGGTTGGTGCCGCGCTGTACCACCACGCTGCCCGCGGCCAGCTTCACTTCCGAGTCGTCGAGCACCAGCGTGATCTCGCCCTCCATCACGATGCCGTAGTCGAGCGAGGCGGTGCGGTGCATCAGCGGATGCGGCGAGCCGGCCCGCGCGGTGGAGTGGGCGTCGTTGCCGGTGCGCGCGAACAGTTCCTTCATGCGTTGCGCGCCCTGCGCGAGGAACTCGGGCGTGTCGGGCGGCATGTCGACGAAGCGCAGGCGGGTGCCGCGCGGCGCGGGCGCCAGCGTCAACGGGCCCGGTGTCGGGTCGGGGCCGTTGTCGATGGCCGCGGGGCTGGCGCTGGTGTTCCAGAGCTCGTGGAACACGGTGCCCGGAATGGCCGCGAGCTCGACCACGGTGGGCAGCGCTCCGTCGATGGCGACGATGGCCTTGCCGGTGGCATCGTGGCCGGTGACCACGCGGTGGACCGGAGGGAGGGGAGTCAGTGTCATGGCTGTTGTCTCGGTGGGAGGAAGCGATGTCAGAACGCGTGCGTGATGCCCGCGTCGACGCCGGTGGAGCGGCCGCCGGCGAAGTTGCCCGCGGTGGTGGGCGGTCCGCCGGGCAGTGCCAGGAACGAGGCGCCGCGGTTCGACAGGCGCGCGACGTTGGCGTAGAGCGAGGTGCGCCGCGACAACGGGTACACGTAGCCGAGCGCGAGCTGCGTGCTGCCGTTGCCGTCGATGGGGCCGGCGCGGGTGCCGGGAGCGGGATGGGCATCGATGCGGCCCGCCTGGCGGCTGCGCGCATACGAGGCATTGAGGTAGCCGTGCGGCATCGGCAGGATGGCCGTGAACCGGACGACCGACTCCTTGCTGCCGGCCGCGCGGAACTGCCGCCACGACAGCGCGAGCCTGGCGCCGTCGAGGTCGTAGGACACCGAGGCCACGCTGTCGGTCAAGCGCCGCGCGGGCCCGCCGGCCACCACCTGCGCCTCGGAACGGGATTGCGAGAAGCCCGCGGCAAAGGGGCCGGCGTCGTAGCTCAGCCGGTACTGCCGCATGCCGGCCGCGCCGCTGGCCGAGACATCGCCCTCGCGCAAGGCGTAGGCCAGTTCGCCGGAGAAACCGCCGAAGCGGGGGCTCAGGTACTGCAGCATGTTGCGCGCGTAGTACATGGTGGTCTCGAAGCGCGAGACCGGGCCGAACACCTCGCGCCAGGGGCCGTTCTGCGGCGTGTCGAACAGGTTGCCCGAGCTGCCGATGCCGATCAGCCACGGCTCGCTGTCGAGCCAGAGGCGGTGGGTGGGCGTGTTGTCGTAGCCCAGGCGCAGCCTGCCATGCGTGCCGCTGCCGATCTCGAGATAGGAATGGCGGTTCCAGAAATGCTCGGCCAGCGTGGGCGAGCCGAGCTTGCCGGTGTCGGCGTTGATCAGCGCCTCGAGGCGGAAGCCGGCCTGCCAGCCCGCGCCCAGTTCCTCGCTGCCGCGCAGGCCCAGGCGGCTGATGCGGTAGCCGCCGCTGGACAGCGTGGTCTTCGAGCCCAGGCCGCCGTTGTGCACGCTGCGAATGCCGAGGTCGATGGTGCCGTAGAGGGTGGCCGAGGACTGGGCGGCGCTGTCGGCGGCGAGCGCGGCCAGCAGCAGGGCCGCGAGCGCAGGAGGGCAGGCAAGGCTTGTCATGGATCGTGGGGTTTTGCGAATGAGGAGGTCGCGAGTCCTTCGCGCAGCTCGTCGTGCGGCGCTGCGAAGACTCGTTGGGCGGAATGCGGGAAGGCCTAGCGCTCGAACCAGCGGGCGAGCCGTGCCTCGAGCTGCGCGGTCCCCGCGAGCTCGTCGCTGGCCCAGTCCACGTAGGCGTCGGGGCGTATCAGCAGGGCCTTCACGCCAGTCATCGACGCGGGGGGACGGCCCAGGCGCGCCGGCACCAGGTCGACCGGCAGGCCCGTGAGATCGAGCTGCGCGAACTGGCCGCTGTAGCCCTCGAGGTCGAGCAGCACGAAGCGCCTGTTGCGCAGCATCTGCGCGACCCGTCGCGAACGGCCGTCGAGCGTGATCACGTCGAAGTCGGGCAGGCATCGGCCGGCCAGCGCATGGTTGCCCGGTCCGGTGTCATAGGGGTTCTCGAGCCCGCACAGCTCGCGCACCAGCTGGCGCTGTACCTCGGGCAGGGGCAGCAGGCGTTGCGCGAAGCGGCGCTTGAGAGCTACGCCTTCGGGCGAGAAGTTGAACTGCAGCGCGCATTGCGCCCTGACGCTGGCCAGCAGCGCCTGCATGACCGGATAGCGCTCGGCGTGGTAGCTGTCGAGCGTGGATTCGGGCGCGATGCCCTGGATCACGTTCGCCATCTTCCAGCCGAGGTTGAATGCATCCTGCAGGCAGAAGTTCATGCCGACGCCGCTGGCCGGATAGTGCACGCGCGCCGACTCGCCGACCAGGAACACGCGGCCCCGGCGCAGGCACGGGACGGCACGCATCTGGTCATCGAAGCGCGAGGCCCAGCGCAGCCGCTCGATGCCGTAGTCGGTGCCGTGCACGTCGCGGATGCACTGGCGCACTTCGTCCACTGTCACGGGCTCGTCCCTGGGCGCATGGCGGCGGTCGCGGTGCACGATGTTGAAGCGCGTGATGCCCGCGCCGAACACGTAGCCGCGCACCCAGCCCATGTGGTTGTCGATGTCGATGCGCCCACCGGGCCAGGGCGCTTCGAGTTCGGCATCGACGGCCAGGCCCCGGAAGGTGCCCGCGTGGCCCTCGAACGCGAAGCCCCCGAGTTCGCGCACGGTGCTGCGGCCACCGTCGGCGCCGACCAGGTAGCGCGCCCGCAGCGTGTGGCTTTCGCCCGATGCGTCGAGCGCCTCCACCTGCACGCCGTCTCCGTCCTCGCGAAATGCCTGGAGCGCGGTGCCGTGCCGGATCTCGGCGCCGCTGTCGCCGGCCCATTGGCGCAGGATGTCCTCGGTGTGGTTCTGCGGCAGGCCCAGCGTGAAGCCGAAGCGCGTTTCGAGATGGCGCCACTCGATCGGCGTGAAGCCGGCCCAGATGTGCGTGGGACGGAAAGGGTAGGCCGCGATCTCGCGCGTTCGTTCGATGAAGCGCTCGGCGATGCCGCGCGCATCGAAGAGTTCGAGCAGGCGCGGCAGCACGGTGCCGGCTCGCGATTGAACGCCGCCCTGGCGCCGCTCCAACACCAGGGTCCGCGCGCCCGAACCCGCCAGTTCGGCCGCCAGTGTCAGGCCCGATGGCCCACCGCCCGCCACGATCACATCCCATTGCATGCTTGTCTCCCTGCGACGGCACGGCAAGGGAATCGCCGCGCTCTTGTGGCAGCGATGATCGATTCGCGGTGGGCATCCGCAAAATCTATTCTTTGGATGCTCCGTATTTAGCGGATCAATTCGACCTGGGACGTGCGACCGGCGCGGCGCTGCGCTGCGAGCGCGCGCCGTCTCGTCGAACGCCGGTGACCTGCGGCGGCGTTCAGCCGCCCGCGCTTTCCTTGCGGATCAGCCAGCGGCCATCGACGCGCTGCAGCTCGAGCGTCTTGCGGCCGCTCTCCTTGATCTTGTCGGCGGCGTAGCTCTGCTTGAACTTCGCGGTGGCCGTGTTGCCGTTGATGCTGACCACCAGGTTGTCGACCTTCACGCTGATGCTCGACTTGTTGCCGATGCGCTTGCGGCGCTCTTCTTCCCAGGCCTTGTGGCTGCTGCCCTTGGCGGGCTGGAAGTCGCTCGCGTAGCTGGCGAGGTACTTGTCGACGTCCTTCGAGGCCCAGGCGGCAGCCCAGGCGCGCACGGCGGCCTCGACCTCGGCCGGCGCGGCGGCGGCCGCGGCGGGCGCAGGCGCGGGTGCAGCGGCGGGAGCCGGTGCGGCAGCGGCCGGTGCTGCTGCCGCAGGGGCCGCAGCGGGGGCCGGCGCCGCTGCCGGTGCGGGTGCCTTCGCGGGTGCATCGGCCGCCACGGCCGGTGCGACTGCACAGAGGCCGGCCAGGGCCGCCGCCGCGAGCACGGCACCTGCGGAGGGACGGGGAAGGAATCGATTCATGCGCATGTCCTGGTTGTGTTGATGTCGGAACCGGTCGCCGAGGGCGATTTTCGATTCTGGCAGTGAAACCCGGCCCGCATGTGTCGGATCGTCGCGGCTGTACGGCCGCCGCAACGACAGGCCCTCGCGCACTCACCGGTTCCGGTGGTTCAGGCGGCGCGCGCGGGGCGCGGCGAGACCACGGCCGCATCGAGCGTGCGGTTGCGCATGCGCAGCGACAGCACCGCCGCCACGCACAGCACGCACAGCACCGCGCTCAAGGTCACGCCCAATCCGCGCGCATCGGACAGCAGGCCGAACAGCGGCGACACCAGGCCGCCGACCGAGAGCGCGAGTCCCAGCGTGATGCCGCTGGCCGTGGCCGGGTTGCGCGGCAGGTAGTCCTGCGCCAACGTCACCTGCGCCGCGAAGGGCAGGAACATGCACAGGCCCAGCAGCGCCGTGCAGGCCAGCGCCCAGGCGGGCGAGGACGCGAGCACCAGCCCGGCCATGGCCGGCACCGCGAGCAGGTAGCCCGCGCGGATCGTGCCCATGCGCCCGAGGCGGTCGCCGAGCCAGCCGCCCAGCAGGGTGCCCACGGCACCGGCGGCGGTGAAGCCGGTCAGCGCCACCGCGCCCTGGAAGGCCGAGCCGTGCAGGTCGCGCGTGATGCGCAGCGAGAGCATCGACAGCACCGTCACGTAGGGGATCGACCAGCCGACGATGGTGGCCACCAGCAGCGCGAAGGCGCGCCAGTCGTTCGGCGCCCGCTGCGCCGCGGCCTGCGCGCGCCGGGCCGCGCCGGCCCGTGCCGCGTTCGCCGCGCCCTGGCCGCGATTGGCCAGCAGCCACACGGCGCCCATCGCCAGCGCGGGCAGCCCGAGCAGGTAGCTGCGCGACAGCGCGCCGCCGCCGACCACCGTGGTGGCGAGCACCGGCGCGAACGAGGCGCCGATGGTGCCGCCGACCGAGAACACGCTCATCGCCTTCTGCGAGGCGCCGCCGGCCGCGCGCGCGGCCACGGTGGCGCTCGGGTGGTAGGCCGCGATGCCGAGGCCGCACAGCACGGTCGCGAGCCAGGTCCAGAGGTAGTTCGAGCCCAGGCCCGCGAGCACCAGCCCCAGCGCCGCGACCAGGAAGCCCACCGGCACCAGCCAGGGCCGCGGATGGCGGTCGGCATAGAGGCCGAACAGCGGCTGCACCACGCTCGACAGCCCGGTGGCCGCGAGCATCAGCCCGCTCACGGCCGTGTAGCTGTAGCCGCGCTCCAGCACCATCAGCGGCAGCAGCGCGGGCACCAGGCCCTGGTAGAGATCGTTGACGGCGTGGGTGCCGGTGAGAAGCCCGAGGCGGCCCTTGTTCATCGGCGGCCTCCCGGCGTGGCCGGCGGCGGATTGCATTGCATGCGATAGCCCTTTCTGTGAAACCTCGTGTCGAGGCCGGGCCATGCTAGGAAGCCGTGCGAAGATGATCTCGCTACGAAAGAACAAGGATCGTCGAGAAATGGACAAGCTGCAGCCGCCCGCCGAATTCGACCTGCGCCCCGAGCATGGCGAATCGACGCCGCGCGCCGTCGCGGTGCTGGCGACCGATGCCGAGGGCCACGCCGTCATTCCGCTGCACAGCCACCGGCGCGGCCAGCTGATCCACGCGATCTCGGGCGTGATGATCGTGAGCGCCGAGGCCGGCAGCTGGGTGGTGCCGCCGGGGCGCGGCGCCTGGCTGCCGCCCGGCATGGTGCACGGCATCCGCATGGCGGGCGACGTGCGCATGCGCACCGTCTTCGTCGAGCCCGGCACCCGCGCCGGCCTCGGCCCCGACTGCCGCGTGATCCCGGTCGATGCGCTGCTGCGCGAGCTCATCGTGGCCGCGATCGCGCTGCCGCTGGACTATGCGCAGGGCGGGCGCGACGAACGCGTGATGGAGCTGATCCTCGACGAGATCGAGCGTGCGCCCGCGCTCTCGCTGCACGTGCCGATGCCGCGCCATGCGCGCCTGGCGGCGCTGTGCGAGGAACTGGTGCGCGATCCCGCGCTGCCGGCCTCGCTCGAGGCCTGGGCGAAGCGGCTGCACATGAACGCGCGCACGCTGGCGCGCCTGTTCCAGCGCGAGACCGGCATGAACTTCGGCGCCTGGTGCCGGCAGGCGCGGCTGCTGCTGAGCCTGCCGCGGCTGGCCGCCGGCGCCTCGATCCTCGAGGTGGCGCTGGCGCACGGCTACGACAGCCCGAGCGCTTATGCGGCGATGTTCCGCCGCACGCTGGGCATGCCGCCGAGCCAGTACCTGCAGGCGCCCGGCCCCGCCGAGGGGGCCGGATGAGCGAACCCGCTCAGCGCGCGTACACCAGGTCGCGCAGCGCGAGCGAGACCCACGGCACGTAGGTGATCACCATCAGGCAGGCCAGGATCACGAGCACGAAGGGCACCAGGTGCTTCACGATCCGGTCGAGCGAGATGCGCGCCACGGTGCAGGCCGCGAACAGGTTCACGCCGAAGGGCGGGGTGATCATGCCCAGCGCCAGGTTCACCACCATGATCAGGCCGAAGTGCACGGGGTCGATGCCGAAGTGCTGCGCCACCGGCGCGAGGATGGGCGCGAGCACGATGATCGCCGCGCTGGTCTCGATGAACATGCCGATCACGAACAGCGCCGCGTTCACGCCCAGCAGGAACATCGCGGGCGACTGCAGCACTTCCTGCAGCCAGTGGCCGATGGCGTCGGGCACGCCGGCGCGCGTGATCAGGAAGGCGAACAGCCCCGCGTTGGCGATGATGAACATGATCACCGCCGAGGACAGCACCGACTTGCGCAGGATCGCGAACAGGTCGGTGATCTTGATCTCGCGGTAGATCACCATGCCCACGATCAGCGCGTAGAACACCGCCACCGCCGAGGCCTCGGTCGGCGTGAAGATGCCGCCGTAGATGCCGCCGAGGATGATGACCGGCATCAGCAGCGCCCAGCCGGCCTGCCACAGCGCGCGGCCGAAGGGCATGCGGCCCTCGCCGTCGGTCTTGCCCCAACCCTTCCACTTGCAGTAGACCCACACGAACAGCATGAGCGCGAGGCTGATCAGGATGCCGGGGCCGAAGCCCGCGATGAACAGCTCGCCGATCGACACCTCGGCGCTCACGCCGTACAGGATCATCGGGATCGAGGGCGGGATGATCACGCCGAGCTCGGCGCTGGTGGCCTGCAGCGCGGCCGCGTAGGAGGTCGGGTAGCCGTGCTTGATGAGCGCCGGGATCAGGATGGCGCCGATCGCGAAGGTGGTGGCCACCGAGGAGCCCGAGACCGCCGCGAAGATCATGCAGGTCAGCACGCAGGTCATCGGCAGCCCGCCCTGGATGCCGCCCACGATGCTCTTGGCGAACTCCACCAGCCGGCGCGAGATGCCGCCGGTCTCCATCAGGTTGCCGGCCAGAATGAAGAAGGGGATCGCCGCGAGCGGAAACTTGTTGATCGAGTTGAACATCTCCTTGGCGGAGATCAGCATGTTGGCGTTCGTGACCTGGATGCCCAGGATCGAGGCCAGGCCGATCGAGACGGCCACCGATACCGACAGTGCGAAGCACAGCACCATCGTCGCGATCATGGTCGTGGTCATTGCGCGGTCTCCAGTTCGAGGCGCTTGGGATCGAGGTAGTTGCCCACGATGCCGAACAGCGAGAACACCGCGCCGACCGGCAGCGCCATGTAGGCCCAGATCATGGAGATGCTCTCGAGGCCGGCCATGCTCTGCACGCGGCCGCGGATCGCGTAGTCCCAGCCCCACCACAGCACGACCAGCATGAGCGCGAGGGCGGCCACGCTCACCACCGCGTCGAGGATGCGGCGCGTGCGCGGCGAGCTCCAGCGGTACAGCACGTCGACGCTGACCATGGCGCCCTGGCGGAAGGCCATCGGGATGCCGAGGAAGACCATCCAGATCAGGCTCACGCGGATCAGGATCTCGCTCCACTCGGCGGGTTGCTCGAGCACGAAGCGGGTGACGATCTGGAACATGCCGAGCGAGGCGGCGACCAGCAGCATCGCGCAGGCCAGGACCATGGACACCATCGTGGTCCATCGTTCCAGGCCGAGGAACTTGTTTTTCATCAGGAAGGTCCCGGAAGGGAAGTCAAAAACAGGAACGCCCGCCGGGCGTCCTGCCTGGCGGGCGCGGCTTCGGCCGGGCGCGGGTCGAAGCTTCGACGCTCACGCGGCGCGGGCCATCGCTCTCACTTGAAGTCGCGGATCTTGTCGAGGTTGGCCTTGCCGAAGTCCTTCTCGAACTGGGCGTTGACCGGCGCGAGCGCCGCCACGAACTTGGCCTTGTCGACGTTGTCGATCACCGTCATGCCCTTGGCGCGCAGGTCGGCCACGCCCTTGGCGTCGTCCTCGTCCACGCGCGCGCGGTTGGCCTTGGTGCCTTCCTTGGCGGCGTCGATGAAGGCCTGCTTGTCGGCGGCGCTGAGCTTGTCGAACACCGCCTTGTTCATCACGAAGATGCACGGCGAGTAGACGTGGCCGGTCAGCGACAGGTGCTTCTGCACCTGGTCGAACTTGGCCGAGATGATCACCGGCAGCGGATTCTCCTGGCCGTCGACCGTGCCCTGCTGGAGCGCGGTGAACACCTCGGGGAAGGCCATGGGCGTGGTGATGATGCCGAAGCCCTTGTAGGCCGCGATGTGCACCGGGTTCTCCATGGTGCGCATCTTCAGGCCCTTGAGGTCCTCGGGCGCCTTCACGTCGCGCTTGCTGTTGGTCATGTGGCGGAAGCCGTTCTCGGCCCACGCGAGCGCCTTGAAGCCCTTGGCGTCGAACTTGGTCAGCAGGTCCTGGCCGATCGGGCCGTCGAGCACCGCGCGCGCATGCGCCTTGTCGCGGAACAGGAAGGGCACGTCGAGGATCTTGGTCTCGGGCACGAAGTTGGGGATCGGGCCGGTGGAGGAGAAGGCCAGCTCCTGCGTGCCCAGCTGCACCGCCTCGATCGACTCGCGCTCGCCGCCGAGCGAGCCGTTGTAGAAGGTCTGGACCTTGTAGCGGCCGCCGGTGCGCTTCTCGACTTCCTTCGCGAAGGTGTCGATGGCCACGCCCTGGTGGGAGTTCTGTGCCACGGAGATACTGATCTTCATGGTCGTCTGCGCGAAGGCCGCGCAGGCCATGCCCATGCCCAGCACCAGGCCAGCGGCCAGTCGGGTCAATTTCATTCGGAGTCTCCTGGGATTGGGGGGAAGCGAGTGGCGCGAGGCGCGCCGTACCGCAAAGGTATGACTATGCAACAGTTGGTAGCTTCACCGCGTCGGGATTTTCACGGACGTATTCGCGGATCACCGCGTCGAAGCTCTCGTCCGACCCCAGGCCGAGCGCGCGGGCGCGCGGCGTGTCGAAGCGGCCGGGCCAGGACTTCACGATGCGCCGGATCGTCGGCTCGGGCGTGCGGTCGAGCAGCGCGGTCGCGGCCGGGCCGGCCACGCGCTCGAGGGCCGCGGCCATCTCGCCGACGGTCGTGGACAGCGAGGGCAGGTTCACGGCGGTGCGCGGACCCCATTCGGCCTCGCTCGCCTCGGCCGCGCGGATCAGCCCCTCGATGGTGCGCGCCGGCGAGGCGACGGCCACCGGCGTCTCGTCGGGCACCGGGCAGGCCGCGCGCAGCCCGGCCAGCGGCTCGCGGATCATGCCGCTGAAGAAGCCCGAGGCCGCGCCGTTGGGCTTGCCGGGGCGCACGCTCACCGTCATCAGGCGCACGCTGCGCCCGCGGATGAAGCCCTTGCGCGTGAAGTCGGCCACCAGCTGCTCGCCGATGAACTTCTGGATCCCGTAGCTGGTCTGCGGCGTGGGCAGCGTGTGGTCGTCGATCACCGGCGGCAGCGGCTGCTCGGGCGAATCGCCGAACACCGCGAGCGAGCTCGAGAACACCAGCACCGGCCGGGTGCCGAGCGCGCGCAGCCGCTCGAGCAGCGCATGGGTGGCGGCGAAGTTGCTGCGCATGCCGAGGTCGAAGTCGGCCTCGCACTCGCCGCTGACCGCGGCCGCGAGGTGGAACACGGCCTCGGCCTCGCGCCAGGGCGTGGCGTCGGCATCGGCGCCGAGCTGGTCGTTGAGGTCGCCAGTCACGAAGGCGACACGCGGGTCGGCCGCGAGGTCGGCCGGCGGCGGCGCGCGGTCGACCAGGGTGATCCTGACGATGGGGGCGGGGGCCGCGCCCGCGAGCGAAAGGCGGCCCTGCGCGAGCAGCGTGCGGGCGAGGCGGGCGCCCAGAAAGCCGGCGCCGCCGGTGATGACGATCTGCATGTCGGTCCTTGTCTCCTTGTCGAGAGTCCGAGGATAAGCGCGGCCGGCGCGACACTCGGGGCTTCGCCAGTCCGCCGAGCCGAACGATGAACCTCCGATTCGTGGAAGCCTTCCACTGGGCCGTGGCCCTCAAGAGCGTGACGCGCGCCGCCGAGAAGCTGCACCTCACGCAGTCCGCGCTGTCCAGCCGCATCGCCGCGCTCGAGCGCGAGCTCGGCACCTTGCTGCTCGACCGCCGCGACAAGCAGTTCCGCCTCACGGTGGCGGGCCAGCGCTTCCATGCCTTCGCGCAGAAGCTGCTCGAGATGCAGATGCACATCAAGGCCGAGATGGGCTCGGGCGCGGTGCGCGAGACGGTGCTGCGCGTGGGCGCGATCGAGTCGGTGGTGCACAGCTGGCTCACGGGCTGGCTCAAGCACATGCAGGCCACCTACCCGGACTTCGAGCTCGAGCTCACGGTCGAAACCACGCCGGTGCTGGTCGACCAGCTGCAGCGCGGCAAGCAGGACCTGGTGTTCGCCGCGCTGCCCGCGGTGGGCGACGGCGTGCGCACGCGCGCGGTGCCGCCGATGGCCATGTGCTTCGTCGGCCACCGCGAGCTGCACCTGCGGCGGCGCTACCGCATCGCCGACCTGCTGTCGCTCGACCTGCTGACCTTCCAGCGCGGCTCGCAGCCGCACGTGGCGCTGCTCGAGTTCTTCCGCGAGGCCGGCGGCGCGGCGCCGCGCGTGCATGCGATCTCCTCGATCTCGGCGATGGCGCAACTGGTGGAGGCGGGCTTCGGCGTGGCCACCCTGCCGCGCGCGGTGGTCGATGGCCTCGCGCGGCGGCTGCCGCTGCGCGTGCTGCCGAGCGAAGGCACGTTGGAGCCCTTGCCGATCTATGCGAGCTACCGGGACGATCCATCTTCGCTGCTGCTCGAAGCCGCTGTGAGTTCCGCCGTGGTGCACGGATCGCACCGCGCTGGGTCATCGAAAAAATCGATGAGCTGAGCAAGAAACTTTGCGTTGGCGTTCGGGCGCGCGGATTCCCACAATCCGCCCACCACAACGAAGAGACAAGCAGCCGCTCGCCAACGCCATGCCAGCCACAGACGAATCGACCTCCCTGCCCACCGGCGCGAGCAGCGCACGCGACGTGCGGCAAGCCGCCCGGGCCGGCCGCCTGAGGGGCCACACCAGCGGCCTCGCCAGCGCCCACGTGCAGGGCAACCTCGTGATCCTGCCGCAGGCCCATGCGGGCGACTTCCTGCGCTTCTGCCAGGCCAACCCCAAGCCCTGTCCGCTGCTCGGCGTGACCGAGGCCGGCGATCCCTCGCTCCCTGCGCTCGGCGAGGACATCGACCTGCGCAGCGACCTGCCGCGCTACCGCGTCTGGCGCGAGGGCGAACTGGTCGACGAGCCCACCGACGTGCGCGCGCTGTGGCGCGACGACATGGTCGGCTTCGTCATCGGCTGCTCGTTCACCTTCGAGCATGCGCTGCTGGCCGAGGGCATCGCGCTGCGCCACGTGGCGCAGGGCCGCAACGTCGCGATGTACCGCACCGGGCTGCAGACGGTGCCGGCCGGTCCGTTCAGCGGGCCGCTGGTGGTGTCGATGCGGCCGCTGCGCGCCGCCGATGCGATCCGCGCGGTGCAGATCACCTCGCGCTTTCCGGCCGTGCACGGCGCGCCGGTGCACCTGGGCGATCCCGCGCTGATCGGCATCCGCGACATCGGCCGCCCCGACTATGGCGATGCCGTCGAGGTGATGCCCGACGAGTTGCCCGTGTTCTGGGCCTGCGGCGTGACGCCCCAGGCCGCGCTCGCGGCCGCGCGGCTGCCGCTGGCGATCACGCATGCGCCGGGCGCGATGCTGGTCACCGACCTGCCGCACCACCGGCTCGCCGCGCTCTAGCGCGCCGCCCCTGGTTCCGATCGCCGCCGGTCCCCTGGGCAGGGACCGCGCGGCGCCGTTCCCGCCCCGACCCACCCTGGAGAAGACACACCATGAAAAACAGCACCCTCGAGGCCACCGCGCCGACGCCCGTCGACGGCCCGGCGGACGCCGGCGACGCCAACTGGCTGCGCACCCTGAACCCGAACGAGAAGCGCACGCTCGCGGCCTCGTTCAGCGGCTACGCGGTCGATGCCTTCGACTACTACACGCTGCCGCTGGTCACGCCGATCCTGCTGTCGCTGTGGGGCATGAGCAAGACCGAGGTCGGCCTGATCGGCACCGCCACCCTGGTGGCCTCGGCGCTCGGCGGCTGGGCCGCGGGCATCCTGGCCGACCGCTACGGCCGGGTGCGCATCCTGCAGCTCACGATCCTGGTGTTCGCGATCTTCACCTTCGCCTGCGGCCTGGCCCAGACGCCCGGGCAGCTGCTGGTGGCGCGCACGCTGCAGGGCCTGGGCTTCGGCGGCGAATGGGCCGTGGGCTCGGTGCTGATCGCCGAGATGATCCGGCCGGCCTACCGCGGCAAGGCGGTCGGGCTGGTGCAGAGCAGCTGGGCCGTGGGCTGGGGCGCGGCGGTGCTGGTGTCGATGGCGCTGTTCTCGTTCCTGCCGCCCGAGGTCTCGTGGCGCGTGATGTTCCTGCTGGGCCTGCTCCCCGCGCTGCTGATCGTCTTCATCCGGCGCTCGATCAGCGACCCCGAGATCTACGTGCAGACCCGCGCCGCGGTGGCGCGCGGCGAGCGCAGCGGCAACTTCCTCGCGATCTTCAAGCCCGGCGTGCTCGGCACCACGGTGCTCGCGAGCCTGCTGTTCACCGGCATGCAGGGCGGCTATTACGCCATCGGCGTGTGGCTGCCGACCTTCCTGAAGAACGAGCGCCACCTGACGGTGCTGAGTTCGGGCGGCTACCAGTTCATGTTCATCGTCGGCGCCTTCGTCGGCTACCTCTGCGGCGCCTACCTGTCGGACCGCCTGGGCCGCCGCCGCGCCTTCATCCTGTTCGCCATCGGCGCGGGCCTGCTGGTCTATGCCTACACGCTGCTGCCGATCACCGACGGCCTGATGCTGCTGCTGGGCTTCCCGCTCGGCTTCTTCATGTCGGGCATCTTCAGCGGCGCGGGCGCCTTCCTGGCCGAGCTGTTCCCCAACGAGCTGCGCGGCTCCGGGCAAGGCTTTTGCTACAACTTCGGGCGCGGCATCGGCGCCACCTTCCCGGCGCTGGTCGGCGTGCTGAGCGACCGCATGCACCTGCCGCTGGGCACGGCCATCGGCGTCTGCGCGGCGGTGGCCTATGCGATGGTCGTGGTGGTGGCGCTGTGCCTGCCCGAAACCCGTGGCCGCGACCTGCGCCAGAACTGACCCGACTCCGCTTTTTCTCCTCGCGAAGACCTATCCTTGTTCCCCATGACCACGCAAACCCTTCTCCCGTCCCGCTGGCAGTTCTGGATCGACCGCGGCGGCACCTTCACCGACCTCGTGGGCCGCGATCCCGAAGGCGGCCTGCACACGCTCAAGCTGCTGTCGGAGAACCCCGAGCAGTACCGCGACGCGGCCGTCGAGGGCATCCGCCGCTTGCTGAAGCTGGCGCCGGGCGAGGCCGTGACGCCCGAGCGCGTGGAGTGCGTGAAGATGGGCACCACGGTGGCCACCAACGCGCTGCTCGAGCGCAAGGGCGAGCCCACGGTGCTGGTCACGACGAAGGGCTTCCGCGACGCGCTGCGCATCGCCACCCAGGCGCGCCCGCGCCTGTTCGATCGCCGCATCGTGCTGCCCGAGCTGCTGTACCGGCGCGTGATCGAGGCCGACGAGCGCATCGATGCGCAGGGCGGCACGGTGCAGGCGCTCGACGAGGCGCCGCTGCGCGCGCAGCTGCAATCCGCCTTCGACGAGGGCCTGCGCGCCTGCGCCATCGTCTTCATGCACGGCTGGCGCCACACGGCGCACGAGCTCGCGGCCGAAGGCATCGCGCGCGCCATCGGCTTCACGCAGGTGTCGGTGTCGCACAAGACCAGCCCGCTGATGAAGCTGGTGCCGCGCGGCGACACGACGGTGGTCGACGCCTACCTGAGCCCGATCCTGCGCAGCTATGTCGAGCAGGTGTCGCAGCAGATGCCGGGCGTGCCGCTGTTCTTCATGCAGAGCTCGGGCGGGCTCACGCAGGCGAACCGCTTCCAGGGCAAGGACGCGATCCTCTCGGGCCCGGCCGGCGGCATCGTCGGCATGGTGCGCACCGCACTCGATGCCGGCCATGCGCGCGTGATCGGCTTCGACATGGGCGGCACTTCCACCGACGTGTCGCACTACGCGGGCGAGTTCGAGCGCTCGTTCGAGACCCAGGTGGCCGGCGTGCGCATGCGCGCGCCGATGATGAGCATCCACACGGTGGCGGCCGGCGGCGGCTCGATCGTCTCCTTCGATGGCGCGCGGCTGCGCGTGGGACCCGAGTCGGCTGGCGCCAATCCCGGCCCGGCGAGCTACCGCCGCGGCGGCCCGCTGACCACGACCGACGCCAACGTGCTGCTCGGCAAGATCCAGCCCGCGCACTTCCCGCGGGTGTTCGGCCCGGGCGCCGACCAGCCGCTGGACCGCGACGCGGCCGAGCGCGGCTTCGCCGCGATGGCACAGCGCATGACCGAGGCCACGGGCCGCGCGGTCGGTGCCGAGGAGGTCGCGAGCGGTGCGCTGCGCATCGCGGTGGCGAGCATGGCCAATGCGATCAAGCGGATCTCGGTGGCGCGCGGCTACGACGTCACGCAATACACGCTGCAGTGCTTCGGCGGCGCGGGCGGCCAGCATGCCTGCCTCGTGGCCGATGCGCTGGGCATGCGCAGCGTCTACCTGCATCCGCTGGCGGGCGTGCTCTCGGCCTTCGGCATGGGGCTGGCCGACCAGCTGGCGCTGCGCGAGCGCGCGCTCGAGCGCCGGCTCGACGCGGCGGGCCTGGCCGAGGCGCGCGAGGCCGCGATCGGCCTGGCCGGGCAGGCCGTGGAGGAACTGCGCGGGCAGGGCGTGGCGGAGGCCGCGATCAGCGTGCTGCACCGCGTGCAACTGCGCTACGAAGGCACCGACACGGCACTGCCCTGCGCGCTGCCGATGGACACGCCGGCCGCCGAAGCCATCGCCGCGATGCGCGACGAGTTCGAGCAGGCCTACCGCCGGCGCTTCGCGTTCCTGATGAGCGAGCGCGCGCTGGTGATCGAGGCGGTGGCGGTCGAGGCCGTCGGCGCGGGTGAGCGCACGCGCGCCGCCGCCGCGGCCGGCACAGCCGAATCGCATGTGCCCGAGTCGCTCGCGGCCGTGCGCATGTACTGCGAGGCCGACGAAGCCGCCGCGGGCTGGCGCGATGCCGCGCTGTTCGACGAGGCCGCGCTGCGCCCCGGCGCGGTGGTCGACGGCCCGGCGATCCTGGCCGGCCGCAACGCCACCACGGTGGTCGAACCCGGCTGGCAGGCACGTGCCACGGCCGACGGCGTGGAGCTGCACCGCGTGCGCGAGCGCGCCACCAGCCACGCGATCGGCACGCGCGCCGACCCGGTGATGCTCGAGGTCTTCAACAACCTCTTCATGAACATCGCCGAGCAGATGGGGCTGCGGCTGCAGAACACGGCCTACTCGGTCAACATCAAGGAGCGGCTCGACTTCTCGTGCGCGCTGTTCGACGTCGAGGGCAACCTGATCGCCAACGCGCCGCACATGCCGGTGCACCTGGGCTCGATGAGCGAGTCGATCAAGACCGTGATCGCCTGCAACCCCGACATGAAGCCCGGCGACGTGTTCGTGCTCAACGACCCCTACCATGGCGGCACGCACCTGCCCGACATCACGGTGGTGACGCCCGTCTACCTCGACGCGGCCGATGCGCGGCCCTCGTTCTACGTGGCCTCGCGCGGCCACCATGCCGATGTGGGCGGCATCACGCCGGGCTCGATGCCGCCGTTCTCGAAGACCATCGGCGAGGAGGGCGTGCTGATCGACAACTTCAAGCTGGTGGAGGGCGGCCGGCTGCGCGAGGTCGAACTCCGCGCATTGCTCGGCGGCGGCGCGCATCCCTCGCGCAACATCGAGCAGAACCTGGCCGACCTGCGCGCGCAGATCGCAGCCAACGAGAAGGGCGTGCAGGAGCTGCAGGCCATGGTGGCGCAGTTCGGCCGCGAGACGGTGGCCGCCTACATGGGCCATGTGCAGGACAACGCCGAGGAGTCGGTGCGGCGCGTGATCACGGCGCTCAAGGACGGCGAGTTCGTGCTGCCGCTGGACAACGGCGCGCGCATCCAGGTGCGCGTGAAGGTCGATGCGGCCGCGCGTTCGGCGACGGTGGATTTCAGCGGCACGAGCGCGCAGCTGCCGAACAACTTCAATGCGCCGCGTGCGATCACGATGGCGGCGGTACTGTACGTGTTCCGCACGCTGGTCGATGACGACATTCCGCTCAACGCGGGTTGCCTGAAGCCGATCGAGGTGATCGTGCCCATCGGCTGCATGCTGAACCCGTTGCCGCCCGCGGCGGTGGTGGCCGGCAACGTCGAAACCTCGAGCTGCGTGACCAATGCGCTCTACGGTGCGCTCGGCGTGATGGCGGCGAGCCAATGCACGATGAACAACTTCACCTTCGGCGACGGCGCGCACCAGTACTACGAGACCATCTCGGGCGGTTCCGGCGCGGGCGAAGGCTTCGACGGCACGAGCGTGGTCCAGACCCACATGACCAACTCGCGGCTCACCGATCCGGAGGTTCTGGAGTTCCGCTACCCGGTGCGGCTCGACAGCTACAGCCTGCGTTCGGGGTCGGGTGGCGCGGGGCGCTGGCGTGGTGGTGATGGGGGTGTGCGGCGGGTTCGGTTCCTTGCGCCGATGACGGCTTCTATCCTCAGCAATGGGCGGCACCATGGTGCGTTTGGTGGTTCTGGTGGCGAAGCGGGGGCGGTGGGCATCAACCGTGTCGAGCGGGCCGATGGGAGTGTCGAGGCGCTTGATCACATCGGGCAGGTTCAGATGGAAGCGGGGGATGTGTTCGTGATCGAGACGCCTGGTGGGGGTGGTTGGGGCGCTGCTTTGGGTTGAGGTTGGGGCGGGCGCGCGCCGACGGGGTACTCCCCTCCGCGAATGTCCCCCGGCCTTCGGCCTCCTCCTTTATTTCGCTGCGGGGAGTACCCCGCCGGCGCGCGCCAGACGCGCAGCGCCTGATCGGCCGGCACAACCCGAGC
Organism: Variovorax sp. PDC80; assembly: GCF_900115375.1. Classification (NCBI taxonomy): domain Bacteria; kingdom Pseudomonadati; phylum Pseudomonadota; class Betaproteobacteria; order Burkholderiales; family Comamonadaceae; genus Variovorax; species Variovorax sp. PDC80. The sequence continues at coordinate 423,622 of NZ_FOWG01000005.1, read as the reverse complement.
GCCTCCGTGCACAGGGCAGTGGGTGCTTCCCGCAGCGAAATTAAGGAGGAGCCCGAAGGGCGGGGGACATTCGCGGAGGGAAGTACCCGCTGTCCTGTGCACGCGCCCCGAGCCGCAACAAAAAAACTGTCCCAGCCCAACAGAAAAACTGGTTGGACGCGATGGAGCAACGCCCCTACGCTCGCAAGACCCAGCAAGGATCCCCATGCCAGCCAACGAAGCACCAGATTTCTTCATGACCGACGGCCAGTCGGACTACCGAATGGTGCGCCCCTGGCAGAAGCCCTCGCCACGCGGCAATGTCGGCGTGATCAGCCAGTTGGCGCTCGACAGCCGCGGCCGGGTGTTCGTGCTTCAACGGTCGGCACCGCAACTGCTGATCTACGGACCCGATGGCGAACTCGATACGGTCTACGAAAACCCCAGGCTCACCAGCGGCCATGGACTCTTCATCGATGGCGTCGACAACGTCTACCTTGTGTCGTACGACGCCCACCAGGTGCTGGCGCTCGATGCCGCGCTCGAAACGCGTTTCGAACTCGGCCACTTCAATGCGCCGCGCTGGGGTGCGCCGTTCAATCATCCGACCGACGTGGCGGTGGCGCCCGATGGCGAGATCTATGTGAGCGATGGATATGGCAATGCCTGTGTGCATCGCTTCTCGGCCGAGGGGCGGCATCTGCAGACCTGGGGCGGCGTGGGGCAGGGGCCCGGCGAGTTCTCGACGCCACATGGCGTGTGGGTGCTGTCCGATGACCGCGTGGCCGTGTGCGACCGCGACAACGACCGCATCCAGCTCTTCGACCGCGTGGGTCGCTATCTGACGCAGTGGACGGGCCTCTTGCGGCCCATGGACATCTGGTCGAACGGCCGCGAGGTGTTCGTGACCGAGCAGGCGCCGCGCGTGAGCCGGCTCGATCTCTCGGGCGCGGTGCTGGGGCGCTTTCGCACTTTCGGCGTGTATGGCCATGGCCTGTGGGGCACGGCCGATGGCAGCCTGTTCGTGGCCGAGCAAGGGCACGGCATGCATTGCGTGACCAAGTACGAACGCATCGGGCCGGCAGGGGTGGCTGCGCTACGCTCTCGCGCATGAAAGCGCTGCCTCAGGATTTTCTCGACGTTCTGCGCCTGCCCGTGCTGCATGAGGACGACCTCGATGCGCAGGCGGGCTTCTACGACCACGATGCGGTGTCCGACCTCTACCGCGCCACGGTGAAGGAAGGCACGGGCGACGAGGTGCTGCAGGCCGCGGCCGCGCTGCTGCCCGAACTGCATCCACTGCGCGCCGCGCTGTTCGCGATTCTTTGCGGCGGGCTGGTGGAGAACGGTGCCGATCCGCGGCTGCTGTTTCCGGCGGCGCTGCGGCGCCTGGCCCAACTGCTCGCATCGCTCGCACCCTATTGCGCCGCGGAGCCGATGGAGGACGACGATGAAGAGGAAGCGCCGGAGGAGGAGCCGGCCGACGTCCTCGCCTGGCGCGCCGCCGAAGCCGCGCTCGAGGCGCTGCCGCCGGCCGAGCGCCTGCAGGTCGAGGCGAGCCGGCAAGCGGTCGATTTGCTGGTGCTGCCGCTGATGGCGATGTTGATGCGCGATGTCCGCAACCACCGCGACCTGCTGGCCGACGAGGCGCTGCGCGCGCGCATCGAGGCGCTGTCGGTCAACGGCACCTTGCCCTTTGAAGAGCTGCATTTCCTGCACCGCGCCGCCCAGATGGCCTACGAGGACGAAATGGTCGTGCTGCTGCCCGCCTCGAACGCCGGGATGATCGTGCGCGCCCACGGCATCAACAACAACTTCCACGCCTTCTCGCTGCTGCAGGACCTATTCAGCGAGCATGCCAAGACCTTGGGCATCAGGCAGCCGCTGGCCGACCGCCTCGGCGCCGATGACGAGCCGCGCGACAGCGATTCGGCCCAGTACCTCTGGCTGCAGGCCAAGGCCTATGCCGGTGGTGAACTCGTCGACCGCATGGCCTGGGCCTGGGGCGAGGGGACCTTGCGAGAGAACGCGCGTCGGCAGGGGCGGCTGGTGCTCGTCGCGCTGGAGACCGAGGACAAGCCCGCGCGCGGCTGGAACGGTTTCAACCAAAACTTCCACTCGGAACAGAAGCCGCAAGTGAGCCTGGTGCGCTTCCTCACGGCCGAAGAGGTAGCCACGTACCTCGCTTGACCGACAGCCCCTCAGCGCCTCCCGTGCGCAGGGCAGCGGGTGCTTCCCGCAGCGAAATCAAGGAGGAGGCCGAAGGCCGGGGGACATTCGCGGAGGGAAGTACCCGCTGTCCTGTGCACGCACCCCGAACAAGAACGGCCAGAAGCAAAAAGGCCCTCCGAAGAGGGCCTCAGAAAAACAGACCTTACATCCCCACGTAGTTGGGCCCACCGCCCCCTTCAGGCGTGACCCACACGATGTTCTGCGTCGGATCCTTGATGTCGCAGGTCTTGCAGTGCACGCAGTTCTGCGCGTTGATCTGCAGCCGCTGCTTGCCCGCGCTGCCTTCGTCGGGCACGAACTCGTACACGCCTGCCGGGCAGTAGCGGCTTTCGGGGCCCGCGAATTTCGCGAGGTTGACGTTGACCGGCACCGACGCGTCCTTCAGCGTCAGGTGGGCCGGCTGCTGTTCCTCGTGGTTGGTGTTGCTGATGAACACGCTCGAGAGCCGGTCGAAGGTGAGCTTGCCGTCGGGCTTGGGGTAGGCGATCGGCTGGCATTCCGAGGCCGGCTTCAGGTACTGGTGGTCGGGCTTGGTGCGGCGCAGGGTCCAGGGGATGTTGCCCTTGAGCAGCCATTGCTCGATGCCGTTCATCAGCGTCGCGACCAGCAGGCCCTTCTTGAACCAGGCCTTGAAGTTGCGCGCCTTCTTGAGTTCGGCATGCAGCCAGCTCTTCTCGAAGGCCGCCGGGTAGGCCGTGAGCTCGTCGTGCTGGCGGCCGGCCTGCAGCGCGTCGAAGGCGGCTTCGGCGGCCAGCATGCCGGTCTTGATCGCGGCATGGCTGCCCTTGATGCGGCTCACGTTGAGGTAGCCGGCCTCGCAGCCGACCAGCGCGCCGCCCGGGAACACCGTCTTGGGCAGCGACTGCAGGCCGCCGGCCGTGATCGCGCGCGCGCCGTAGCCGATGCGCTTGGCGGGCTTGATGCCCTTGGCCTCGTCGCCTTCGAGATACCAGCGGATGTTGGGGTGCAGCTTCCAGCGCTGCATTTCCTCGAACGGGCTCAGGTAGGGGTTGCTGTAGTCCAGGCCCGTGATGAAGCCCATCGTGACCTTGTTGTCCTCCATGTGATAGAGGAAGGCGCCGCCGTAGGTGTCGCTCTTCATCGGCCAGCCGGCCGTGTGCAGCACGAAGCCGGGCTCGTGGCGCTTGGGATCGATCTCCCAGACTTCCTTGACGCCCAGGCCGTAGGTCTGCGGATCCTTGCCCTCGTCGAGCTTGAACTTGGCGATCAGCTGGCGGCCCAGGTGGCCGCGCGCGCCCTCGGCGAACACCGTGTACTTGCCCAGCAGCTCCATGCCGAGCTGGAAGTTCTCGGTCGGCTCGCCGTCCTTGCCCACGCCCATGTTGCCGGTGGCGACGCCGCGCACGGCGCCCTTCTCGTCGTAGAGCACCTCGGCGGCCGGGAAGCCCGGGAAGATCTCGACGCCGAGGTTCTCGGCCTGCTGCGCCAGCCACTTGGTGAAGGCACCGAGGCTGATGATGTAGTTGCCGTGGTTCTGGAAGCAGTCGGGCAGGAAGGCGTTGGGCGTGCGCAGGCTGGCCTTCTCGCCGAGGAACACCATCGCGTCGTCGGTCACGGGCTGGTTCAGCGGTGCGCCGAGTTCCTTCCAGTCGGGCAGCAGCTCGTTGAGCGCGCGCGGGTCCATGATGGCGCCCGACAGGATGTGGGCGCCGGGCTCCGAGCCCTTCTCGAGCACCACGACCGAGACCTCCTTCTCGTTCTGGGCGGCGAGCTGCTTCAAGCGGATCGCGGTCGAGAGTCCGGCCGGCCCGCCACCGACGACGACGACGTCGTACTCCATGGCTTCGCGGGGACCGTACTGGGCAAGGATTTCGTCGTGGGTCATGGGGGTCTCGTCGATATGATGGGAGGCACTGGCGCTTCGTGGCTGCCGGGCATTTTATGCGGGCGCCACGGGCCGCCCCCGCGGGGCGTGTCGCCCGTGTTTTCACGTCGCCTTCGCGACTCCACAGGAACAGCACTCCATGGCGTACAGCATCGATCTCTCGGGCCGCGTGGCCTTCGTCACCGGCGCCTCGAGCGGCCTCGGCGCGCAGTTCGCGAAAACGCTCGCGCGCGCCGGTGCCGCCGTGGTGCTCGCGAGCCGGCGCGTCGACAAGCTCAAGGAACTGCGCGCGCGCATCCAGGGCGAGGGCGGCGACGCTCACGTGGTCGAGCTCGACGTGACCGACATCGGCAGCATCAAGGCGGCGGTGGCCCGCGCCGAGACCGAGGTCGGCGCCATCGACGTGCTGGTCAACAACTCGGGCGTGAGCACCACCCAGCGGCTGCAGGACGTGACGCCCGAGGACTACGACTTCATCTTCGACGCCAACCTCAAGGGCTCCTTCTTCGTCGCGCAGGAGGTCGGCAAGCGCATGCTGGCGCGCGCCAAGGGCGCGGCGCCGGGCACCTACATCGGCGGGCGCATCATCAACATCGCCTCGGTGGCCGGGCTCAAGGTGCTGCCGCAGATCGGCGTCTACGCCATGAGCAAGGCAGCGCTGATCCAGATGACCAAGGCCATGGCGCTCGAATGGGGCCGCTTCGGCATCAACGTCAACGCGCTGTGCCCGGGCTACATCGAGACCGAGATCAACGAATCGCACTGGAGCACCGAGGGCGGCGCCAAGCTCGTGAGCATGCTGCCGCGCAAGCGCGTGGGCAAGCCCGAGGACCTCGATGGCCTGATCGTGCTGCTGGCCAGTGGCGAGAGCCATTTCGTGAACGGCGCCGTGATCGCCGCCGACGACGGGTTCGCACTCTGAGCCCGCGCGCCTGGTTCGGGGTCGCGGCCGGCCTGGGCGCGGGGGCGCTCTGGGGGCTGGTGTTCGTCGTGCCGCGCATGGTCGGGCACTTCGCCATGGTCGACATCGTCTCGGCGCGCTTCGCCGTCTTCGGCGCCGTGTCGGCGCTGGCCGTGTTCGCGCGGCCCGCGGCGCGGCGCTGGCCCACGGGCCGCCAGGCGCTGGCCGCCCTCGGCCTCAGCGTGCTGGGCTTCAGCGGCTACTACCTGCTGCTGGCCTTCGGCATCGTGGCCGCGGGCACCGAGGTGCCCAGCCTCATCATCGGCACCATCCCGGTCTGGATGATGCTGCTGGGCCGCCCGCCGGGGCTGCGCATGGCCGCGCTGCTGCCCGGCCTGCTGCTCACCGGCGCCGGCATCGCGCTGATGATCTGGGGCGCGTGGTCGGCGCAGCAGGGCAGTGCGCATGGCGGCGGGCGTTTCGCCTGGGGCATCGTGCTCTCGCTCGGCGCGATGGCGAGCTGGACCGTCTACGGCCTGCTCAACGCGGCCTGGCTGCAGCGCCACACCGAGATCCACGCGGCCGACTGGGCCAACTGGCTCGGCATCGCCACCGGCCTCGGCGCCATCGGCCTCTGGCTCGCGGCCGGCAGCGACCTCGCGGCGCTGCAGGCCCAGCCCGACGGCCTGCTGTTCGTCGTGCTGGCGCTCGCGGGCGGCTTCGGCTCCTCGTGGCTCGCCACCATCCTCTGGAACGTCGCGAGCCAGCGGCTGTCGGCCAGCCTCTGCGGCCAGCTCATCGTGAGCGAGACGCTGTTCGCGCTGGTCTATTCCTTCGTCTGGGACGGCCGCTGGCCGCAGGCCACCGAGCTGGTGGCGGCGCTGCTGTTCGTCCTCGGCATCCTCGCCTCGATCAAGGCCCACCGATGAGAATCGAAATCCCCGAGAAGAAGAAACTGGTCTACGAAATGTCGATCCCGATCCGCTGGGGCGACATGGACGCGATGGGCCACCTCAACAACGGCACCTACTTCCGCTACCTCGAGACCGCGCGCATCGACTGGATGCATTCGATCGGCTTCGAACCCGAACCCGGCGGCGAGGGCATGGTGATCGTGAATGCCTTCTGCAACTTCTACCGCCAGATCGAGTACCCGGGCAACGTGCTGCTCAAGATGTACGTGAGCGATCCGGGCCGCACCACCTTCGAGAGCTGGGCCACGATGGCGCGTGCCGACCAGCCCGATGTGATCTGCGCCGCGGGCGGCGCGACCACGATCTGGGTCGACTTCCCGAAGCAGAAGGCGCTGGCGCTGCCCGACTGGCTGCGCGCGCTGGTCAGCGGCGACTGAGCGCGGGCGCCGGCCTTCAGGCCGGCCGCAGCACGATCCGCGCCTCGAAGCCCTGGGCCGCGCCCGCCGGCGGCGAGGCCAGCTCGAGCTTCGCGCCGTGCTTCTCGACGATGGTGCTCACGATCGAGATGCCCAGGCCGTAGCCCGCGCGGTCGGAGCTGTGGCGCACATGGCGCTCGCGCAGCGTCGCGAGCTGCTCGGCGTTCACGCCGGGGCCGGCATCGCGCACCGCGAGCACGCAGGGCGCCATCACCTCGATCACCACGCGGCCCTCGCCGCCGTAGCGCAGCGCGTTCTCCGCCAGGTTGCGCAGCGCGATCGCGAGCGCGTCGACGTCGCCCAGGGCCACCGGCGCCACGCTGTCGGGCACCTTGAGCGCGAGGCGCTCGGCATGCTGCGGGTCCTGCCAGAACTCCTGCGCCACCGTGCCGGCCAGCTGCACCAGGTCGACCCGCGCGCGCGCCAGCGAGGCGCCCGATTCGGCGCGCGAGAGCTGCAGCAGCTTCTCGGCGCGGTGGCTCAGGGTGCGCAGCGCGTCGAGCGCGGCCTGCACGTCGTTGCGCTGCAGGTCGTGCTCGAGCGCGGTCTGCAGCCGCAGCCGCGCGGCCGCGAGCGGCGTGCGCAGCTCGTGCGCGGCATTGGCCGCGAGCGCGCGCTCCACGTCGAGCGAATGCGACAGGCGCTCCAGCAGCAGGTTGACGTGGTCGCCCACGGTGCGCAGCTCGCGCGGCAGGTTGGGCAGGGCGATCGGGCGCAGGTCGGCGCCGCTGCGCTGCTCGATCTCGCCGGTGAGCCGCTGCAGCACGCGCAGCTCGGTGCGCGCCACGTTGCGCAGCACCAGCGCCAGCAGCGGCAGCACCGCGCCGAACGGGATGATCAGGCCGAACAGCGTGCGGTTGAGCGCGCGGCGGCGCTCGTCGAGCGGATCGGCGACCTGGAAGAACAGGCCCAGCGTGGGATGGCGCACGGTGTAGATGCGCCAGTTCGGGTTGTTCGCGAAGCCGGCGGCCAGCGGCACGTCGAAGGTGTCCTCGGGCGCCTCGGCCGAGCGCAGCAGCACGTGCTCGTGCAGGTCGACGATCTGGTAGATCACCGCGTCCTCCGAGAACAGCTGCTTGGGCGCGATCAGCGGCGCGCGCGGCGGCTCCTGGCCCGGGTGCTGCAGCTTCTCGAGCTCCTGCACCGCCATCGCGAACATGCGGTGCGAGACCTCGACCAGCTCATTGTCGAAGTTGTGGTTGATCTCGCGGTCCACGTACCAGACCACCGCGAACACGCACAGCAGCCAGACGCCGCCGACCCACAGGATCAGCGTGCGCGTGAGCCGGCCGGCCAGGGTGTCGCGCTCGCTGCGCGCGCGAGGTGCTGCCGCTTCGGTCATCGGCTATTCCTCCTCGTCGGCCGAGAGCCGGTAGCCGAGCCCGCGCAGGGTCTGGATGTGGCTGCGGCCGAGCTTGCGCCGCAGCCGGCTGATGAAGACCTCGAGCGTGTTGCTGTCGGCCTCGTCGCCGAAGCCGTAGAGCGCATCGGCCAGGTTCTCGCGCGTGTGGATGCGCTCGGGCCGCGTGGCCATCACGCGCAGCAGCGCCCATTCCTTCTGCGTCAGCGTCACCGGCTGGCCGTCGCGGCGCACGCGGTCGTGCGCGATGTCGATCTCGAGCGTGCCCAGCTGCAGCACCGGCGAGTTGCCCGCGCTGCGCCGGCGTTCCACCGCGCGCAGCCGCGCCAGCAGCTCGGCCGGGTCGTAGGGCTTGATCAGGTAGTCGTCGGCGCCGGCATCGAGGCCGCGGATGCGGTCGGTGACCTGGTCGCGCGCGGTCAGCACGATGACGATCGGCGGTTCGCGCAGCGCGCGCACCTGGGGCAGCAGCGAGAGGCCGTCACCGTCGCCCAGGTGCAGGTCGAGCAGCACCGCCGCGTACTGTACCGAGAGCAGCGCGCCGCGCGCATCGGCGAGGCTGGGCGCCACGTCGACCACGAAGGCCTTGGCCAGCAGGTAGCCGCAGACGGCATCCGCCAGCGCCACATCGTCTTCGACCAGCAGTATGCGCACGCGGTGGCACTCCTCGGATTCGGTGGGAAAGCCGCAGTCTAGCGTCCGGGCCGCGGTCAGCTTCCGCTCAGCCGGCTTCAGCTTCGGTTCAGGTGGCTTCAGCCCTGGTTCATTCGCGCGGCCTAGGCTGGCCCCTATTTTTGCCGATGGCCGCTTTTCCTTCGATGACCCGCCGTATCCCGAACCTTCGCCTGGGCGCCTGGACCCTGATCTCGTTTGCGCTGCTGTTGCTCTGGGATGCCGCCGGGGCCGATCTGCCGCTGGCGCGCTGGATGGGCACGCCGATGGGTTTTCCGCTGCGCGAGAACCCGTTCCTGGTCCACGTGATGCACACCGGCGCCAAGAACCTGAGCTGGGCGCTGCTGGTCGCGCTGTTCCTCGCGATCCGCTGGCCCGTCGGCTTCCTGCGGCGGCTCGACCGCGCGAGCCGCGCGCAGCTGGCGCTGACGGTGCTGGCCTCGGTGTTCGCCGTCAGCCTGCTCAAGCACGCGAGCCACACCAGCTGCCCCTGGGACCTGCAGGAGTTCGGCGGCATGGCGCACTACGTCTCGCACTGGTCCTGGGGCGTGCGCGACGGCGGCCCGGGCGGCTGCTTCCCGGCCGGCCATGCCTCCACCGCCTTCGCCTACCTGGGCGGCTATTTCGTGCTGCGGCGCGTCGCCCCCCGCATCGCATCGATATGGCTGGCCGCCGCGCTGGTCGGCGGCCTGCTGCTCGGCGTGACGCAGCAACTGCGCGGCGCCCACTACATGAGCCACACGCTCTGGAGCGGCTGGGTCTGCTGGACGGTGGGCCTCGCCATCGACACGGTGATCCGTCGCGCCCGCCGCTCGACGGATGTTGTTGCGTTGCAGCAAGCCTGAACGCTGCCTGAACTGCAAGTTCAGGCTCCTTTCAGGCCCGCTTCCTACATTTGTCGCATGTCTGTCACGCGCATAGAGCCCGCGCCGCTCCGGTCCGGCCTCCCCTCGATCTCCGAATCCTCGTCGGGCCCCGCGTCCGAAACCCCCTGGGAGGCGGTGCGCCAATGGCTGGAGCGGCCGCGATCGGCCCGCCAGATGGTGCTGTGGCTGGCCCTGTACCTGGGGGTGGCCGCCAACTGGCCGCTGTGGAACGAACTGGCCCGCATCGGCGGCGCGCCCAGCACCTACCTGCCGACCATCGCCGCGATGAGCCTGCTGAGCTTCTGCGGCACGGTGGCGATGCTCTCGTTCACCGCCTGGACGCGCTGGATGAAGCCGCTGTGGCTGGCGGTGGCCGTGCTGGCGGCGCTGGTGCAGCACTACATGCTCGAGTACCGCGTGGTCATGGACCCGACCATGATCGCCAACGTGCTGCAGACCGATCCCAACGAGGCGCGCGACCTGCTGAGCTGGCGCATGGGCTTCAACCTGCTGGTGGTGATCGCGCCGGTCGCCGTCGTGCTGTGGTTCGCGCGCATCGCGCCGATGCGCTGGATCTCGCAGCTGTGGCGCAACGCCGTGCTGCTGCTGCTCATGGTGGTCGTCGCGCTGGTCGCGGCCGTGGCCATGAACCGGCAGCTGGCGCCGCTGATGCGCAACAACGTGCACCTGCGCTACATGATGAACCCGATCGCGAGCCTCTACTCGACCGGCGCGGTGTTCATCAAGCCGCTGTTCAAGCGCAGCGGCAAGCTGATCCCGATCACCGCGGGCACCACGCTCGGTGCCAGCTACGCGGCCCAGCAGAAACCGCCGCTGTTCGTGGTGGTGGTGGGCGAGACCGCGCGCGCCGACCACTTCGGCCTCAACGGCTATGCGCGCGACACCACGCCCGAACTCGCGAAGCGCGACGTGCTGAGCTACCGCACGGTGTATTCCTGCGGCACCAATACGCTGGCCTCGGTGCCCTGCATGTTCTCGCCGCTGGGCAAGCAGGGCTACGAATCGCGCAAGGACGACTACGAGAACCTGGTCGACGTGCTGCAGGCCGCCGGGCTGGCGGTGTTCTGGCTCGACAACCAGGCCGGCTGCAAGGACGTCTGCACGCGCATTCCCAATGCCTCGGCCCTGGACAACCTGCCGCCGGCCGCCAAGAGCGCGCTGTGCGACGGCGAGGAGTGCCTCGACGACGTGATGCTCGAGGGGCTCGATGCGCGCATCGCCGCGCTGCCGGCGGAGCGCCGCGCCAAGGGCGTGGTGCTGGTGATGCACCAGATGGGCAGCCACGGGCCGGCCTACTACAAGCGCTCGGGCGCCGACATGAAGCGCTTCCAGCCCGAGTGCAAGACCAATGCGCTCGCCGAGTGCGGCCATACCGAGCTGATGAACGTCTACGACAACTCGATCGCGCAGACCGACCGCTTCCTCGGCCGCACCATCGACTGGCTCAAGGGCCAGTCGAAGCAGTACGACCCGGGCCTGCTCTACGTGAGCGACCATGGCGAGTCGCTGGGCGAGTTCGGCCTGTTCCTGCACGGCGTGCCCTACAGCTTCGCGCCCGAGGCGCAGAAGCACGTGCCGATGGTCACCTGGTTCAGCGCCGGCCTGAGCGAGCGCCGCAAGCTGTCGCGCCCGTGCATGGAGGCCGGCCTCGATGCGCCGCTCACGCACGACAACCTCTATCACACGGTGCTGGGCCTGATGGACGTCAACACGCCGACCTACAAGCCCGCGCTCGATGCGCTGGCCACCTGCCGCAAGGGCGGCGCGGCCTGAGCGCCGGCCGCGCCGCTTATTTCTTTTCGCGCGGCAGCCGTCCCATCAGGAAGAACTCGGGGTTCGGCTGCATGCCGCTGAAGCTCGCGAGCCGGTTGCTGAGCCCGAAGAAGGCGGTGATGGCCGCGATGTCCCAGATGTCCTCGTCGTCGAAGCCGTGCGCGTGCAGCGGCGCGAAGTCGCTGTCGTCGATCTCGTGCGAGCGTTCGCAGACCTTCATCGCGAAGTCGAGCATCGCGCGCTGGCGCGGCGTGATGTCGGCCTTGCGGTAGTTCACGGCCACCTGGTCGGCCACCAGCGGCTTCTTCTCGTAGATGCGCAGCAGCGCGCCGTGCGCCACCACGCAGTAGAGGCACTGGTTGGCCGCGCTGGTCGTGGTCACGATCATCTCGCGGTCGCCCTTGGTCAGCGAACCTTCCTCCTTGAGCATCAGCGCGTCGTGGTAAGCGAAGAAGGCGCGCCATTCGGCGGGTCGGCGCGCGAGCGCGAGGAACACGTTGGGCACGAAGCCGGCCTTCTCCTGCACCGCGAGGATGGCGGTGCGGATGTCTTCGGGCAGGTCGGCGAGTTCGGCGAGGGGGTAGCGGGTGGTCATGGTGTCTCCGGTGGTTCTGCGCGCCATCATAGGCACGCCGGCCCGGTGGCTACCCGCCTGGCAGCGCCGGCGACCCGCCCCCCGCCTCCAGCACCGCCAGATCGCTCTCGTCCTTGAGCCCCACGCCGCTGAGCCCGCGCCGCAGCGCCTCGCGCATCAGCCAGGCCAGCTTGAAGGCCGCGAGTTCGTACGACAGGCCTTCGGGCCGCACGTTCGAAATGCAATTGCGCTCGGCATCGTGGCGGCCCTTGCGTGGCGCGTGGGTCAGGTAGATGCCGAGGCTGTCGGGCGAGCTGAGGCCGGGCCGTTCGCCGATCAGCATCACCGAGAGCGTGGCGCCGAACAACTCGGCCGCCTCGTCGGCGAGCGCGACGCGCGCCTGGGTCGCGATGACGACGGGAGCGAAGCGGGTATCGGGCGGCAGGTGAGGGCGCAGTGCCGCGAGCAGCGGCGCCGCGTGGCGCGCGACCGCGAGCGAGGACAGGCCGTCGCCGATCACGATGCAGACATCGGCTGGTGCGTCGACGTCGGCGCGCAAGCGGTCCGCATCGCCGGCATCGAGCTGCCGCCCCAGGTCCGGCCGCCGCAGGTAGGTGGCACGGTCCTCGGCGCGGCTGCGCGCGCGCGTGGCCCGCCAGCCGTCGTGATGCAGCGCGGCTTCGAGCGCATCGACGTCGAGCGCCGCATGGATCGCATCGCGCGCCATCGCATGGGCCCAGCCGAAGCGCAGCGTCTCGTCGGTCGGCATGCCGGCGCCGGCGCGGCCCAGCGCGAGCCGCGCGGGCGTGGCCGAGCGCCACTGGCTCCAGGGGTTGGGCGTGACCGAATCGCTCATGAGGACAGCGCCGACAGGGCGCCCATGCCGGCCAGCAGCCGGTTGGAGGAGGGCGGTGCGATACGCCCCGCCGCATCGGTGATCTGCATGCGCTGCAGCCAGGCCTCGAACTCGGGCGCGCGCTTCAGGCCCAGGGTCTGGCGCAGGAACAGCGCGTCGTGGAACGAGGTGCTCTGGTAGTTGAGCATCACGTCGTCGGCGCCCGGGATGCCCATGATGAAGTTGATGCCCGCGGTGCCCAGCAGCACCAGCAGGTTGTCCATGTCGTCCTGGTCGGCCTCGGCATGGTTGGTGTAGCAGATGTCGCAGCCGATCGGCAGGCCCATGAGCTTGCCGCAGAAGTGGTCCTCGAGGCCGGCGCGGATGATCTGCTTGCCGTCGTACAGGTACTCGGGGCCGATGAAGCCGACCACGGTGTTGATGAGCAGCGGCTTGTAGCGGCGCGCCAGCGCATAGGCGCGCACCTCGCAGGTCTGCTGGTCGACGCCGAAGTTGGCATTGGCCGACAGCGCGCTGCCCTGGCCGGTCTCGAAGTACATGAGGTTGTCGCCGACGGTGCCGCGCTGGAGCGACTGCGCGGCGTCGTGGGCCTCGGCCAGCAGCTCGGGCGTGACGCCGAACGAGAGGTTGGCCTTCTCGGTGCCCGCGATCGACTGGAACACCAGGTCGACCGGCGCGCCGGCCTCGGCCAGCCGTAGCGTGTTGGTGACGTGCGTGAGCACGCAGCTCTGGGTGGGGATCTCGAAGCGCTGGATCAACTCGTCGAGCATGTGCAAGAGGCGACCGAGCACCGGCAGGCTGTCGGACACCGGGTTCAGGCCGATCACCGCGTCGCCCGCGCCGTAGAGCAGGCCGTCGAGCGTGGAGGCGGCCACGCCGCGCAGGTCGTCGGTGGGATGGTTGGGCTGCAGCCGCACCGCGAGGTGGCCGGGCAGGCCGATGGTGTCGCGAAAGCGCGTGACCACGTTGCACTTCTTCGCGACCGAGACCAGGTCCTGGTTGCGCATGAGCTTCGACACCGCCGCCACCATCTCGGGCGTGAGGCCCGGCGCGAGGGCCGTGAGCGCCGCGGTGTCCGCCTGCTCCGACAGCAGCCAGTTGCGGAAGTCGCCGACCGTGAGGTGCGAGACCGGCGCGAAGGCCCGTGCGTCGTGGCCGTCGATGATCAGCCGCGTGATGTTGTCGCTCTCGTAGGGGATCAGCGCCTCGTTGAGGAACTGCGCGAGCGGCGTGTCGGCCAGCACGTGGCGTGCGGCCATGCGCTGCTGCGCGGTGGCCGCGCCGATGCCCGCGAGGTAGTCGCCCGAGCGCGCGGGACTGGCCGCGGCCATGACCTGGCGCAGGTCGTCGAAGGAAAAGCCCTGGCCGGCGATGGTGGTGCGGTAGCGCATCGTTCGATCAGGCGGCGGGCGTGGAGGTGGGCGCCGACAGCATCTCGTCGGGCGCGGCCGCGCGGCGCTGCGCCGAGGTCGCGAGGAAGTAGCCGTAGGCCAGCGCCATCAGCACGAGGAACAGCAGGGTGAGCATCGGGTTGAACCACACCATCGCGCCGAGGCACACCAGGCCCAGGCCCAGCGCGATGGCGGGAAACACCGGGTAGAAGGGCGCGCGGTAGCTGCGCGGCAGCGCGGGCTCGGTGCGGCGCAGCCTGAACAGCGCGGCCATCGAGACCAGGTACATCACGATCGCGCCGAGCACGGCCATGGTCACGATGTTGGCCGTGAGCGTCTGGCCGCCGAACTGCACCCACTCGTCGCTGAAGATCGCCACCACGCCGACGACGCCGCCGGCCAGCAGCGCGCGGTGCGGCGTGTCGAAGCGCGGGCTCAGGCCCGCGAAGTAGCGCGGCAGGTAACCGGCGCGCGCCAGCGCGAAAATCTGGCGCGAGTAGCCCATGATGATCCCGTGGAAGGAGGCGATCAGCCCGAACAGGCCGATCCACACCAGCATGTGCAGCCAGCCGCTGTTGTCGCCCACCACGGCCTTCATCGCCTGCGGCAGCGGGTCGTTGATGTTGGCGAGCTTGCGCCAGTCGCCCACGCCGCCCGCGAAGATCATCACGCCGAAGGCCAGCACCACCAGCGTGACGATGCCGGTGGTGTAGGCGATCGGGATCGTGCGATGCGGATCGCGCGCCTCCTCGGCCGCCATGGCCGCGCCCTCGATCGCGAGGAAGAACCAGATCGCGAACGGGATCGAGGCGAAGATGCCCGCGATGGCCGCGCCGTTCAGCACGCTGCCGCCGGCCCAGCCGTTGGCCACGAAGTTGGCCATCGACCAGCCCGGCGTGACCACGCCCATGAACACCAGCAGCTCGAAGATCGCGAGCACGGTCACGAACAGCTCGAAGGCCGCGGCGATGCCGATGCCGATCCAGTTGAGGCCGATGAAGATCACGTAGGCGCCGAGTGCGAACCACTTCGGGTTGATGCCCGGGAACTGCACGTTGAGATACGCGCCGATCGCCAGCGCGATGGCCGGCGGCGCGAACACGAACTCGATCAGCGTGGCGAAGCCGGCCACGAAGCCGCCGTGCGGGCCGAAGGCGCGGCGCGCGTAGGCGAAGGGACCGCCGGCGTGCGGGATGGCGGTCGAGAGTTCGGTGAAGCTGAAGATGAAGGTGGTGTACATCGTCGCCACCAGCACCGTGGCGACCAGGAAGCCCAGCGTGCCGGCGGTGTTCCAGCCGTAGCTCCAACCAAAGTACTCGCCCGAGATCACGAGGCCGACCGCGATGCCCCAGAGCTGCAGGGGACCGAGCACTTTCTTCAGATGGCCGCTGCCGCCGGGGGAGGGCGCGGCGGGCGTGGCTTCGATGGAAGGCATGGGAGTTCCTCTCTCGGGGGATGTTGACAGTACCCCCGCCGCGAAGCAAGGGCCGTTCCATCGCCGGCTTCGGCGCTTCATGCGCGCTGGCCATAATCGGCCCTTTCCCACCATTCCCTCGAGGTATTCCGTGAAGTCCCTGTTCTGTGCCGCTCTCGTGTCCTTCTGCGCCGTGTCCGCCGCGTGGGCCCAGTCCGCGCCCGTCACCACGGCCAGCGGCCTGATCTACCAGTCGCTCAAGGAAGGCACGGGCGCCTCGCCGGCCGCGACCGACGTGGTCAAGGTGCACTACCGCGGCACCTTCCCCGATTCGGGCAAGGAGTTCGACAGCTCCTACAAGCGCAACGAGCCCACCGAGTTCCCGCTCAACGGCGTGATCCCGTGCTGGACCGAGGGCGTGCAGAAGATGAAGCCGGGCGGCAAGGCCAAGCTGACCTGCCCGCCGTCGATCGCCTACGGTTCGCGCGGCGCGGGCGGCGTGATTCCGCCCAACGCCACGCTGAACTTCGAGATCGAACTGATCTCGGTCACCAAGCGCTGAGCTTCAGATCTGCGCCATGCCGCCATCGACGAAGAGTTCGGTGGCGTTCACGAAGCTGCTGTCGTCCGAGGCCAGGAACACCACGGCCTTGGCGATCTCGTCGGGCGTGCCGACACGGCCCAGCGGAATGGCCTGGGCCTGCGATTCGATGAAGCCCTCGACCTGCTCGGGCGTGAGGCCCAGCAGCTCGTAGGCCGGGGTCGGCACCACGCCCGGGCTCACCGCGTTGACGCGGATGCCGGCATCCTTCAGGTCCACGGCCCAGCTGCGCGCGAAGCTGCGCACCGCGGCCTTGGTCGCGCTGTAGACGCTGAAGGCCGGGGTGCCCTTGATGCTGGTGATCGAGGCGTTCAGCACGATCGACGAGCCCTTGCCCATCAGCGGCAGCGCCTTCTGCACGGTGAACAGCAGGCCGCGCACGTTGATGCCGAAGGTCTTGTCGAAATGCTCCTCGGTGATCTGGCCCAGTGGCACCAGGCTGCCGCCGCCCGCGTTGGCGAACAGCACGTCGAGCCGGCCCTTCTGCGCGCGGATGGTGTCGTAGAGGCGGTCGAGGTCGTCGAGCTTCGAGACGTCGCCGAGCACGCCCGTGACGTTGCGGCCGATGGCTTTCACGGCCGCGTCGAGTTCGGCCTGGCGGCGGCCGGTGACGAAGACGTGGGCGCCTTCGGCCACGAAGCGTTGCGCGGTGGCCAGGCCGATGCCGCTGGTGCCGCCGGTGACGAGGGCGATCTTTCCATCGAGCTTGAGCGAAGAGGTGGACATGACTTCTTTCCTTGGGTGATGCCGCGAGGCGGCGTTGACGATGGAAGGAAGTTTGGGCGCGACCCCCACGTCGACCAAGACGCCGCGCGCCACTTGTTTATTCACGAATCACTAATAATCGGCCGATGGACCAGATCGCTGCCATGCGCGTCTTCGCCCGCGTGGTCGAGGCCGGCACCTTCACGCGCGCCGCCGATTCGCTGCAGATGCCCAAGCCGACCGTGACGAAGATGGTGCAGCAGCTCGAGACCCATCTGCGCGTGAAGCTGCTGCAGCGCACGACCCGGCGCGTGACGGTCACGCCCGAGGGCGCGGCCTACTACGAGCGCACCGCGCGCGTGCTGGCCGAGCTCGAGGACATCGAATCGGACCTCACGAACGCGCAGGCCAATCCGCGCGGGCGGCTGCGCGTGGATGTCGGCTCCTCGCTGGCCAACATGATCCTGATCCCGCAACTGCCTGCCTTCCATGCGCGCTATCCCGAGATCGAGCTCGAGATCGGCGTGGGCGACCGGCCCGTGAACCTGGTCGGCGATGCGGTGGACTGCGTGATCCGCGCGGGCCCGCTCGACGACCAGACGCTGGTGGCGCGCCGCATCGCGACCATGCCCTTCGTGACCTGCGCCACGCCCGGCTATCTCGAGCGCCATGGCGTGCCGAAGACCCCGGCCGACATCGGCGACGGTCGGCACCGCGTGGTGGGCTACTTCTCGTCGCTGAGCAACCGGCCGGTGCCGCTGCGCTACGGCCGCGGCGAGGACCGCATCGAGATCCACGGCCACACGGTGGTGGGCGTGAACGAGAGCACTGCGCACCTGAGCGCGATGCTCACGGGCATGGGCCTGGCGCAGACCTTCGACCTGATGGCCGCGCCGTATCTCGCGAGCGGTGCCTTGGTCGAGGTGCTGCATGGCTTTGCGCCCGAGCCCTATCCGCTGCACGTGGTGTACCCGACCAACCGGCACCTGAGCGCCAAGCTGCGCGTGTTCGTCGATTGGGCGGTGGAGCTGTTCGCGCCTTACGACCGGCAGCGCAAGCCGCGCTGAAAGAGGCAGAGGCCCGTCGGCCTCAGCCTGGCTGGTACTGGTACAGCCAGGTCTCGGTCAGCGTCTGGTCGCCGTTCTTCAGGAACAGGCGCATGTCGACCGGCTCGTTGCCCTCGGCCGTGAAGTCGAACTGCGCGCGCCAGTGGCCGGTGACGCCGTTGGGCACCGCCTCCGCGAAGATGTAGGAGAACTTGCCACGCGAGGCCGTGAGCACCAGCTCGGGCTTGACGCCGAACGGGATGTTGGCGAGCGGCGCGCCGATGAACTCGACCATGAACTTGCGCACGCCCGGCGGTCGCGGCTGGCCCGGCTGGCCGCCGCGCCCGATGCGCGTGGCCACGCAGCGCGCGAGCGGCGAGGGGTAGGGCTCCTGGTCGGTCCAGTGCAGCCGGTACTTGAGGTTGTAGCTGGCACCGGCCTTGGCATCGGCCTTGGGCACCCAGAAGGCGACGATGTTGTCGTGGATCTCGTCGTCGGTCGGAATCTCGATCAGCTGCACCGAGCCCTCGCCCCAGTCGCCCAGCGGCTCGACCCACAGGCTCGGGCGCTTCTCGTAGTACACGCCGTCCTGGAAGTGATCGAAGGAACGGTCGCGCTGCAGCAGGCCGAAGCCCTTGGGGCCGGTGTCGGCGAAGGCCGAGGCGCGGGTCTGCGTCGGGTTGTTGAGCGGGCGCCAGATGCGCTCGCCGGCGCCGTTCCAGATCGCGAGGCCGTCGGAGTCGTGCACCTCGGGGCGCCAGTCGATCGCGGTGGGCTTGGCGGTCTCGGAGTACCAGTACATCGAGGTCAACGGCACCAGGCCCAGGCGCGCCACGTCGCGGCGCAGGAACAGGCGCGAGTCGATGTCCATGATCACGGCCTTGCCGCGCTGCATCACGAACTTGAACACGCCGGTGATGCTCGGTCCCTCGAGCAGCGCATAGACCGTCATCGAGTTGGTGTTGCCGGCCGCGGGCGTCTCGAAATAGAAGCGCGTGAAGGCCGGGAATTCCTCGGGCCGGTCGGGCACGGCCACCTCGAGCGCGATGCCGCGCGCCGACAGGCCGTACTGGAACAGCTCGCCGATCGCGCGGAAGTACGAGGCGCCGAGGAAGGCGACCCAGTCGTTCTTCTGCCAGTCGAGCTTGGCCTGGTCGCCCAGGCGGCTTTCCTGCAGGCGGAAGCCCGCGAAGCCGGCGCCCTCGGGCAGCGCGCGCGCCGGGCTGTCGGCGGGCATCGAGAAGTACGAGGGGTTGT
Organism: Variovorax sp. PDC80; assembly: GCF_900115375.1. Taxonomy (NCBI): domain Bacteria; kingdom Pseudomonadati; phylum Pseudomonadota; class Betaproteobacteria; order Burkholderiales; family Comamonadaceae; genus Variovorax; species Variovorax sp. PDC80. The sequence continues at coordinate 404,738 of NZ_FOWG01000005.1, read as the reverse complement.
AGAGCACCTCGCGCGCGAAGCCGTCGCCGTCGGAGCTCTCGAGCACGTGCATGCGCACCGGCGTCTGGAAGAAGCGGCCGAGGTGGAAGAAGGTGACCGGGAAGGCGCCGGGCCCGTCGCGGAACAGGGCGTTGGCGGGGTCGAACTTGAGCTTGCCGTGCGCGTCGTAGTCGATCTTCTCGAGCACCTGCGGCGCGAGCGGCGCCGGTGCGGCGTAGGGCCGGCCGGCCAGCGACCTGGCTTCGGCGACCAGGTTGTCGAACGAGAAAGGCCGGGGCTGGCTCAGTTGCAGCCCGTTGGCGGCCAGCGCTTCGGCGGGCAGCCCGAGGGCGGCGAGGGTGGCGGCAGCGCTGCCGGCGGCAAGGAAGGATCGGCGATCAAGCATGTTTTCTTGAGGGTTGCGATTTCTCTGACGAGTTCGGGTGAACTCCGGGAGACGGACGAAGAAGAGGGCGCTGGCGTGGCGGCCGGTGCCTGGCGCCGATGCGGACACGGGGTGCCGCGGCGGCGAGCCGGACGATCCTAATGCAACGCGGAACTCCTCCGCCGCAGGCACCGGCCTGTGCGGGAGGGCACGGGTTCGGCGGGCGGGACGAGTCTGAAGCTTGCCGCGACCGCGGCCCGCGACGCGTCAGCCATTCCGCGCAAACGCCATCGGACAAGGCCGGCGATGCGGTGAAATTGTGCGTTTGTGTATCGAGCCGGGCTCAGCCCACCGCGTGCAGCGCATACACCGCGTACATCGGCACGCCGAAGAAGGCGCCGATCGCGTGCGACAGCATGCCGTGCGGAAAGCCATAGCCGGCCATCACCTCGTGGGTGCCCGCGAGCCGCAGCCGCGGATGCGCGCGCGCCAGCTCGGCCGGCCGGCGCAGGCCCCAGCGGAACTGCGCGCCGGTAGGCCGCACCGAGGGATGCCGATGCGCGCGGCCGGTGGCGAGCCAGCACATGGCATCGAAGGCCAGCACCGAGCCCACGGGCGCGCGTTCGCCGAAGGTGGCGAACACGGCCTCGACCTGCGCGGGCTCGAGGTACATCAGCACGCCCTCGGAGAACAGGAACGCCGGCGGCCCGTCGCGCGCGGGCAGGCCGAGGCCGTCCCACCAGTCGGGGGCCGTGAGGTCGAGCGGCCGCACCTCGTGGCGTGGCTCGTCGTCGGCCAGCAGCGCGCGGCGCACCGCGAGCACTTCGGGCAGGTCGGCATCGGTCATGCGCGCCTTGCCGTCGTCGAGCCATTGGAAGTAGTGGCTCAGGCCGCAGCCGAGGTTGACCACATGGCCGCCGGCATGCGCCTGCAGGAAATCGCGCGCGAGCGCGCGGAAGCAGCGCGTGCGCGCCAGCACGCCATAGACCGTGGCGCGGTCGCGCGGCAGCGGCGGGGCCTGGTCCTCGAGCGTGGCCAGCAGGCGCGCCGCGCTCGCGTCGCCGATCGCCATGCGCGGAAACATCGCATCGCCGAAGGCGCGCGCGGCCAGCGGGATGCGCAGCGTCGAGGGCACGGCCGAAAGGCCGGAAGCGGGCAGGGCGGCGTCGGAGGGCATGCGGGATCGAAAGTGAGGGCGGGGGCGAAGTCTCTCGCCTGATGAAGAGACGGGCAAGGGCGCGCGCTGTTCAGTCGCGGCGGAAATTGGCCGTTCGCCATATCCATACATGCACAGTGATGGATCGCATACGAAGAGAGCTATTGGATTCGAATGAATTCGCTATGTAAGAATAAACATATCGAAAAACATGGAGACGAGGTGGATATGAAACATTGGTCCGCGGGCGTGGTGTCCGGTCTGGTGGCGGTCGTGGTCGCCGGTTGCGGCGGTGGTGGCGATGGCGCGGTGTTCCTGCCGGTGGTGCCGCCGCCCGCGCCCGCACCGCCTTCTCCCCCGCCGCCGCCCGCGCCGCCGGCGCCCACGGTCAAGCTCGAAGGTGCCATCGACCGTCCCGCCGACTACGCCGAGGCCGACCTGGCCGCGCGCGCCGCCCTCACGCAGACGGTGAACTTCAACAGCGGCAGCACGCCGCAGACCCGCACCTACACCGGCACCAGCCTCTGGTCGCTGCTGTCCGACGCGGGCCTGCAGGCCGACGCCACGCGCAAGAACGACCTGCTGAGCCGCCACGTGCTGGCCACCGGCGCCGACGGTTACCGCGTGGTGTTCGCGCTCGGCGAGCTGAGCCCCGACTTCGGCAACAAGCCCGCCATCGTGGCCTATGCCGAAACCACCGGCGCCGGCTCGGGGCCGCTGGCCGCGGCCGACGGACCGTTCCGCGTCACCGCGCCGGGCGACATCAAGGGCGGGCGCTATGTCTCGCAGCTCGTGCGGCTGCGGGTGCAGCCCTCGGCCGCCACCGCCGCCGGCACGGGCGGCGGCGTGTCGACGAGCTTCGCGGTGTCGGGCGCGGTCGGCACGCCGCTGAGCTTCGACCTCAAGGCGCTGCAGGCGATGGTGCCGGTCACGCAGACCGTGGGCGCCAACGTCTACACCGGCGTCAGCCTGTGGACGCTGCTCAACGGCTTGGGCCTGCGCCTGCCCGCGGGCAAGAACCCCAGCCTGTCGATGTACGCCGTGGCCACCGGCAGCGACGGCTACCGCGCCGCGGTCTCGCTCGGCGAGATCGATCCGGGCTTCGGCAACAAGGGCGCGATCGTCGCCTACGACATGAACGGCGCGGGGCTCGGCGCCAACGGTGTCGCGCGCCTGGTGGTGCCGGGCGAGGTCAAGCAGGGCCGCTCGGTGTCGAACCTGGTCGCGATCGAGGTGTTCGCGGCGGACACGCCCTGAACTGCGGATCGACGCGCCGCCGTCTCAGCCGGGCCGGCCGCGCGCGTCCACGTAGGCCCAGGCCTCGAGGCCGGAGGCCAGCCGCACCCGTTCGCGCCGGTAGTCCTCGACCTCGCAGGCATCGGACTGCGCGAGCTCGGCCGGCGTGATCGCGAACACCGCGCCGTCCACGCAGTCCTCGGGGCAGCCCGTGGGCGCGACGATCGGATGGTGGCTCTTGCCGCTGGTCGCGAGCACCGCGGGGTCGCGGATGGCGAGCCGTTCCAGGCGGTAGCCGGGCAACTGGTCGAGCTGGCCCGCGAGCAGCCGGCCGAAGGTCGCCAGTTGCACCGATTGGAGCTGCAGCGTGCCGTAGGAGAACAGGCGCTCGGTGGCGCCGTGGTCCGTGCTCATGGCGACGAACGTCCCGCATCGCCGGCATGCGGCGATAGATGCTCGCGCGGCGGCGCCCAGGCCGACCAGACCTCGCCGGGCAGCGCGTGGTCGCGCGCGGGCGGTGCCTCGGCCACGCTGCCGAGGCTCACGAAGCCCGCGAGGAATTCCTCGGGACGCACGCCGAGCTCGCTGGCCAGCACCGGATCGAAGCAGCGCTCGCCGCTCAGCACGATCGCGCCGAAGCCCAGTTGATGCGCGGCATTGAGCAGGTTGCCGAGCGCGGCGCCGGCGGCCAGCCATTGCTCGCGCGCGGGCACCTTGCTGCGTGCGCGCGGCACGACCACGAAGGCCAGCAGCGCGGGCGGGCGCGTCGCATGCTCGCGCGCGCGGCGGCGATCGGAGGCCGAGGCCAGCGGATCGCGGCGCAGCTTCTCGGCCTCGAAGCGATCGGCCAGCGCGGCGCGCTGCGCCTCGCGGAACTCGATCACGCGCCACGGATGCAGGCCGCCATGGTCGGGCGCGCGCAATGCCGCCTGCAGCATCGCGTCGATGTGCTCTGCCGTGGGCGCGGGCGGGCGCAGTCGCTTGGGCGAGACCGAGCGGCGCTCGAGCAGCGGCGCCAATGCGGCCTCGGTGCGCGAGGCCTGGAGTTCGTGGCGCAGCGCCTCGCTCTGCGCGAGAAAGCCGCGTGCCCAGGCCAGCACCCGTTCGCCCTGCGGCGTGAAGCCCTCGAAGCGCTGGCCGCGTTCGGCCGGCGGCGCCGAGGTGCGCAGCAGCGCATGGCCGTATTCGGCCTCGAGCGACTGGAGGGCCTGCGCGAGTTCGGCCGGCGACATGCGGCTGGCCTGCGCCGCGCGGCCCAGGTGGCGCTCGTCGGCGAGCGCGAGCAGGCCGTGGAGAGGGGTGGTACTGATCATGGGGAACACGGGACGTGGAAACGGCGGCGGATTCGCAAGTGGATTCGCTATATTTTAAAAAGCATAGCGAAAGCCATGGCGGGAGCGGGACATCGCCAGGCTCAGCCGCCCGGCCGCCGGCCGCGCTCGCGTGCCAGGTGCCGGTAGACGGTGCTGCGGTGGATGCCGAGCCGGTGCGCGGCCTCGGCCACGTCGTGCCCGCAGTCCTGCAGCGCCTGCGCGATCGCCTGCCGCGTGATCGCTACGAGCGGCGGCGGGCCGCCGAAGCCGGGGCTCGTGGTGTCCGGGACGGGGGCGGCCGGCATGCCGGGCATCGCGCGCAGGTTCGCCGGCAGCGCGTCGAGGCCGATCGCATCGCCGGGCTCGGCCAGCGCGACGAGCGAGCGCAGCACGCTGCGCAGCTCGCGCACGTTGCCGGGCCAGGAGCAGGCCGCGAGCGCCTCGAGCGCCTCGTCCTCGAGCCGCAGCCCGCGCGCGGCCGCGCCCGATTCGAGGAACAGCCGCGCGATCAGTGCATGCCGGTCGGCGCGCTCGCGCAGCGGCGGCAGCGCCACGGTGAAGCCGGCCACGCGGTACATCAGGTCGGCGCGAAAACGCCCGGCCGCCACCAGCGCCGGCAGGTCGCCGTGCGTGGCGCAGGCCAGGTCGAAATCCACCGCCACGCCCTGGCCGCCACCCAGCGGGCGCACCGTGCGTTCTTCGAGCACGCGCAGCAGGCGCGTCTGCAGCGCCAGCGGCATCTCGGCGATCTCGTCGAGGAACAGCATGCCGCCATGCGCCTCGCGGATGCGGCCCGGCGCGCCGCGGCGGCGGGCGCCGGTGAAGGCGCCGTCCTCGTAGCCGAACAGCTCGGCCTCGATCAGGGTCTCGGGCAGCGAGGCACAGTCGACCGCGACGAAGGGCCCGGCGCTGCGCCGGCTCGCCGCATGCAGCCGACGCGCGAACACCTCCTTGCCGCTGCCGGTCTCGCCGTTGACCAGCACCGGCACGCCCTGGTTCAGCACCCGCATCGCGCGCTCGAGCAGCGGCTGCACGTCGTCGGGCGGCGGCGCGGCGGCCGAATCCTCGGGCGTCCACTGGCGCCGCGCGCCGCGCGACAGCGGTTCGCCGGGCCGGGCCGAGCGCTCGAGCACGGTCGCGATCTGGCGCCCGCCCGGCAGCGTGAGCAGGCTGCGGCGGCGCTCCATGCGCGCCCAGTCGCGGCCGAGGAAGGTGGCGGCGTCGAGGTCGAGCAGTTCCTGCCACGAGTGCCCGAACAGCTCGAGCGCCACGTGGTTGGCCGCGGCGATGCGGCCGTCGGCGATCACCATCAGGCCTTCGCGCGCGGTGCCGATCAGCGAGGGCCGCGGATGGAAGCGCAGCAGGTGGCCGCTGGCCTCGCTGAGCATCATGCGGTGGCCGACCTGCTGCGCCGCCATGCGCACCAGCCCAAGCGCATGGCTGTTGACGCGCACCGTCTCGCCCGAGATGTCGAGCGCGCCCGCGACCTCGCCGCGGCCGGTGAAGATCGGCGCCGCCGCGCAGCCCAGCGTGCCGTTCTGTGCCAGGTAGTGCTCGCCGCCGAGCACCATCAGCGCCTGGCGCTCGGCCAGCGCGGTGCCGATGGCATTGGTGCCGCGCTGGTGTTCCGACCAGCCGGCGCCGGGCCGCAGCGCGAGGCGCTCGGCCTTGGGCAGGAAGTCGGGGCTGCCGATCTCGTCGAGGATCAGGCCGCTGGCGTCCGACAGCACCACCACGCAGCCGTTGCCGGTGGCGTGCTCGGCCAGGCCGTCGAGCTCGGGCTGGGCGCAGTCGAGCAGCCGCATCGCCTGTTCGCGCCGCTCGCGCAGCAGCGCCACCGCCATCGGCTCGCACTCGCCGCCGCGCGGATCGACCGGCAGGCTGCGGCGCCACGAGCGCGAGATGTGCGGCGCGATCCAGGGCTCGGGGTCGCGGCCCTGCACGAAGAAGAGCTCCCGGGCCTGTTCCACCTGCGACGAGGGCGATTGCGAGTCGGTCATCCACGGCTCCAGTCGGTTCGGGGTGCGAGCCGGTTCGCCCGGTTCGCCTTTCGCGACATGCTAGCCGTCATGTTCGCGCGGATATGTCGCAGATTGCGAAAGAAAACCCTTGCGACAGCGCCGCGCCCAGGGCCGGGGCCTTCGGGATTTCACCGAGTCCGGCGGGTACGGGCCTTGCAGACCTTCGTGCGGGACGCCGCATGTCGCGGCGCCTTCAACACAATGGAGACACGCATGGACATGCTCGAACCGGGCAAATTCGGTACCGCGGTGCCGTTCAAGAAGCGCTATGGCAACTACATCGGCGGCGAGTGGGTGGCGCCCGTGGACAACCAGTACTTCGAGAACATCACGCCGGTGACCGGCCAGGTCTTCTGCGAGGTGCCGCGCTCCAGCGCCGCCGACATCGACCGCGCCCTCGACGCCGCGCACAAGGCCAAGGCCGCCTGGGGCCGCACCTCGACCACCGAGCGCGCGAACATCCTCAACCGCATCGCCGACCGCATGCAGGAGAACCTGGCCGTGCTCGCGGCCGCCGAGACCTGGGACAACGGCAAGCCGATCCGCGAGACCACCGCGGCCGACCTGCCGCTGGCGATCGACCATTTCCGCTACTTCGCCGCGTGCATCCGCGCGCAGGAAGGCGGCATCAGCGAGATCGACCACGAGACCTTCGCCTACCACTTCCACGAGCCGATCGGCGTGGTCGGCCAGATCATCCCGTGGAACTTCCCGCTGCTGATGGCGGTGTGGAAGCTCGCGCCCGCGCTCGCGGCCGGCAACTGCGTGGTGATCAAGCCGGCCGAGCAGACGCCGGTGTCGATCCTGGTGCTGATGGAGATCGTCGGCGACCTGCTGCCGCCGGGCGTGCTCAACGTGGTCAACGGCTTCGGCGTGGAAGCCGGCAAGCCGCTGGCCTCGAGCAACCGCATCGGCAAGATCGCCTTCACGGGCGAAACCACCACCGGCCGGCTGATCTCGCAGTACGCGAGCCAGAACCTGATTCCCGTCACGCTCGAGCTCGGCGGCAAGTCGCCCAACATCTTCTTCGCCGACGTGCTCGACAAGGACGATGCCTTCTTCGACAAGGCGCTCGAGGGCTTCGCGATGTTCGCGCTCAACCAGGGCGAGGTCTGCACCTGCCCCTCGCGCGCGCTGATCCAGGAATCGATCTACGACCGCTTCATGGAGCGCGCGCTGAAGCGCGTGGCCGCGATCCGCCAGGGCAGCCCGCTCGAGATGGAGACCATGATCGGCGCGCAGGCCTCGAGCGAGCAGCTCGAGAAGATCCTGTCGTACCTCGACATCGGCCGGCAGGAAGGCGCGCAGGTGCTGATCGGCGGCGAGCGCAACACGCTCGCGGGCGACCTCAAGGACGGCTACTACGTGAAGCCGACCGTGTTCAAGGGCCACAACAAGATGCGCATCTTCCAGGAGGAGATCTTCGGCCCGGTGGTCTCGGTCACCACCTTCAAGGACGAGGAGGAGGCGCTCGCGATCGCCAACGACACGCTCTACGGCCTGGGCGCCGGTGTCTGGAGCCGCGACATGAACCGTGCCTTCCGCATGGGCCGCGGCATCCAGGCCGGGCGCGTGTGGACCAACTGCTACCACCAGTACCCGGCGCATGCGGCCTTCGGCGGCTACAAGCAGTCGGGCATCGGCCGCGAGAACCACCGCATGATGCTCGACCACTACCAGCAGACCAAGAACCTGCTGGTGAGCTACAGCGAGAACAAGCTCGGCTTCTTCTGATCCCTGCCGCAAGGCACGCCCCGCGCGCCCCGCGCGGCCCACGAAGGGGCGCGCGGGGCGTTCGTGCATCCCCGAAGGAAGGTTTTCCATGACGCAAGAAGTCCTGCGCGTGACCGCGACCGACGCGGCGCTGGCGCTGATCGACCGGCTCGCCGCCAGGCACGGCGCGCTGATGTTCCACCAGTCGGGCGGCTGCTGCGACGGCAGCGCGCCCATGTGCTATGCCCAGGGCGAGTTCATCGTCGGCGACTACGACCGGCTGCTGGGCCACATCGGCGGCATGCCGTTCTACATCAGCGGCCCGCAGTTCGAGTACTGGCAGCACACGCAGCTGATCATCGACGTGGTGCCGGGGCGCGGCGGCATGTTCTCGCTCGAAGGGCCCGAGGGCGTGCGCTTCCTGACCCGCTCGCGGCTGTTCACCGACGAGGAATGGGCCGTGCTCGAGGCGCGCGAGCGCGACAGCGCCAAGGCCTGAGCCTTTTCCGCCCCAGGGCGGAATCCGGGCCGAAAGCCCTCGCGCTTGGCTTTCGCTATGTTGCGTCGTATATTGCGGTGTCGTTTTCGCCAGACCGCGCCGTCGCGCGCCCCGCCGATGCAGCAGCCGCCTTTTCGCCTTCTCGCCGCCGCCGATGCCGCGCTCACGCGCGTCGATCGCGCGGATTCGCCGCTGCGCTATGCCGCGGTCGACTGCTGCGCCACGCCCGAGCCCGAGGCGCACGAGGCCGTCGCGGCCGGCCGCGCACGGCTGGCGGACCTCGACCACCACCTCCATTGCTCGGTGATCGGCACCTGTCTGAGCACGGCCGAGCTGCGCAAGCTGATGGCGCGCTTCGCCGACGTGAAGGGCGCCAGCGACCTCGACATCCACCACGACGCGGTGCGGCAGACCTCGCACGACCCGCAGGTCGCGAAGGCGCTGCAGAAGGCGCTCGATCACCGGCATGCGCCGGCACTGCAGCGCGCCTCGAAGCTCGCCGACGCCGAGGCGCTGACCGCCTACTGGGACGAATCGCTGCACCAGGGCGAGGTGCCCGGCGCCTACTGGGCCATGCTGACGCACCGCAAGACCACGCCCGCGCTGCGCCAGCGCGTGTTCGGCGACGTCCACATGCTGTCGCACCTGGTCGGCGCGGCCAACCGTGCGGACATCCGCCGTCTCGTGGCGCTGGAGCGCGACAACGCCGAGCTGCGCGAGAAGCTCGACCGTCAGCAGCTGCGTTCGCAGGAACTGATGGAGGAGCGCGACCGGCAGATCGCGGCGCTGCGCCGCGAACTGATCGAGGCCACGGCCGCCGCGGCGCCCGAGCGCCAGGAAAGGGCGGAGGAGACCGACAAGGCAGAGAAGGCCGAGAAGGCGGCCGCGCTGATCGCCCTGCAGACCGCGCGCCGCGAGCGCGCCGAACAGACCGCCGCCGCCGCGCAGGCCGAGGCGGCGCAACTGGCCGAGACGCTCGAGCACCTGCGCCGCCACACCCAGGCGCTGGGCCGCGAACTCGGCGCCGCCGAGTTGCAGTTGCGGATCAACGCGGACGACGGCGGGCGCAACGACCAGTCGGCGCAGCTCGATGCGCAGCTGCAGGGCCGCCGCATCCTCTACGTGGGTGGGCGGCCCAGCACCTATCCGGCGATCCGCGATCTCGTGCTGCGCCACGGCGGGGAATTCCGGCGCCACGGCGGCGGCCTCGAGGACCGTGCGGGCCTGCTGGCCGCGGCCGTCTCCTGGGCGCATGTGGTGGTGTTTCCGGTCGACTGCATCGACCACGAATCGGTGGACAACCTCAAGCGGGTGTGCACGCGCCAGCAGGTGCGCTACATGCCGCTGCGCAGCGCGGGCATCGGCTGCTTCGCCGCGGCCTTCTCGGGGCCGGCGGAAGGCGCGCAGGCGCAGGGCGAGGGCAGGGAAGACGGGCCGTCCGGCACGTCGCCGATCTGTCCGCGGCACGGCTGAGCCGGGCGCGCCCACCGCATCGATGTTCATCCGCCAGCTGAACTACGTCGTCGCGCTCGCGCGCGAACAGCACTTCGGCCGTGCCGCCGCGGCCTGCAACGTCTCGCAGCCCGCGCTCTCGGGCGCCATCCGCAGCATCGAGGAAGAACTCGGCGTGGTCATCGTGCAGCGCGGCCGGCGCTTCGAGGGCTTCACGGCCGATGGCGAGCGCGTGCTGGCCTGGGCGCGCCGCGTGCTGGCCGACTGCGAGGGCCTGCGGCAGGACGCGCGCGCGGGCGGCAACGACCCCGTGGGCGTGCTGCGCATGGGCGCGATTCCCGCGGCGCTGCCGCTGGTGCCGCGGCTCACGCAGGACTGCCTGCGCCGGCATCCGCGCCTCAAGCACGAGGTCTACACGCTGTCGGCCGCCGAGATCCTGCGCAAGATCGCCGACTTCGAGCTCGACATCGGCCTGAGCTACCTCGACGACGACCGGCTCGGCGCCTTCCAGACCCTGCCGGTGTTCCGCGAGCGCTATGTGCTGGTGGCGGCCGACGAAGCGATGTTCGAGGGCGCGGCCTCGATGTCGTGGTCGGATGCCGCGAGCCTGCCGCTGTGCCTGTTCACCACCAACATGCAGTGCCGCCGCGGCATGGACGCGGCTTTCGCCGCCGCCGGTGTGAAGGCCGTGCCGCAGGTCGAGACCGATTCGATGACGGTGCTCTACGCGCATGTGCGCCAGGCCGGCCTCTACGGCATCCTGCCGCACAGCGTGCTGTGCCTGGCCGAGGGCGCCGAGCAACTGCGCTGGCGGCCGATGTCGCCGCAGCTGCAGCGCGACATCGGCCTGGTGGTGCTGGCGCAGCAGCCGCATGCGCCGGTGCTCGATGCCGCGCTGCGCAGCTTCCGCGACCTCGACCTGCAGGGCTGGGTCGACGGACTGCTCGGCGCGGCGCCGCAGCCTACTTCCTGAAGCGCGCGGCTTCTTCCGAGCCGCCGGTGGCATTGCCCGCGCTGTACGAGTGCGCGCCCACGCCGGCGAGCTGGCCGCCCTGCACGATCAGGTACTCGTTGCGGATCGGCCGGTTCTCGAAGTAGCACTCGAGGATCTCGCGCGTGCCGGCCGCGTAGCGCGTCTGCGCCGACAGGCTGGTGCCCGAGATGTGCGGCGTCATGCCGTGGTGCGGCATCGTGCGCCACGGATGGTCGGCCGGCGCCGGCTGCGGGAACCACACGTCGCCCGCATAGCCCGCGAGCTGGCCGCTCTCGAGCGCCGAGGCGATCGCGTCGCGGTCGCACAGCTTGCCGCGCGCCGTGTTGATCAGGTAGGCGCCGCGCTTGAACTTCTTCAGGCTGTCGGCATTGATCATGTGCTCGGTCTCGGGATGCAGCGGGCAGTTCAGCGTCACCACGTCGCAGACCTGGGTCAGGCTCTCGAGGCTGGTGTGGTGCGTGAGGTTGAGCTCCTTCTCGACCGACGCGGGCAGGCGATGGCGGTCGAGGTAGTGCAGCTTCACGTCGAAGGGCTTCAGCAGCCGCAGCACGCGCAGCCCGATGCGCCCGGCGGCCACCGTGCCCACCTGCATGCCTTCGAGGTCGTAGGAGCGCGCCACGCAGTCGGCGATGTTCCAGCCGCCTTTCACCACCCAGTTGTACGAGGGGATGTAGTTGCGCACCAGGCCCAGCGTCATCATCACCACGTGTTCCGCCACGCTGTTGCTGTTGCAGTAGGTGACCTCGGCGACCGTGATGCCGCGATCGATGGCGGCCTGCAGGTCGGTGTGGTCCGAGCCGATGCCCGCCGTCACGATCATCTTGAGCCTGGGCGCCTTCGCGATGCGCTCGGCCGTCATGTAGGCGGGCCAGAAGGGCTGCGAGATCACGATCTCGGCGTCGTGCAGCTCGCGGTCGAGCACGCTGTCCTCGCCGTCCTTGCTCGAGGTCACCACCAGCTGGTGGCCGTTGGCCTCGAGGTACTTGCGCAAGCCCAGCTCGCCCGAGACGCTGCCCAGCAGGGTGCCGGGCTGGAAGTCGATGCGCCGCGGCGTGGGCAGGGTCTGTCCGTCGGGATAGCGCTCCAGATGCGGCAGGTCGTCGCGGGCATAGGTGGTGGGATAGCCCGTCACGGGGTCGTCGTAGAGCACGCAAACAATCTTGGCCAAAGTCATCTCCTGGTTGATGCGGCAGCACATCGCTGCACGGGAGAGATGGTTTCGCGAACGGCATGGCGGCGCCAATCGTTTGATCCGATGCGGCGATAGGCGAGGCTTATCGAAAGAACTGCGCGCTACCATGGCCCCGCGCTTCGGCGGCGCGCATCGCGACCGTCGAGGGCTTTCACATCCAACCAGGAGCACCCATGAAGATCAGCGCACGCAACGTCCTTTCGGGCAAGGTCATTTCCATCGTCCGCGGCCCCGTCAGCACCGAGGTCACGCTCGAGATCGCGCCCGGCGTCCAGGTCGTCTCGACCATCACCAGCAACTCGGCCGATTCGCTCAAGCTGGTGGAAGGCCAGACGGCCTATGCCGTGATCAAGGCCTCGAGCGTGATGGTGGGCACCGACTGAGGCGCGGCGCGTCAGGCGGGCGCGGCTGCCTGCGCCGCGGCGAACCAGGTCGCGGGCGCCGGTGACCATTGGCGATCGGGTTGCCGCTCGAGCAGGGCGCACGCCAGTGCCCCGAGGTCCGCATCGAAGACCTCGAGCGCCGCCTCGGCACCGCCGTCCTCGCGTCGCGCGCTCGAGGCGAAGCGCGCGAAGGCGTTCCAGTCCCGGGCCAGCTGCTCGACCAGGATGCGGGCGAGTTCGTACGACAGCAGGTTGCCGTCGTCGGTCCGGAAGAAGGATTCGCCCGACCAGAACTGCTGGATCTCCGCCTCGCCCCAGAACGCGAGATGCTTGCGCCGCAATTCCTGCGGCGTGTGCATCGCGGGGCCGGCGCCCGCGAGCCGCCGCTCGGTGTTGACCGCGAGGCCTTCGTCGAGCCATCGGGGCAGGTCCAGGTGCGACAGGGCGTTGTGCGTCATCTCGTGCGCGATCACGGGCTCGATGGCCGAGAGATCGGCCCGCTTCGCGAGAAAGTGCGGGCAGCCTGCGTCGATGAACATGCCGCCGCTGAAGGCGAATTCGCCTTGCTCCGGGTAGTAGCCCGAAACGTAGCCGTAGTAGCTCTCCTCGTCGTCCACGACCAGCAGGATGCTCCTGTCGCCGGCTTCGAACAGGGCGATGCCGGCCAGGACCTGCTGGATCCGCTTGCGCGTGGCGACCACATAGGCCGCCGTGGCCGCCGCGACCACGGGCTCGAGCGAGGACAGCACCCAGGCCTGTTCCGATTCGTACAGATGGAAGTGAGGGCCCAGGGCATCCCGCAGATGCAGCAGCCATGCGCGCCGTCCCCGAGCGAGCGCCTCGCGTCGAAGGTCGGGATCGTCCTGCGAGGAGGCCCAGGCTTCGAGCGCTTGCCAATCCAGCAGCGGCAGACCCTGCGCCGTGTCCATGTTCGCGGGCAGGGAGAACGCCGGCGCAGCGCCGACGGCAAGCTCGGCCGGTGCCGCTTCGGCGACGAAGCCGTGGGGCGGCGCGGCATCGTCCGCGTCCTTTCCGGCGCCTCGCGGCGATCTGGGCAAGTGGGTCCACGCGATCAACGCACCCATGAAGGGAACGAGCCAGGCCATCGCGATCAGCAGATTCCGGCGCAGCGCGGTCTCGTCGATGGCCCATATGCGCCGCGTGATCCACGCGTTGAGCGCGAGCAGCGAGGCGAGGGTCGCGACGAGGAGGAAGGTGTCCATCGTCGAATTCTAGGGAGCGCGCCAGTGCCCAAAGTCATGGTCGTAGGCCAAAAGATTTTTTGACATGTTATGTCGGCAGCCCTATAGTGAACCCACCGAGGCAAGAGCGCCTTCACGTCACTCAATCACCAGGAGGGGTATGCAAACGCTGCTGAATCAACTCGAGGGTCTGGACGTTCTGGCGGGGGCCGCGATGGGCGGCGTGACGGTGCAGCTGCAGCCGATCCCGGGCCAGACGCCCGTGATCCAGGTGAGCATCGAGGGCCGCGACGAGCTCCCGATCTTCGTGACGAGTTCCGACATGCAGATCATCTGCATCTGCTACCTGTGGACCGAGGCCGACGTCAAAGCCGAGCGGCGCACCGAGCTGCTGGAGTCGCTGCTCGACCTCAATCCCTCCGTGCCGTTGTCGTCCTTCGGACGCGTCGACGGCCGCTACGTGCTCACCGGTGCGCTCGGGCGCGATGCGCGCGTCGAGGACATCGCGCGCGAAGTCGCGGTGCTCAGCGACAACGCGCTCGATGCACTCGATGCGTTGTCCGAATTCCTGAACTAAGCGAGGTCATCATGACGGTCATCAAGAAACTGGTCACCCTGCTGCGCGGCAGCGCACGCGAGATCGGCGAGAGCGTGGTCGACAGCAACGCGACCCGCATCTACGAACAGGAAATCATCGACGCCAAGCACAGCATCGAGAAGGCCAAGGGCGACCTCACGGGCGTCATGGCCAAGGAGATGCAGTCGGCCCGCGAGATCGAGCGCCTCAAGAACGAGGTGGCGCGCTACGAGGGCCTCGCGCTCGAGGCGCTCAACAAGACGCAGGAGGGGCTGGCGCTCGACGTGGCCGCGCGCATCGGCACCATCGAGCAGGAGCTCGAGGAGCAGGCCAAGGCCCATGCCTCGTATGCGCTGCAGGTCGGCAAGCTCAAGGAGCTGATCCGCTCGGCCGAGGCGCGCATCCGCGAGCACGAGCGCGAGATCGGCATCGCCAAGACCACCGAGAGCGTCTACCGCGCCACGCAGTCGATCTCCGAGAACATCGGCAGCGGCGGCTCGCGGCTGGCCAATGCGCGCGAGTCGCTCGAACGCATCCGCAAGCGCCACGAGGACCTGTCCGACCGCATGGCGGCCAGCGAGTCGCTCGAGAACGAACTGGGCCACGCCGCGCTCGAGAAGAAGCTCGCGGCGGCCGGCATCGGCAGCGATGCCAACCGCACCGGCAAGGTCATGGACCGCATCCGCGCGCGCCAGGCGGGCGCGGCCGGCGGCGGCACGCCGGAGTCCGGCGCGCAATGACCGTGCGGGCCAAGCCGGCACGCTGGCAGGGCTCGGACGACGCCATTCGCGCGGTGCAGGTGGCCTTCGACGTCGAGGAGGCGGTGCTCGAGGCGGTGCGCAAGGCGGCGTTCGACCGGCACGTGTCGACCTCCGACCAGATCCGGCAGGTGCTGGGCCTCACGACCACCGCGGGCCCCAAGCGCCCGCGGCTCACGGTGTCGCTCGGTGCGGCAGACTACGAGTTCCTGGCGGCGCGCTACGGACTGGCGGCCGACGACCGGCTCGCCATCAAGGAACGGGCGACGCGCGACCTGATCGCATTCGCGGGCGGTGGGAAGGCCGCGGCGAACAGCACGACGAAGAACGCGATGAAGAGCACTGCGAAGAGCGCCGCCAAGAGCGCTCCCGACGGCGTGAAGCAGAGCGCCCGCACCGGCAAGCCGGCGCGGCGATAACAACAACGCAGAGACCACCGGCTGGCCCGGGGGAGGATCGATGGGCAATTTCATGGAAGCGGTCACGGGCTACCCGACCGCGATCTACACGGTGCTGCTGGGCGTCGTGCTGATCTACTGGGTGCTGGCGATGCTGGGCCTGGTCGACATCGAGCACCACGGCATCGACGTCGACCTCGCGCACGCCGACGGCGATGCCGAGGACGTCGGCGACCTCGCGAGCTACGTGGTGGCCATGGGCCTCAACGGCGTGCCGTTCTCGGTCGCGGTGAGCCTGCTGGTGCTGGTGGCCTGGGTGGTGTCGTGCCTCGGCGGCGAGTGGCTGCTGCCGCTGGTCCCGACCACGCTGCTCAAGCTGGTCGCGGGCACCGCGCTGCTGGTGGCGAGCGCCGTGGTGGCGATCCCGGTCACGGCGGTGGCGATCCGGCCGCTGCGCGGCCTGTTCGTGAGCCACACGGCCGTGAGCAACGCGGCGCTGGTCGGCCAGACCTGCAAGGTCGTCACCGGCGTGGTCAATGAGAAGGACGGCCGCGCCGAGGTGGCGCGCCGCGGCGCGAGCCTCAACATCCGCGTCTGGGCACCCGTGCCCAACACCCTGAAGCGCGGCTCGATCGCGCTGATCCTCGAATACGACGAGGTGGCCGCGCGCTACCTCATCGCCGCGCACGACGACCTCGCGTCCTGAGCGCGGCCCCCGCCCGATCCCCTGTTTTCCGCTTCAAGTACTGGAGAAAAAAGATGGAGCCCATCCTCATTGCCGTCGCCGTGCTGGCCATTGTCATCCTCGGCCTGTTCGCGATGTTCGCCAAGTTCTATCGCAAGATCGAACAGGGCCACGCGCTGATCGTGAACACGCTGCGCGCGGAACCCGAGGTCACCTTCACCGGCCGCATGGTCTACCCGATCATCCACAAGGCCGAGCTGATGGACATCTCGGTCAAGACGATCGAGATCGACCGTTCGGCCAACGAGGGCCTGATCTGCCGCGACAACATCCGCGCCGACATCAAGGTGAAGTTCTTCGTGCGCGTCAACAAGACGGCCGACGACGTGCTCAAGGTGGCGCAGGGCATCGGCTGCGCGCGCGCCTCGAACCACGAGACGCTCGAGGAGCTGTTCTCGGCCAAGTTCTCCGAGGCGCTCAAGACCGTGGGCAAGTCGATGGACTTCGTCGACCTCTACCAGGCGCGCGACAACTTCCGCGACCAGATCGTGAGCCAGATCGGCAACGACCTCTCGGGCTACGTGCTCGAAGACGCGGCGATCGACTTCCTCGAGCAGACGCCGCTGTCTGAGCTCGATGCCAACAACATCCTCGATGCGCAGGGCATCAAGAAGATCACCGAGCTGACGGCGGTCGAGCACGTGCGCACCAACGAACTGCGCCGCAACGAGGAAATGCAGATCAAGAAGAAGAACGTCGAGACGCAGGAAGCGCTGCTCGAGCTCGAGCGCCAGCAGGCCGACGCCACCTCGCGCCAGCACCGCGAGATCGCCAGCGTGCGCGCCCGCGAGGAGGCCGAGACGCTGAAGATCCAGGCCGAGGAGCGCACCAAGTCCGAGAGCGCGCGCCTGCTCTCGGAGCAGACCGTGGCCGTGCAGCAGGAGAACGTGCAGCGCGAGAAGGAAGTGGCCGAGAACAACCGCAAGCGCGCGGTGGCGATCGAGGAGGAAAAGGTCACGCGTGCCCGCGACCTCGAGATCGTCGACCGCGAGAAGGAAGTGACGCTGCAGCGCATCGAGAAGGACAAGGCCGTCGAAGTGCAGAAGAAGGCCATCGCCGACGTGATCCGCGAGCGCATCGTGGTCGAGCGCACCGTGGCCGAGCAGGAAGAGGCGATCAAGGAGCTGCGCGTGGTGGCCGAGGCCGAGCGCACCAAGAAGTCGGTGGTGATCATGGCCGAGGGCCAGGCCGACGAGAAGATGGTGCTCGACGTGAAGGCGGCCGAGACGCAGGAGAAGCGCGCGCGCCACAAGGCGGCCGAGGAACTCACGCTGGCCGATGCCAAGCTCAAGGTGGCCGAGCGTGACGCCGAGTCGAAGAAGCGCGAGGCCGAGGGCGTGGAGGCCATCTCCGCCGCGCCGGGCCTGGCCGCCGCCAAGGTGCAGATCGCCACCGCCCAGGCCAAGCTCGCCAGCTTCGAGGCCGAGGCCACGGGCAAGGAGAAGATCGGCCTGGCCGACGTGCACGTGCGCGCCGCCGATGCCGACGCGATCCTCAAGGCCGGCCAGGCCGATGCGCAGGTGATCGAGGCGCGCTCGCAGGCCGAGGCCGCGGGCATGCGCGCCAAGTTCGAGGCCGAGGCCTCGGGCAAGGAAAAGCTCGGCCTGGCCGAGGTCAACGTGCGCACGGCCGATGCCGAGGCCACGCTCAAGTCGGGCCAGGCCGATGCGCAGGTGATCGAGGCGCGCTTCGGTGCCGAGGCCAAGGGCCTGCACGAGAAGTTCGAGGCCATGAAGTCCATGAGCCCCGAGACCCGCGACCACGAGGAATTCCGCATGCGCCTCGAGAAGTCGCACATCGAGACCCTCAAGGGCATCGAGGCCCAGACGGCCATCGCCAAGGAGCAGGCCGAGGTGCTGGGCACCGCGCTGTCGAACGCCAAGATCGACATCGTGGGCGGGCAGGGCGACTACTTCGACAGCTTCGTGCGCTCGCTCTCGGTGGGCAAGGGCATCGACGGCGTGATCTCCAAGAGCAATGCGATCCAGGTCGCGTTCAAGGACCAGCTCTCGGGCAACCGCGACGTGGTGCAGGACCTGCGCGACATCGTGGGCGCGCTCGGCTCGTCCTCGGGCGAGATCCAGAACCTGAGCGTGGCGGCGCTCGTGAACAAGATCGCCACCGAGGGCAGCGAGACCCAGAAATCGGCGCTGCACAACCTGATCTCCACCTTCCGCAACTGAGCGCGGGCTGACCCGCACGGCACCCACCCATGGACACCAACGAACCGGGCCATCCGCCCGGTGCCGCGGCCGATGCGACCGAGGCCCTGGTCTCGGGCAGCGGCAGTTACGACCTGCTGAAGAAGCGCCTCGAGACCCAGGGCGAGGGCCTGCTGAAGAAGGCGCGCGCGCTCAACGAGAAGCGGCTGGCCGAGTTCGGCCGCTCCGAGCAGTCGCTGGTGCTGCGCACCCGCGCGCGCACCGAGAACAACGCCGTGGCGCGCGACATCGTGCGCATCGGCGACCTGCTGCTGTTCGGGTACAACGTCTTCATCGGCCTGCGCAAGGAAACCGCGGTGGGCGACGTGTTCGGCCTCTACCGCATGGCGCAGCTCGGCGCGCCCGATGCCGACGAGCTGCAGCCGGTGCCGATCGCCGGCACCTTCCTCGAGGACGCGCGCTTCGCCTCCGACTTCCGCGAGCTCTACGCCTACTACAAGCAGGCCACGCTGCTGCAGCTGCGCGTGACGCAGGACAAGCTGCTGGCCGCGTTCCAGATCGGCCAGCAGCTGCACGACGTGCGCGTGTTCCGCTGGGCCATCGAGCGCGACGGCTCCATCCACTACATCGACAACCGCGGCGAGCGCGACATCGCGCTGCCGGCCAGCCACGACTTCGAATGGACCGTCGCCACGCGCGAGGACCACGTGGGCGGCAAGCATCCGCACGTGAACGTGCTCGACACCGTGTTCGTCGAGACGCTGGGCGGCGACCTCACGATCAAGGTCGAGAACAACACCGAGACCGGGCTGGGCATCTACAACGAACCGGTGGAGGACCGCAGCCAGTCGCTGACCGATGCCGAGATCGCCTGGGCCAAGCTCGGCATGCTGATCCTGCTGCGCGTGAAGCCCTACCGCGAGCAGGTCACGCGCTACCTGGTGTTCAACATCCGCACGCAGCAGGTCGAGCGCATCGACGCCATCGGCGGCTCGTGCGTGCAACTGCCCGAGGACCACGGCATCATCTTCCCGGGCGGCTACTACCTGCAGTCGGGCGAGCACAAGCGCTTCGACCTGCCGGCCGACATGGTCGGCAGCCTGCGCTTCAAGCGCATGCTGCGCTCGCCCAACGGCGAGGACGTGGCCTATGTCTTCTACGACCCCAAGCCCGGGCGCTACGCGCTGTTCAACTACAACCTGATCGACAAGACGTTGGCCACGCCGATCGTCGCCAACGGCTATGCGCGTTTCGCCGACGGGCGCATCCTGGTGTTCAACGGCGACGAGAACGAGCCGACCCGCGTGCACCCGATGCAGCTGTGGCAGACGCCGTTCGCGAGCGAGGAGCATGCCGGTGCCCAGCCGCCGGCCACCGGCTTCTTCGGCAAGATCGGCAATGCCGAGCTGGTGCGCGGCGTGTCGGACCTCATGGGCATCGCGCGCGCAGTGCGCGAACAGGCGCCCACGCGCGCCGCCTACGAGGACCTGATTCGCCAGTGCACGCGCGTGAGCGATGCCTACTTCTGGCTCGACTCGCCCGAGACCGACAACCTCTCGGGCGAGCTGCGCAGCATCGCCGAGGTGGCGCGCGGCACGCTGGCCGAGTTCGAGAAGGTCGACACCATCCGGCGCGAAACGGCGCGCGCGCTGGCGCAGGCCGAGGCCGAGCAGCATGCGCTGCTGGTCGACATTGCCAGCACGCTGTGGCGCGCGCCCGACGACTTCGTCAAGGCGCTGGCGCGGTTGCGCGAGCGTCGCGGCCAGCTGCAGATGCTCAAGGAGCTGCGCTACGCCGACCTGCCGCGCATCGCCGCGATGGACGCCGCGCTCGAGACCGAGCAGCAGCGCATCGGCGAGCGCGCGATGCAGTTCCTGGCGGCCGACACCGCCTTCGACGGCCAGCGCCAGGCACTCGACAAGCTCGCGCTCGAGCTGCCGCAGCTCGGCACTTCGCCCGCACTCGGCAAGCTGCTCGCCACCCTCGACGAGCAGGCCGCGGGCCTCGACCTGCTGACCGAGCAGCTCGGCAGCCTGCCGGGCGGCGACGCGGTGGTGCGCACCTCGATCCTCGACCGCATCTCGCTGATCTACGCCGACATCAACCGCATGCGCGCCGATGCGCGCGCGCGCCGCAAGTCGCTGGGCGCGAACGAGGCGCGCGCCGAGTTCGGCGCCCAGTTCAAGCTGTTCGGCCAGGCGGTGGAGAACGCGCTCGAGTTCGCCGACACGCCCGAGAAGTGCGACGACGCGCTCACGCGCCTCTTGGCCCAGCTCGAGGAGATCGAGGGCCGCTTCGCCGAGCAGGAGGATTTCCTGGCCGACATCGCCGAGAAGCGCGAATCGGTCTACGAGGCGCTGTCGGCCCGGCGCCAGACATTGGTCGAGGGACGCCAGCGGCGCGCCAAGGGCGTGATCGACGCGGCCGGCCGCATCCTCGACGGCATCGCGCGCCGCGTGGCGCAGTTCGGCGAGTTGGGCCAGGTCCACAGCTACTTCGCGGCCGATCCGATGATCGCCAAGCTGCATGCGCTGATCGCCGACCTGCGCGCGCTCGGTTCGGCGGTGCCGGCCGACGAGCTCGACACGCGGCTGAAGACCGCGCGCGACCAGGCGCTGCGCGCGGTGCGCGACAAGCGCGAGCTGGTGAGCGAGGGCGGCGACACGCTGCGGCTGGGCCGCCATGCCTTCACCGTGCACCGGCAGCCGATCGATCTCACGCTGGTGGCGCATGGCGAGGGCCTGGCCTACCAGGTCACGGGCACCGACTACCTGAGCCCGGTCAACGACGAGCGCCTGCTGCCGCTGCGGCGCTACTGGAACCAGGCGCTGGTGTCCGAGACGCCCGCGCTGTCGCGCGCCGAGTACCTGGCCGGCTGCCTGCTCGAGGCGCTGCTCCAGGGCCGGGCCGAGCGCAACTGGGCCGAGCTGCTGGCGCTGCTGGCCGAGAACCCGCTGCATCCCGAGCTGCTGGAACTGGTGCGCCGCTTCGCCGCGCCGCGCTACCAGGAGGGCTACCAGAAGGGCGTGCACGACGAGGACGCGCTGCGCCTCCTGGCCGCGCTGGTGCCGATGCAGGACGAGGCCGGCCTGCTGGCCTGGGGCCCGACCGAGCGCGCGCTGGCCTTGCTCTACTGGCAGCACGGCCACCTGGTGGCGATGCGCGAATCGATGCAGCGGCGCGCGCGCGCCGCGCTGCAGATGCAGGAACTGTTCGGCCGGCGCGATGCACTGGCGCAGCTCGAGGCCGACATGGCGCGCGTGCTGCGCCACTTCGCGCAGGAATTCCTGCCCGACCTGCTGCCGCTGCCCGAGCCTGCCGCCGACGACGCGGCGCTCGAGGCGCACCAGGACGAGGTCACCACGCTCTGCGGCCGCGCCGGCGCCTACCTGGTGCGCGAGCTCGCGAGCGCGCAGGGCGGCGAGCACTGGGTGGTGTCGGGCGCGGGCGAAGACCTCGCCACCGCGCTGCTGCGCGAGCTCGAGCGCGGCGGCCGGCGCGAGGCCTGGCAGCACGACCTCGACAGCGCGCCGCCGCCCGAGCGCTGGCGCCTGGCGCGCGACTGGGTGCGCGCCTATGCGCTGCACCAGTCGCCGCAGTCGCTGGCCTGGGTCGACGACGCGGCCAGCGTGCTCGCCATCCCGGTGCAGCGGGTGCGTGTCAACGCGGCGCTCGACCGCACGGTCGAGGGCCTGCGCGGCGAGCATCCGCGCGTGGCCGAGGGCCGCGTCACGCTCAACCTCAACGACTTCTGGCGCCGCTTCCAGTTCCATGCCGCGCACGCGGTGCCCGACTTCCAGGCGCTGCACGCGCTGCGCCACGAACTGCTCGCGCACGAGAAGACGCGGCTCAAGCTCGGCCAGTTCCAGGCCAAGCCGCTGTCGACCTTCGTTCGCAACCGCCTGATCGACGAGCTCTACCTGCCGATCGTGGGCGACAACCTCGCCAAGCAGATCGGCGCGGCGGGCGAAGGCAATCGCACCGATCGCATGGGCCTGCTGCTGCTGATCTCGCCGCCGGGCTACGGCAAGACCACGCTGATGGAGTACGTGGCCGACCGGCTCGGGCTGATCTTCGTGCGCATCAACTGCCCGGCGCTGGGCCATGGCGTCACGGCCGTCGATCCGGCCAGCGCGCCCAACAGCGCGGCGCGCCAGGAGCTCGAGAAGCTCAACCTGGGCCTGGCGATGGGCAGCAACGTGATGCTGTACCTCGACGACATCCAGCACACCAGCCCCGAGTTCCTGCAGAAGTTCATCGCGCTGGCCGACGGCACGCGCCGCATCGAGGGCGTGTGGAACGGCGAGCCGCGCAGCTACGACATGCGCGGCAAGCGCTTCGCGATCGTGATGGCGGGCAACCCCTACACCGAGTCGGGCGACGTGTTCAAGATCCCCGACATGCTCGCCAACCGGGCCGACATCTACAACCTCGGCGACGTGCTCTCGGGGCGCGAGGCCGCGTTCGCGCTGTCCTACATCGAGAACAGCCTCACGGCCAACGCCACCCTGATGCCGCTGGCCTCGCGCGATCCGAAGGACGTGCAGCTGCTGGTGCAGATGGCGCAGGGCCAGGAGGTGCCGAGCAGCGCGCTGTCGCATCCCTACAGCGCGGTCGAGCTCGAGGAGATCAAGGGCCTGCTGCAGCGCCTGTTCCGCGTGCGCGACCTGCTGCTCAAGGTCAACCTCGCGTACATCGAGTCGGCCGCGCAGCAGGAGCACTACCGCGCCGCGCCGCCGTTCAAGCTGCAGGGCAGCTACCGCAACATGACCAAGCTCGCGGGCAAGGTCACGGCGCTGATGCGCGACGACGAGCTCGATGCGCTGCTGCGCGACCACTACCGCGGCGAGGCCCAGACGCTGACCACCGGCGCCGAGGAGAACCTGCTGCGGCTCGCGCAGCTGCTCGGCAGCCCCACGGCCGAGGAGGCCGCGCGCTGGAGCGCGATCTGCGAGGAGTTCGTGCGCCGCCGCAAGCTCGGCGGCGACGATGCCGACGCCAGCCAGCGCATCACCAGCGGCCTGCTCGACGTGGCGCGCGCGGTCGATGCGCTCAAGCCGCCGCCGCCCGAGGCGCCGGCCGAGCCGCAGCCGGAGACGCCGAGCGAGAGCCAGCGCCTGGCCGAGGCCATGCTGCAGATCGCCGTGACCTACCGCGAGCTGATCCTGCCGCTGGTCACGGCCACCGAGCGCCGGCTCGAGCTCGACCGCACCATCCGCCACGACATGGAGCGCCTCGCGGCCGAGATGCAGAGCGCGAAGGCCGCGGCGAAGCGGCCTCCGGCCAAGCCGGAGAAGGACCAATGAGCACGCCACCTGCCGAGCGGCACGACGCGCTGCCGGTGCTGCTCGCGCAGCTCGATGCCGCCATGGCGGACCACCGCCTGAGCGACGACGAGCGGCGCGTGCTGGTGCACACGCTGCGCGAGGCCTCGCCGCCCGAGGACGGCCTGCGTCAGCTGCGCAACCGGGCCTTCGACCTGGTGCGCGCGCGCACCGCCGATCCGCAGCAGCTCGGGCTGCTCAAGTGGCTCGAGGGCGTGGTGCGCGCCATCGACGTCGGCCGTTCGCCCGGCACCGCCGACGGCGCCGCGCCGCGCTCGCAGGTGTTCTTCAGCCCGGGCACGGCCTGCCTGCAGGCCATCGTCCAGCAGCTGCGCGGCGCGCGCCGCAGCGCCGACCTCTGCGTCTTCACGCTGTCGGACGACCGCATCAGCGACGAGGTGCTCGCGGCCCATCGGCGCGGCCTGCGCGTGCGGCTGGTGACCGACAACGACAAGGAATACGACCTCGGCAGCGACGTGGGCCGGCTGCGCAACGCGGGCATCCCGGTGGCGGTCGACCGCACCGATGCCCACATGCACCACAAGTTCGCGATCTTCGACGGCGCCTGGCTGCTCAACGGCAGCTACAACTGGACCCGCAGCGCCAGCGAGTTCAACGAGGAGAACCTGGTGCTGAGCAACGACGCCACCTTGCTGCGGCGCTTCGCCGACGAATTCGACACGCTGTGGCGCGAACTGCAGGAAGACCGATGAGCCGACGCATCGACTACGACTGGGAGCTGCCGCCCGCCATGCTGCAGCGGCTGGGCCGCGACAGCTACGGCGCGCAGCGCATCGTGCACGAGGACGGCCACCTGCTGGTGATCCTGCACGAGCCGCCCGCGGGCAGCGGCAGCGAGCGCCGTCATTCGGTGTTCCTGCGCAAGCCCGATGGCGGCTGGTTCCACAAGGGCAGCACGCCGGGCGAGCGCGCCTTCGCGAAGCTGCTCGAGAGCTACCGCGCCGCGCTGGTCACCTTCGAGCAGCGCCACGAGGCGGCCGCGGATGCCGAGGCCCTGTTCCAGATCCTCGGGCCGCTGATCCCGCTGTCGCGCGCGGCCGCCAACCTGCAGGCCACCTTGCAGGCGGCGCGCGAGGCGGTGAAGGACGATCCGCTGCTGGTCGACCTGCGCGACCGCGCGGTCGAGATCGCGCGCGGGCTCGAGCTGCTGCTGGCCGACACCCGCATGTCGCTCGACTTCCGCCTCGCCCATGCGGCCGAGGCGCAGGCGCGCGCGGCCCTGGAGGCCACGCGCGCGCAGCACAAGCTCAACACCATCGCCGCGCTGACCTTTCCGCTGATGGCGATCGGCGCGGTCTTCGGCATGAACCTGCACAGCGGCGCCGAGAACCTGCCGGCCTGGGTCTACTGGGCGATCTTCCTGGCCGGCCTGCTGATGGGGCTGATGCTGCGTGGCTGGGTCAAGGCGCCTGAAGCGGCCGGGGCGGCCGTGTCGGCGGATGGCAAGGCGAAGGCCTCGATCGCGCCGAAGAAGAAGTAGGGCCGCCGGCGCTCAATCGCGCCAGACCATCTCGAAGGTCTCGCACAGCACCGGCATGCGCAGGTCGGGCGTGCGGCCGATGCGCTCGCACTCGCCGCTGAAGTACTGCCAGTGGCCCTCGCGCCAGTAGCGCAGCGAACCGTCGCCCTCGGCCTCGACCGCCGCGAAGTCCGCGCCGACCTCCTCGAAGGGCATGACCACCACCGCGCGCGTCTCGATCACGCACAGCGGCCGGCCGTGCCAGTCGGTCACCACGCTGAGGTCGCCGGGGCGCGGCCGCGGGCGGCCCGTGGCGGCGAAGGACCATTCGAGGCTGGCCGTGCCGCGCTTGCGGCCTTCGAGCACGAGCTGCGCGAGCTCGGTGGCGCCGGCCTCGTTGTCGTCGAAGTGGAAGGCTTCGCAGAAGCGCGAAGCGGCCTCGCTGCCGAGGGCGGCCTCGAAGCGTTGCCAGAAGGGAAGGATCTCGTCGGGGATCGCCATGCGCGTGCCTGCCAAAGGGGGCAGAGCATAGCGAAGAATGAGCGCTGAATGAGGGACGCCGTGGGCGCATCCTGCGATGCGTGCGGCGCGGCGCCTCTCGTTCAGCCCTGGCGCGGTGCCAGGGTCAGGCGCGCACGCCGAGCACCGACAGGATGACGGCGGCCAGCGTCAGCGCGACCGGTGCCTTGTGCACGGCGAGCACATGGGCATGCGCGGCCAGGCGCGATTGCAGAAGGGCCTTTTCGGAATGAAGAGCTGTGGTCATGAGACGACTCCTTGAACAGTGACGCGGACACCGTGTCCGCATGACTGCAACGATAGTCCTGCGAAAGCGCCATGGTTCGTGCCTTTCATCGACACGGCGTTTCCGTTTCGGCAACGATCCAAAGGAACCCGGCGCGCGCGAAACGATCGGGGCGTGGTCCCGTGAGATCGCGGTCAGGCAGGGGTCAGCCAGCGATCAGCTTCTGCACCAGCTCCGCCGTGGTGGCCGCCGCGTACTTGCGCATGAGCCGCGCGCGGTGCAGTTCCACCGTGCGGTGGCTGATGCCCAGCGCCTTGCCGATCTCCTTCGAGGTCAGGCCGCGCATCACCTGGGCCGCCACCTCGCGCTCGCGCGGCGTGAGCTGGGCCTTGGTCGCGCGGCGCGAGCCCAGGTCCTCGAAGGTCCAGATGCCCGACTCGTGCGGGATGGCGCGGTTCATCGCATGGCCGGTGACGTGGCACCAGAAGGTCTCGCCCGCGATCGCGCCGTGCAGGCTGCCGAGGCGGCGCATCATGCGGTTGTCGGCATAGTGCCCGCTGGCATTCATGATCGGCTCCATGCGCTTGCCGATGCGCTCGAACTCGGCGAGGCTGGGGTAGAGGATGCTGAACGAATGCCCCACCAGCGCGGAGGGCGTTGCGCCGAAGATCTCGCACACGCGCTGGTTGCAGGCCACGATGGCGCGGTGGCGCGACACCACCATCCCGACCGGGGCATGCTCGAAGGCAAGCCGGTAGTCGATGTCGGGCGTTGCCGCCTCAGCCTTGCGATCGGTCGTCTCCTGCATCGGGGGTCACCATTACGAAATACTACGTATGCGGGTACGTAGTATCGTTCAGGGCTTTCCCACCCACTCTCGACACAGCCATTCAAGGAGCACGAGTGAACAAGATCTATCCCTCCGCCGAGGCGGCGCTCAAGGGGGTCGTGGCCGACGGGCAGATGCTCGCGGTCGGCGGCTTCGGCCTGTGCGGCATTCCCGAGGCGCTCATCGAGGCGCTCAAGGATTCCGGCGCGCAGAACCTCACCGTGATCTCGAACAACGCGGGCGTCGACGGCTTCGGCCTCGGCAAGCTGCTCGAGACGCGCCAGATCAAGAAGATGATCGCCTCCTACGTGGGCGAGAACAAGGAATTCGAACGCCAGTACCTGGCGGGCGAGCTCGCGCTGGAATTCACGCCCCAGGGCACGCTGGCCGAGAAGCTGCGCGCCGGCGGCGCCGGCATCCCGGCCTTCTTCACCAAGACCGGCGTGGGCACGCAGGTCGCCGAGGGCAAGGAACTGCGCGAGTTCGACGGCGAGACCTACGTGATGGAGCATTCGCTGGTGCCCGACGTGGCGCTGGTCAAGGCCGACGTGGCCGACAAGTCGGGCAACCTGCGCTTCCGCCTGACGGCGCGCAACTTCAATCCCGCGGCCGCGATGGCCGGCAAGATCTGCATCGTCGAGGTCGAGAAGATCGTCGAGGTGGGCGAGCTGGCCCCCGACGACATCCACCTGCCGGGCATCTACGTGCACCGCCTGGTGCTCAACGCCACGCCCGAGAAGCGCATCGAGAAGCGCACCGTGAGCGCCGGCGTCGATGCCGCGGCCGCCAAGGTCGAGGCCCAGACGGCGATCGCCCAGGCCGCCGCCGGCAGCGAAGTGCCGGCCAAGGTCGTCAACAAGAAAGAAGGAGCCTGAGATGCCCTGGACCCAAGACCAGATGGCGGCGCGCGCCGCGCAAGAGCTGGAAGACGGCTTCTACGTCAACCTCGGCATCGGCATCCCGACGCTGGTGGCCAACCACACGGGCACCAAGGAAGTCTGGCTGCAGAGCGAGAACGGCATGCTGGGCATCGGCCCGTTCCCGACCGAGGACCAGGTCGACGCCGACCTGATCAACGCCGGCAAGCAGACCGTCACCACGCTGCCGGGCTCGGCGATCTTCGGCAGCCACGACAGCTTCGCGATGATCCGCGGCGGCAAGATCAACCTCTCGATCCTCGGCGCGATGCAGGTGAGCACCCAGGGCGACCTCGCCAACTGGATGATCCCGGGCAAGATGGTCAAGGGCATGGGCGGCGCGATGGACCTGGTGGCCGGCGTGAAGCGCGTGATCGTGCTGATGGAACACGTGGCGAAGAAGAAGGACGGCACCGAGGACTTCAAGATCCTCGAGAAGTGCACCCTGCCGCTGACCGGCGTGGGCGTGGTCGACCGCATCATCACCGACCTCGCCGTGATGGACGTGGTGCCCGAGGGTCTCAAGGTGATCGAGCTCGCGCCCGGCGTGAGCTTCGATGCGCTGCAGGCCAAGACCGGCGCCAAGCTGATCCAGTAAGGCGAAGGCAGGTACGACAAACGAAGGGCAGGGCCGCGCGAGCGGGCCCTGCCTTTTTTCATTGGAGAGAACGAAAGATGAGCGCGAGCGACATCCTCCACGACCTCTGGCGCCAGGCCGGCCTGCCGGCCGACGCACTGCCGCTGGCGCGGCTCACGGGCGCCGACCCGGTGCTGCCGTCGTCCTTCGCGGTCGGCGCGGCGGCGCAGGGCAGCATCGCCGCGGCCGCGCTGGCGGCCTGCGAACTAGGCCATGCGCGCGGCGTGCCGCGGCAGGCGGTCGCGGTCGACATGCGCCATGCCGCGCTCGAATGCACCGGCTGGTTCAGCCTCGACGGCCGCGTGCCCGAACTCTGGGACGCGTTCTCGGGCCTCTACCGCACGGCGGACGGCTGGGTGCGCATCCACGCCAACTTCGCGCACCACCGCGAAGGCGCGCTGCGCCTGCTGGGGCTCGATCCCGCGACGGCCGTGCGCGCCGATGCCGAGGCCGCGCTGGCCGGCTGGCGTGCGCTCGACTTCGAGCAAGCCGCCGCCGCGCGCGGACTGGTGGCCACCGCGCTGCGCCGCTTCGACGAATGGGATGCCACGCCGCAGGGCCGCGCGATCGCCGCGCAGCCGCTGTTCACCATCGAGCGCATCGGCGACGCGGCACCGCTTGCATTGCCGCCGCTGCGCGAGGACCAGCGGCCGCTCGCGGGCCTGCGCGTGCTCGACCTCACGCGCATCCTGGCCGGCCCGGTCGGCGGGCGCGCGCTCGCGGCCTACGGGGCCGACGTGCTGCTGGTCAATTCGCCGCGGCTGCCCAACATCGAGGCCATCGCCGACACCAGCCGCGGCAAGCTGTCGACGCATGTCGACCTGCGCACCGACGAAGGACAGGCGGCACTGCGCCGGCTGGCCGGGGATGCGCATGTGTTCGTGCAGGGCTACCGGCCCGGCGGCCTCGAGGAGTTGGGTTTCGGGCCGGCGCAGCTCGCGGCGCTGCGGCCCGGCATCGTCTGCGTCTCGCTCACGGCCTATGGCACGCAGGGCCCGTGGGCCGGCCGCCGCGGCTTCGATTCGCTGGTGCAGACCGCCATGGGCTTCAACCAGGCCGAGGGCGAGGCGGCCGGCGACGGCAAGCCGAAGCCGCTGCCGATGCAGATCCTCGACGAGGCCACGGGCTACCTGATCGCCTTCGGCGCGGCCGCCGCGCTGCATCGCCAGCAGCGCGAGGGCGGCAGTTGGCTGGTGCGCGTGTCGCTCGCGCAGACCGGCCACTGGCTGCGCGGACTCGGCCGCGTGCCCGGCGGGCTCGCCACGGCCAGGCCCGATATCGCGCCCTATGTGGAAACCGAGCCCTCGGGCTTCGGCGAGCTCGCGGGCCTGCGCCACAGCGCGCTGCTCGCGCGCACGCCTGCCGCCTGGCCGCGGCCCTCGATGCCGCCGGGGAGCCACCCCGCGGAGTGGCCTTAGGCCCCGAGCGCTGCGCGCACCTTGTCGCCTAGGCCGCGCAGCCGCTCCACCGGCTCGTTCGAGAACACGAAGCGCAGGTACTGCGCGCCATGGGTCTCGCCCCAGCCCTGCATGGCGGTGGCGCAGACGCGCGCCTTCAGCAGCCGCTCGGAGAGAGTCTGGCCGTCGATGCCGAAATCGCTGGCGCGCAGAAGCATCGACCAGCCGCCGGCCGGCACGCCCACGGGCAGGCCGCGCAGTTCGTCGAGCAGCGTGTCGCGCCGCCGTTCGAGTTCGGCCACGTAGGGCGCCAGCGTGCGCGGCGATTGCGCGAGCGCGGTGGCGACCGCGTCCTGCGCGATGCCCACCGGCACCACCACGTTGGCCAGCGACACCGCCACCAGGTCGGGCATGTAGCTCTCGGGCGCCACGGTCCAGCCCACGCGCCAGCCGATCATGCGCAACTCCTTGGCCGACGAGCCCACGGTGATGGTGCGCTCGGCCATGCCGGGCAGCCCAGCCGGATGGATGAGCTCGCGGCCGTCGAACAGCAGCCGCTCCATCGCGGCGTCGAGGATCAGCGTCAGGTCGTGCTGCGCGCACAGCGCGGCGATCGCGCGCCAGTCGTCGGCGTCGAAGAAGCCGCCCGAAGGCATCGAGGGCGACATCAGCAGCATGGTGCGCACGCGCGGGCCCATGGCGGCGCGCAGCGCCTCGCGGTCGAGCTTCCATTCGCCGCCGGGCGTGAAGCGAAACGGCACGTACTTCGGCGTGCCGCCCGCGAGCCGGATGCGATTGAGCAGGCCGGCATAGGTCGGGTCGGTCACCAGCACCTCGTCGCCGACCTCCACCGTGGCCAGCAGGGCATTGAGGATGCCCGAGAGCCCGCCGGCCGAGATCACGCAATGGCGCGCCTCGTAGGCCACGCCCGAGAGTTCCGACACATGGCGCGCCGCGACTTCGCGCAGCCGCGCCTGGCCGACGAAGGGCAGGTAGCTGTTGTCGGCGTCCTCGGTGGCGGCGCGCACGGTGCGCGCCACGGCTTCTGCATCGGGCGGGATGTCGACGTCGAGGTTCTCGAGCCGTAGGAAAGGCGGGCCCTCGGCGTCGTCGGCGATGGCGCCCATGCGGTCGACGCCGATGCCGGCGATGTGGGTCAAGCGGGCGGGGCGGTGGCGTGGCATGCGGGCGTCTCCTGGCAGGCGTTGTCTGCGCATTCTGCGGCCGGCGCGCGCGCGTTCACACCCCCAGGCTGGCCGCGAGTTCGTGGAAGATGCGGTAGAGCGCGGGCTGTTCCTCGAAGCCGATGCCCGGCGACTCGGGCAGGGTGGCGCGCCCGTTCTCGATGCGGACCTCGCGGCTGAAGCCGCCGAAGGGGCCGAACAACCCCGGATAGGACTCCGCGCTGCCGAGCCCCAGCCCCGCGGTCGCATGCAGCGACATCAGGTTGCCGCCGTGCGGCACGATGTTCTCGCGCGCGACGCCGTGCGCCCGTGCCAGCGCCACGATGCGCTGCAGCTCGAGCAGGCCGTAGGCCAGCGGCGGATCGGGCTGCAGCACGACGCGGCCTTCGAAGCCGCCGTAGCGCAGGAAGTTGGCGACCTCCTCGTGCGAGAACAGGTTCTCGCCGCCGGCCACGGTGCCCGCGTAGGCCTCGCTCACCGCGCGGTAGGTCTCGAAGTCGGCCGGGTCGCAGGGCTCCTCGAGCCAGCGCAGGCCGTAGGGCGCGATGGCGCGCGCGAAGGCCAGCGCCTCGTCGCGCCCGAAGGCGCAGCTCGCGTCGAGCGCCAGCCGCGAACCCGACCCCACCAGCGCCAGCACCGACTCGATGCGCCGCAGCTCGGCGGCCAGCGGCAGGCCGCCGGCCTTGATCTTGACCTCGGTATAGCCGGCATCGATGTGGCCGCGCACCTCGTCGCCGAGCCGGGCCAGGTCGTCGTGCTCGCGGTAGAAGCCGCCGCCCACGTAGCAGCGCACCGAGCGCGCGGGTTCGATGCCGGGCTCGCCCATGCGCTCGGCCAGCACCCGGTACAGCGGCAGGCCGCGCATCTTGCCGACGATGTCCCAGAGCGCGAGTTCCAGCGTGCCGACCGCCATCGAGCGTTCGGCATGGGCGCCGGCCTTCTCGCGCCGCAGCATCAGGTCGAGCGCGCGTTGCGGGTCGACGATGCCGCTGTCGGGGTCGTTGAGTTCCGCGGGCGTGGCACGCAGCAGGCGCGGGATGAAGCGCTCGCGCAGCGGTCCGCCGCAGCCGTAGCGGCCGAAGGAGTTGAAGGCATGGCCGACGACGCGGCGGCCGTCGCGGAACTGGTCGGTGACGACGGCCACCACGCTGGCGGTGATCTCGCTGAAATCGATGCGCGCGTTGCGCAGCGAGGAGGCGATGGGAACGGTGCGTTCCGCGATGCTGAGGATCTTCATGGGCGGTGCGGCCTCAATCGACGACGGCGCCGGTGCTCTTCACGATCGGCCCCCACTTGTCGTACTCGGCCTGGATGAAGGCGCCGAAGCGCTCGGGCGTGCCGTGCACAGGCGCGCTGCCGAGCCGCGCGATCTGCTCGCGCACGGCGGGCGTGTCGAGCGCCTGGCGCGCGGCCTCGTTGAGCCGCTCGACGATGGCGCGCGGCGTGCCCGCCGGCGCCATCAGGCCGTACCAGGCGAGCGCCTCGTAGCCGGGCACGCCGGCCTCTTCCATCGTCGGCACCCCGGGCAGCAGCGGCGAGCGCTGGCGGCCGGTGACGGCCAGTGCGCGCAGCCGTCCGGTCGCGAGGTTGGGCATGGCCGAGACCATGCTGTCGATCGCGAAGTCGATCTGCCCGCCCATCAGGTCGGTGGCCATCGGCGCCTGGCCCTTGTAGGGCACGTGCGTGAGCGTCACGCCGGTCATCGAACCGAGCAGCACCGCCGACAGGTGCTGCGGCGTGCCGTTGCCGGACGAGCCGAAGCTGTACTTGCCGGGGTTGGCCTTCAGCAGCCGCAGGAACTCCGCCGCGCTGCGCGCCGGGTTCGCGTCGTTGACCTCGAGCACCAGCGGCACCGCCGCGAGCTGCACCACCGGCACCAGGTCCTTGAGCGGGCGATAGGGCAGCTTCGGATAGAGCCAGGGGCTGATCGCCAGCGGCCCGCTCGAGGACAGCAGCAGCGTGTAGCCGTCGGGTTTGGCCTTGGCCACGAAGTCGGTGCCGATGTTGCCGCCGGCGCCGACCCGGGCCTCGATCACCAGCGGCTGCCCGAGCGCGGCCTGCAGGCGCGGCGCGAGCAGGCGCGCGAGGGCATCCGAGGGACCGCCGACCGGGTACTGGATGACGACGCTGATGGGCTTCGAGGGATAGGCCTGCGCGGCGGCCGGCGGACTCGCGGCGACGGTGGCGAACAGCGCGAGCGCGGTGGCCAGGCGGGCGAGGGGGTGGGGATGGATCTTCATGCTTGTCTCCTTTTTGGGTGTCGATGGAAAAGCGTCAGCGGTGGACGCGGGGATTCGTGGTCTCGATGGCCTCCACGAGGCGCGCGATCTCGTCCTCGTCCGTGAGGTAGTGCGGCGTGAGCCGCAGCACGCCCGGCAGGCCCGCGACCTCCAGTGCCCAGCGCGCGTGCTGCGGGCCGACGAAGGAGGCGTGGACGCCCGCGTCGGCGAGGCGGCGGACGAAGGCCGCGCCATCGCCGAAGGCCTCGGGCAGGCGATAGGTCAGCAGCGCGCTGCGATCGGGCAAGCCGGCCTCGAGCGGCTGCCAGCCGAAGCGCTCCTGCAGCGCCTGCGCGAGGCGCTGGCGCACCCGCGCGTTCTGTCGCGCGATGCGCGCGGGGTCGACCGCGAGCGCGTAGTCGCAGGCCGCGCCCAGAGCCAGCCGCAGGCCCGGATGGAACTCGTGGCCCTCGAAACGCCGCGCATCGGACCAGGGCTGCAGGCGCTCGGCCTCCAGCCACTGCGCGCCGGCCACGTCGATGGCATCGGGTGTGCCCAGCGCTTCGAGCGCGCGCTGCGACAGGCACAGCACGCCCGCGCCGCGCGGGCCGCGCAGCCATTTGCGCGTGGGGAACACCAGCACGTCGCAGCCCAGGGCCTGCATGTCGACCGGCCCCTGGCCCACGGCATGGCTGGCATCGAGGAACAGCAGGCCGCCATGCGCATGCACGCAGCGCGCCACGCCGTCCATGGGCGTGGCCACGCCCCAGGCGGTCGGCACGGCGGCGAGCGAGACCACGGGGCGGCGGCCGGTGGGTACGCGGCGCAGCGCGTGATCCAGGCGCTGCGTCAGCGGTGTCGCGCCGGGCCGCGTGCCGATCGCCGAGAAGCCGAGCCGCTGCTGGCGCGCCGCATTCAGCAGGTAGAGCGCGTTCGCGCCGTATTCGTCGTGGGTCGTGATCACATGGGGTGCGTGGGCCGCGCTCATCGCGGTGGCCCAGGCCTGGCTCGCGGAACCGAGCAGCGCGACCTGGTGCGGCTGCGCATTGACCAGCCGCGCCACGCTGTCGCGCACCGCGTGCAGCGCGCCCGCATGCCGTTCTGCGGCGCGGTGCGTGCCCAGCGTGCGCTCGGCCTCGAGCCAGGCCTGCCATTGCGCATGCACGGGTTCGGGCGGCAGGCTCGCCGAGCCGTGCGCGAAGTGCGCGGGGGGCGCGCCGGCGCCCCAGGCGGGCGTGTCACGGCGCAGGCGTGCGAGCTCGGCCTCGGTGAAGGGCGCTGCCGCGACCGGCTCAGTGGCGATCGCTGGCATCGACGTCGAGTGCGGCGAGATCGAAGGACTGGTCGCGCAGCGCCTGCCGCAGCGACTCCTGCCGTTGCGCATCGAGCGCCTCGAGCGGCGGCCGCACGCGCGCCCATTGCGCGTCGCCCGTGGCCATCGCGATGGCCGACTTCATGGCGGGAATCAGCGGATGGGCCGCGAACTTCGCGCGCACCGCGTTGAGCGCCGCCTGCCGCGCGTCGGCATCCGCGTCCTGCCACGTGTCGAACAGGCGCACGATGGCGCGGGGGTTGACGTTCGCGGTGGCCGAGATGCAGCCCGCGCCGCCGTGGCGCAGGGTATCGAGCAGGATGGTCTCCGTGCCCGCGAAGACGTCGAAGCCCTCGGGGCCGAACTGCGCGATGGTGCGCGCGGTGTAGTCCCAGTCGCCGCCGGTGTCCTTCATGCCGGCGACCGTGCCGGGGTAGCGCTTGAGCAGGCGCTCGACCAGTGCGTGGGAGAAGCCCACCTGCGCCACCGGCGGGATGTGATAGAGGTACAGCCGCAGGCCGCTGTCGCCGACCCGCTCGATCACTTCGCTGAAGAAGGCGAACAGGCCGTCGTCGGTGACGCTCTTGTAATAGAAGGGCGGCAGCGCCAGCACGCCGGAGCAGCCATGGTCGACCGCGCAGCGGGTGAGCCGCACCGCGTCGGCCAGCGAGCAGCTGCCGGTGCCCGGCAGCATGCGCGCGGCGGGCACGCCCGCGGCCACGGCCTGCCGCAGCAGCTCGATGCGCTCGTCGACCGAGAGCGAGTTGCCTTCGGAATTGGTGCCGAACATCGCGAGTCCGCAGTCCTGCGCCACCAGCCAGCGGCACAGCCGCAGGAAGCGCGCGGCGTCGGGCTTCAGCGCGGCGTCGAAGGGGGTGAGGACCGGGGCGAGCACGCCGCGAAGGCGTTGGGGAGTGGGGGACGGCATCTGGATTCCAGCAAGGGTTCGGGGTGCCGGAATTCTTGGGGGCCGAGGCCTCCAGCGGGTTGCCGATCGGGCGCCGGGTTTTGCGAAAGCCGCAAAAGATCGGAATGCCGAAGTAACCAAGCCTCAGTGAGGCGAAAGTAGACTCGGATGGCCGCCCACTTTTGAGAAAGCCGCAAATGATCGACCTGGTCAGCCTGAAGGATTTCCTGGTCCTGTGCCAGACGCGCAGCTTCAGCCGCGCCGCCGAGCGCTGCCATGTGTCGGTGTCGGGACTGAGCCGGCGCATCCAGGGGCTCGAGCAGTGGATCGGCGCGCCGCTGTTCGACCGGCGCACCGCGGCGCTCGAGCTCACGCAGCCTGGCGAGCGGCTGCAGGCGATCTCCTCCGAGGTGGTCTATGCGCTGGAGGGGTTGCGCAAGTCGATCAAGGCCGATGGCGAGGACCGCCAGCTGCGCATCCGCTTCGCGGCGCCCCACATCATGTCGGCCGTGTTCTTCCCCGACTGGGTGCCGCGGCTGCACAACGACTTCCGCAGCGCCAAGTTCAGCGTCAGCTCCGACAACCTGCCCGAGTGCTTCGAGATGCTGGCCGAGGGCTCGGCCGACTACGTGGTCGCGCTGTTCGACGAGGCCGGCGCCGTGGCCGCGCGCGCGGGCTCGGCCTGCGAGGCGGGCGACTGCCTGTCGCTGGAGCTGGGACGCGAACGGCTGGTGCCGGTGAGTGCGCCCAATGCCGCGGGCGGGCCGCTGTTCGACCTGCGCGATCCCGCGGGCGGGCCCGTTTCCTTCCTTGGCTATGCCGAGGAATGCCACCTCGGCTGGTCGCTGGCGCCGCTGCTCGAGCGCCATGGCGAACTGCGGCTGCAGCGCCACCACGAGGCCAGCCTGACCGACGGGCTGCGCTTCATGGCGCTGTCGCGGCTGGGCGTGGCCTGGCTGCCGCAGGCGCTGGTGCGCGAGGACCTCGATGCCGGGCGGCTGGTGCGAGCCGGTGGCACCGCGCTCGAGGTGCCGCTGCGCTTCATGCTGATGCGCCGGCGCGCGCCGCTGGCCGAGCAGGCCGAGCGGCTGTGGCGCCATTTGGGGGAGCTGGTGCGGGCCGAAGCGCCCGCACGAGGCGAGCCGGCGCTGGAGGGCGTGGCTTAGGCGCCGGCATCGGGCAGCAGCAGGTCGCGCTGTGCCTGCGCCGTCTGCTGCAGGAACTCCCAGGTCGCCTTCATGCGCGCCAGGTGCTTGGTCTCGGCGGGCATCGACATCCAGAAGGTGCGCGTGAAGTTGGCCTGGCCCGCCAGCACCGGCTGCAGGCTGCCGTCGCCCTCGGCCAGGAAGGCCGGCAGCACCGCGATGCCCGCGCCCGCGGCCACCGCGCGGTGCTGCGCCAGCACGCTGGTGCTGCGCAGCGCGAAGCTGTCGGGGCGGTGCAGTTCGTCGAGGTACTGCAGCTCCTTGCTGAACAGCAGGTCGTCGACATAGCTGATGAAGGTGTGGCCGCGCAGGTCCTCGCGCGTGGCGATCGGCTTGTGCGCCGCGAGGTAGGGCTTCGAGGCGTAGAGGCGCAGCGTGTAGTCGCTG
This sequence comes from Variovorax sp. PDC80, assembly GCF_900115375.1. NCBI lineage: Bacteria > Pseudomonadati > Pseudomonadota > Betaproteobacteria > Burkholderiales > Comamonadaceae > Variovorax > Variovorax sp. PDC80. The sequence goes on along the minus strand of NZ_FOWG01000005.1, from coordinate 368,030 downwards.
AGCTTGGTGACCAGCACTGGCCCGCGCGCCGGCCGCTCGAGCGAGATCACGATGTCGGCCTCGCGCCGCGACAGGTGCACCAGCCGCGGCATCGCGAGCAGGTCGATGGTCAGCCGCGGATGCTGGCGCGCGAACAGCGCGAGCTGCGGCGCCAGCACCGCGGTGCCGAAGCCCTCGGTGGCGCCGATGCGCACCAGCCCCGACAGCCCTTCCTGCGAGGCCGGTGCCGTGCTCTCGACTGCGAGGAAGGCGCTTTCCATCGCCTCCACCTGCGGCTGCAGCCGCCGGCCGGCCTCGGTGAGCCGGTGCCCGCCGGCCTCGCGCGCGAACAGCGGCGCGCCCACCTCCTTCTCGAGCGCCTGGATGCGGCGCGCCACCGTCGTGTGGTCGACCTCGAGCCGGCGCGCGGCGCTCATCAGCGTGCCGGAGCGCGCGAGTTCGAGAAAGAAGCGAAGGTTGTCCCAGTCCATGTGTTCCTCCGGGCGGCGCCGCCGCCGGCGCCTTGGTTCGGGCGATCTGCATTTATGCAAAACCCCAGCGCAATTTTGTCTATTGTCATAGCAAAACTGCAAAGCTACGATGCCCGCTGTTCCGCCGCCTTCGGCACCGCATTCACAGGAGACAAGCACATGGACGCCAGCACCCAGCCCTCGACCCAGATCGCCACCGTCAAGCTCTTGATCGGCGGCAAGTTCGTCGAGTCGAAGACCACCGAATGGCGCGACATCGTCAACCCGGCCACGCAGCAGGTGCTGGCCCGCGTGCCCTTCGCCACGCAGGACGAACTCGACGCCGCCGTCGCTTCGGCCAAGGACGCCTTCAAGACCTGGCGCAAGACCCCGCTCGGCGCGCGCGCCCGCATCTTCCTCAAGTACCAGCAGCTGATCCGCGAGAACATGGCCGAGCTGGCCGCGATCCTCACGGCCGAGCAGGGCAAGACCCTGCCCGATGCCGAGGGCGACGTGTTCCGCGGCCTCGAGGTGGTCGAGCACGCCTCGAACATCGGCAACCTGCAGCTCGGCGAGCTGGCCAACAACGTGGCCAACGGCGTCGACACCTACACCCTGCTGCAGCCGCTGGGCGTGTGCGCGGGCATCACGCCGTTCAACTTCCCGGCCATGATCCCGCTGTGGATGTTCCCGATGGCCATCGTCACCGGCAACACCTTCGTGCTCAAGCCCTCGGAGCAGGACCCGATGGTCACGATGCGCCTGTGCGAACTCGCGCTCGAGGCCGGCATCCCGGCCGGCGTGCTCAACGTGGTCCATGGCGGCGAGGCCGTGGTCAACGGCATCTGCGACCACAAGGACATCAAGGCGATCAGCTTCGTCGGCTCGACCAAGGTCGGCACCCACGTCTACAACCGCGCCACCCTGGCCGGCAAGCGCGTGCAATGCATGATGGGCGCGAAGAACCACGCCATCGTGATGCCCGACGCCAACAAGGAACAGACGCTCAACGCGCTGGCCGGCGCGAGCTTCGGCGCCGCGGGCCAACGCTGCATGGCGGTGTCGGTGGCGGTGCTGGTGGGCGACGCGCGCAAGTGGGTGCCCGAGCTGATCGAGAAGGCCAAGACCCTGAAGATCGGTGCCGGCACCGAGAAGGGCGTGGACGTGGGCCCGCTGGTCTCGTGCGCGGCGCACGACCGCGTCAACAGCCTGATCGAACGCGGCCTGGCCGACGGCGCCGAGCTCGCGCTCGACGGCCGCAAGCCCAGCGTGCCCGGCTACGAGAAGGGCAACTTCGTCGGCCCGACGATCTTCACCGGCGTGAAGCCCGGCATGACCATCTATGACCAGGAGATCTTCGGACCGGTGCTGTGCGTGGCCGACGCCGAGACCATCGACGAGGCCATCGAGCTGATCAACAGCAACCCGAACGGCAACGGCACCGCGATCTTCACGCAGTCGGGCGCCGCGGCGCGCCGCTTCCAGGAAGACATCGACGTGGGCCAGGTCGGCATCAACGTGCCGATCCCGGTGCCGGTCCCGATGTTCTCGTTCACCGGTTCGCGCGCCTCCAAGCTCGGCGACCTGGGCCCGTACGGCAAGCAGGTCATCATGTTCTACACCCAGACCAAGACCGTGACGGCACGCTGGTTCGACGACAGCACCGTCTCGCACGGCGTCAACACCACCATCAGCCTCAAGTGAGGAAGCGCCTTCGCGTCGCGGCCTGGGGCGCGGTGGCGACGCTCGCGCTGCTCGCCGGCGGCGCGCGGGCGGCCGCCGACGCCGGCGCGGACGACTGCGATCCCAACGGGAACCAGCAGCAGATGAATGCCTGCGCGGCGCGCGATTTCCGCGCCGCCGATGCGGCGCTCAACATCCGCTATGGCGAGGTGATGAAGACGCTGTCGCCGCAGATGCGCACCGCGCTGCGCAACGAGCAGCGCGCCTGGCTCAAGGGCCGTGACCCGGCCTGCAAGCGCGCCTCGAAGGCCAACGAGGGCGGCTCCATGTGGCCGCTGGTATTCAATTCATGCCTGGAGAAATCGACCCGGAAACGGACCGCCGAACTGGATCGCTGGAAGGGTCGCGAACAATGAACTTCGAACTGTCCGAAGAGCAGAACGCCTTTGCGCAGAGCGCGCGCGATTTCGCGCAGGCCGAATTCGCGCCGCATGCGGCGCAGTGGGACGCCGAGGCCTTCTTTCCGAAGGAGGCCATCGCCAAGGCCGGCGAGCTGGGCTTCTGCGGCCTCTACGCGCCCGAGCGCATCGGCGGCCTCGGCCTGCCGCGGCTCGATGCCGCGCTGGTGTTCGAGGAGATGGCTGCGGTCGATCCGTCGACCACGGCCTTCATCACCATCCACAACATGGCGACCTGGATGCTCGGCACCTGGGCCACCGATGCGGTGGCGCAGCAGTGGGGCGAGGACCTCACGAGCGGACGCAAGCTGGCCTCGTACTGCCTCACCGAGCCGGGCGCCGGCTCGGACGCGGGCTCGCTCAAGACGCGCGCCGAGCTGCAGGGCGCCGAATACGTGATCAACGGCGGCAAGGCCTTCATCTCGGGCGCCGGGTCCACCGACGTGCTGGTGCTGATGGCGCGCACTGGCGGCGCGGGCGCCAGCGGCATCTCGGCCTTCGCGGTGCCGGCCGACGCGCCCGGCGTGAGCTACGGCAAGAAGGAGCACAAGATGGGCTGGAACAGCCAGCCCACGCGCACCATCAATTTCGACAACGTGCGCATCCCGGCCGAGAACCTGCTGGGCAAGGAAGGCGAGGGCTTCCGCATCGCGATGAAGGGGCTCGACGGCGGGCGCATCAACATCGCGACCTGCTCGGTGGGCGCGGCGCAGGGCGCGCTCGACGCGGCGCGCCGCTACCTGCACGAGCGCCAGCAGTTCGGCAAGCCTATTGCCAGCTTCCAGGCGCTGCAGTTCAAGCTGGCCGACATGGCGACCGAGCTGGTGGCCGCGCGCCAGATGGTGCGGCTGGCCGCGAGCAAGCTCGACGCCGGCCATGCCGACGCCAGCACCTATTGCGCGATGGCCAAGCGCTTCGCGACCGATGCGGGCTTCAATGTCTGCAACGACGCGCTGCAGCTGCACGGCGGCTACGGCTACCTCAGCGAGTTCCCGCTCGAGCGGCTGGTGCGCGACACCCGCGTGCACCAGATCCTCGAGGGCACCAACGAGATCATGCGCGTGATCGTTGCGCGAAAATTGCTGGAAGGGGACAGCGATATCCGCTGACGCCCCGCATCCGGAACCCCTCAAGACAATGACCGACTCCGTAGTTCTCTTCGACGAAATCAAGACCGCCGGCGGCCAGCGCTTCGGCGTTGCCACGCTCAATGCACCCGCCTCGCTCAACGCGCTGTCGGTGGACATGGTGCGCCTGCTCACGCCCAAGTTGCGCGCATGGGCGAAGGACGACGGCATCGTCGGCGTGCTGCTGCAGGCCGCGGGCGAGAAGGCCTTCTGCGCGGGCGGCGACCTGCGCCAGCTCTACCAGACGCTGCTCGAATGCGGCCCCGAGCGCAACACCTACGCCGAGGACTTCTTCCGCGAGGAGTACGAGCTCGACCACCTGATCCACACCTTCCCGAAGCCCTTCCTCTGCTGGGGCCACGGCATCGTGATGGGCGGCGGCGTGGGCCTGATGTCGGGCTGCTCGCATCGCGTGGTGACCGCGCAGAGCCGCATCGCCATGCCCGAGATCAGCATCGGCCTGTACCCCGACGTGGGCGGCAGCTGGTTCCTGCGCCGCACGCCGGGCCGCACCGGCCTGTTCCTCGCGCTGACGGCCGCGAACCTCAACGCCGCCGACGCGATCTTCTGCGGCCTGGCCGATGTGCTGGTGCCGCAGGAGCACAAGGGCCGGGTGCTCGAGGCCATCGCCGCCGCGAGCTGGGCCGGCGAGAGCAAGGCCGACCGCGCCACGCTGTCGCGCATCCTCGCCAAGGCCGGTGAGGGCGCCGAATTGCCGCCGTCGAAGGTGCGCGAGCACTACGACACCATCAATGCGCTGATGGCCGGCGACGACCTGCTCGACATCGCGCAGCGCCTGCGCGCGTTGCAGAGCGACGACGCCTGGCTGCAGAGCGCCGCCAAGACCTTCATGAAGGGTGCGCCGAGCTCGGCCGCGCTGAGCTTCGAGCTCTGGCAGCGCGTGCACCGCATGTCGCTGGCCGAGGTGTTCCGCCTCGAGTACTGGGCCTCACTGGGCTTCTGCGCGCACAAGGACTTCGCCGAGGGCATCCGCGCGGTGCTGATCGACAAGGACCGCAACCCCCAGTGGTCGCCCGCGAGCATCGAGGAGATCACCCAGGCCTTCATCGACGACCACCTGCGCCCGCGCGGCGAGATGCCCGCGGAGCTGGCGACGCTGAAATAAAGACACTCAATCCTTCGGAGACAACACATGAAGATCGCATTCATCGGCCTCGGCAACATGGGCGGCCCGATGGCCCTCAACCTGCTCAAGGCCGGCCACACGCTCAGCGCCTTCGACCTCTCGGCCGACGCCTGCCAGAAGTTCGCGGGCGAGGGCCTGCCGATCGCGAAGTCGGCGGCCGACAGCGTGGCCGACGCCGAGGTCGTGATCAGCATGCTGCCGGCCAGCGCGCACGTCGAGGGCCTGTTCCTCGGCGGCGCGGGCAAGCCCGGCCTGCTCGAGAGCATCCAGGCCGGCGCGCTCGTGATCGACAGCAGCACCATTGCCGCCGCCACCTCGCGCAAGGTGGCAGAGGCGGCGGCCGCCAAGGGCATCGCGATGATCGATGCGCCGGTGTCGGGCGGCACGGGCGGTGCGATCGCGGGCACGCTGACCTTCATGGTCGGCGGCGAGACGAAGGACCTCGAGCGCGCGCGGCCGGTGCTCGAGAAGATGGGCGCCAACATCTTCCACGCGGGCGCCGCGGGCGCGGGCCAGACCGCCAAGATCTGCAACAACATGCTGCTCGGCATCCTGATGATCGGCACCTCGGAGGCGCTCGCGCTCGGCGTGGCCAACGGGCTCGATCCCAAGGTGCTGTCGGAGATCATGCGCCGCAGCTCGGGCGGCAACTGGGCGCTCGAGAAGTACAACCCGATGCCCGGCGTGATGGAGACCGCACCGGCCTCGAAGAACTACGCGGGCGGCTTCGGCACCGACCTGATGCTCAAGGACCTGGGCCTGGCGCAGGAGAACGCGACCGCGGTGCGCGCCTCGACGCCGCTCGGCGGCATCGCGCGCAACCTCTATGCCGCGCACAGCCTCGCGGGGCATGGCGCGCTCGATTTCTCGAGCGTGCTGAAGCTGTTCCAGAAGCCCTGAGCGGGCGCGGCTCGATGAAGGACAGCGGCCTCAGTGCCGCTGTTTGCGCTTGTGGGCGGTCTTCTCGGCCTTCTCGAAGGCTTCGTCGCTGGGCGCGCCCTCGCTGCCCGGCTTGCGCATGTGCTCGCTGCTGCCGTGCTTGATGCGCTCCTGCTTGGCGTGGATGTTGGCGTAGAGGCCCTTGGTCTTTCGGGTCGGCATCGCTGGCTCCTTGCTTCGGATCCGCCAGCGTGGCGACCGTGCATCGGCCGCCCGGCGCGCGCAGGCCGCGTCGCGGCGTAGGACATGTCGCGCGGCACTTCGTTGCCGCAGCCGGGCGCGGGGCCTTTGCGCGCATCGTCAGAATGGGGGCATGCCTCATGCCACTTCACGTCTACCGCATCGCCTGTCGTACCGCGCATCGGCGAGCCTGCTGCTCGCCGCCTTCGTCGCGGGCTGTGCCGCGTCGCCCGCGCGCACGCAGACCCAGCCCGCACCCACCGCGCCACGCACCGCCGCGCCTGCGCCCGTTGCGCCGGTCGCACCCGCTGCCGACGATGCCCGCATCCAGCAGGACTTCGAACGCTGGGTCGCGCAGTTCCGCACCCAGGCACGCGCCGCCGGCATCGACGAGGCCACCTTGCACAGCGCCTTCGACGGCGCGAGCTACCTGCCGCAGGTGGTGGAGCGCGACCGCAGCCAGGCCGAGTTCGTGCGCGCGGTCTGGGACTACCTCGACACGGCGGTGTCGGCCCAGCGCGTGACGCGCGGCCAGGAACGGCTGCAGGCGCTGCGGCCCCAGCTCGATGCGGTGGCCGCGCGCTACGGCGTGCCGGGCGAGATCGTGGTCGCGATCTGGGGCATGGAGAGCAACTACGGCGCCAACTACGGCGACATCTCGACCATCGACGCGCTCGCCACGCTGGGCTTCGAGGGCCGGCGCGCCGGCTGGGCACGCGAGCAGCTGATGGCGGCGCTGAAGATCCTGCAGCGCGGCGACATCCCGCGCGACCGCATGATCGGCTCCTGGGCCGGCGCGATGGGCCAGACGCAGTTCCTGCCGACCGTGTTCCTCGCGCATGCGGTCGATGCCGACGGCGACGGCCGGCGCGACATCTGGGACAGCATGGCCGACGTCACGGCCTCGACCGCGAACTTCCTCCAGCACTCGGGCTGGCAGGCCGGCCAGCCCTGGGGCGTGGAGGTGCGGCTGCCGCCGGGCTTCGACCTCGCGCGCGCCGACGGGCAGCAGCGCCAGTCCGCGAGCCAATGGGCCGCCGAGGGCGTGCGCGCCATGGACGAGGGCACGCCGCTGCCCGCGCTGGCCGATGCCTCGATCCTGCTGCCGGCCGGCGCGCGCGGGCCGGCCTTCCTGGTCGGGCCGAACTTCCGCACCATCCTGCGCTACAACAACGCGACCAGCTATGCGCTGGGCGTGGGCCTGCTGGCGCAGCGCCTCGCGGGCGGGCCCGGCGTGCGCGCCGACTGGCCGCGCGACCTGCAGCCGCTGTCGCGCGCCGAGACGATCGCGCTGCAGCAGGCGCTCAATGCGCGCGGCTTCGGCGCGGGCACGGCCGACGGGCTGCTCGGTCCGGCCACGCGCGATGCGATCCGGCGCTGGCAGCGCAGCGTGGGCGAGCCGGCCGACGGCTATCCGACCGTGCAGCTGCTGCAGCGCATCGCCACGCCCTAGCGCTCATTCGCGCTCATTCGTCGGAGGTCGCCAGCGTGGCCTTCTGGCGCCGCGTCGCGCCCGCGCGCCACAGCGTGAGCTCGACCGCGTCGCCGGGCTGCAGGCGCTCGAGCACGGTCAGCACGTCGTCGGCGCTGGCGACGGCCGCGCCGTCGATCGCGGTGATCACGTCGCCCGGCACGATGCCGCGCTCGCCGCGTGCGAAGGCCCGCAGGCCCGCGCGCGCGGCCGGGCTGTCGGGCTGCACGCGCAGGATCGCCACGCCGCGCGGCAGGTCGAGCGCGCTGTTGAGTTCCTTGGGCGCGTAGGTCAGGCCCAGCGCGGGCCGCACGAAGCGGCCGTCGCGGATCAGCCGCGGCACGATGCGGTTGACCTCGTCCACGGGGATCGAGAAGCCGATGCCCGCGCTCGCGCCCGAGGGGCTGAAGATGGCGGTGTTGACCCCGATCAGCCGGCCCGCCGAATCGAGCAGCGGGCCGCCCGAGTTGCCGGGATTGATCGCGGCGTCGGTCTGGATCGCGCCGCGGATGGTGCGCCGGTTGACCGAATCGATCTCGCGGTTGAGCGCGCTCACGATGCCGGTGGTCAGCGTCTGGTCGAGCCCGAAGGGATTGCCGATGGCGTAGACCTTCTGGCCCACCTGCAGGTCGGCGCTGGTGCCCAGCGGCAGCGGCCGCAGCTTGGCCGCGGGCGCATCGATGCGCAGCACCGCGAGGTCGCGGTCGGGGAACACGCCCACCAGCTGCGCGCGGTAGCTGCTCTGGTCGGCCAGCGTGACGCGCGCGGCGGCCGCGTTCTGGATCACGTGGTAGTTGGTGACGACGTGGCCCTGCGTGTCCCAGACGAAGCCGGTGCCCGTGCCCTGCGGCACCTGCTGCACGTTGAGCGAGAACAGGCCGCGCTCCAGCCCGATCGAGGTGATGTTGACCACCGCGGGCGAGGCGGCCTTGAACACGGCGATGTTGTTCTGCTCGTCGGCGCCGAGCGCGCCGCGCGCGGCGATCGGGCGCGGCGCGGCCTCGGCACGCGGCTGGGCATGGCCGGGGAGGGCGAGCAGGGTGGTCAGCAGGAGCGGGAGGAGGAAGAGGGTTCGCATGGCGCGGTGGGCATTGAACGGGAGCGGGGCGGACTTTAGCGGGCCGCGGTGACCGGCGATGGATTGCGATCCTCGCGGCGGCGTTCGGTTCTGCGCGCCGCGCGATTTTTCCGGCGCGCCCGGCTGGCGCTCGTCCGACGCGGCCCCACCGGGTGGGCGCCAATAATCGCGCCATGCTGTCGTTCCTCCGCTCCCGTTGCCTGGCCGCCCTGGCCCTCGGCCTTTCCCTCTCGCTGCTGCTGGCCGCCGCGCCCGCCGCGGCCCAGGACCGCGCGCAGGCGCTGCTGCAGTTCGAGGGCGTGCCGGCGCGCTACCAGGCCGCCTACGCACCCGGCGCCGTGCCGCGCGGCGCGAAGCAGCAGCTCGATCCGGCCGACGAGGCCATCGCGGGCGGTGCGCTCAAGGCGCTCGATGCCGCCTCGGCCCATGCCTTCGACGCCCATGCCGCGCTGGCCGCGGTGCAGGCGGCCGTGGCGGCGGCCGGGCAGGGCGGCGCGGCGCCGTCGCCCGCGGTGCTGGGTGCGGTCGCGCACCTTTCGAAGGTCCGCGCCGACTATGGCGCGATGGACGACGCGGCGCGCGCCGACTTCATCAAGCGCCAGCAGGCCAACCCGCCGGGGCCGGCACGCACCGGGCTGCTCGATCGCATGGCGGTGGCCGAGCTGCGCGAGGTCGACTTCTCGAGCGAGCTGCTGATGAGCGCCGTGGTCAAGCAGCTGGCGCGCGGCAACGCGGCCCAGTTCACCTCGCTGCCCGAGGCCACGCTCGAGGGCGCCATCGACTCGCTGTGGTCGCGCGGCGTGACCTCGACGCGCCAGCGCAACCTGCTGACCGTCGCGCGCGAGCTCGAGCGGCAGCTCACGCTGGTCTGGCTGTCGGCGCTCGGCGACGAGGAGATCGCCGCGCTCGCCGCCTGGCGCGGCGATGCGCAGGCCGATGGCGAGCGCGAGGCGCTGGTCGGCAGCTACCGCGCCGAGGTCAAGGCCGGCGACACGCGCGCGATCCGCGCGGTGCTGCGCGCCTGGCCGCGCTAGGCGGAAGGTATTCGGCGCGCGGGCGGAAAGCCCGGCGATTCGGCGCCGAATGTAGCTATTTGGGCGTCGTCGTCTGAAAGTTCCCGGTCATTGTTTCAATTTCGTGAACACCGTGATTCATTGGAGCAAGGGTTTTCCCTGGTTTGATGAGGCAAACTCCGCCTCACCCAAAAGAAGACCATCCAAAGGAAAGACTCTCATGAAGACCTCGAACATCCTCGCTGCCGCCGCCCTGTCGCTGATCGCCGTTGCCGGCGCCCACGCGGAAACCTATGAAGGCGTGCATTCGGTGACCTCCGGCTACAGCCGCGCCGACGTGGCGCCCCAGGCTGCCGCCGCTGCCCGCGAAGGCAACATCTACGCCGACGGCGCGACCGCCAACCTGGCACCCGTCGTGGCCGGCAACACCGACCGCGCCGTGGTCCGTGGCGAAGCCGTCGCAGCCGCCCACGCTCCCGGCCAGAACCTGCGCCGCGAATCGTTCCCGGGCAGCGTGATCCCCGCGCAAGCCCGCACGCTGACGCGTCAAGCCGGCCTGTGATGCCGGGCGGCGCAAGCCGCTTCTGTTGAAGAGAATTGGTTAGGGAAACCGGGCCACGCGACGAGCGTGGCCCGGTTTTTCGTTTTGGGAGGCTGTAAAGCAGGGCGGAAAACGCGGCGCAGCTTGTAAGATAAGAATCATTCCCATCTTCAAGCCGCGCGGGCCCGCGCCTGTCCGTGACCGTGTCCCTCCCGCTCGCCGACCTTCCGCTGCAGACGCAGGTTGAAGCCCTGTACAGCCACCACCACGGCTGGCTGTGGCGCTGGCTGCAGCGCCGGCTCGGCGACGGCCACCGCGCCGCCGACCTCGCGCACGACGTGTTCGTGCGGCTGCTCGCGCGCGAGGAACTGCTGGCGATCCAGGAGCCGCGCGCCTTCCTCACGACCGTGGCGCAGCGCGTGCTGGCCAACCACTGGCGGCGCCAGCAGCTCGAGCAGGCCTACCTCGAGGCGCTGACCCTCGTGCCGGCCGAACTGGCGCCTTCGCCCGAGGAGCGCGCGCTGCTGCTCGAGGCGCTCGCCGAGATCGACCGCCTGCTCGACGGCCTGCCGCTGGCCGTGAAGCGCGCCTTCCTGATGACGCGGCTCGATGGCCTGAACCATGACGAGGTCGCGCAGGCGCTCGGCCTGTCGGTCACCACGGTCAAGCGCTACGTGCTCAAGGCCGCCCTGCAGTGCTATTTCCCGGACGCGCTGCCGGCGGGCCGGTGAGCAGCGTTCCCCCTCCCGGCATCGCCGAGCCGCCCGTCTCGGCCGAGGTCGCGCGCCGCGCGGTCGAGTGGATGCTCGAACTCCAGGGCGAATCCGTGCCCGCGCGCGTGCGCGACGAGTGGCGGCGCTGGCGCGCGGCGCATCCCGAGCACGAGCGTGCCTGGCGCCGCATCGAGTCGGTCGACGCCGCCCTGGGCCCGCTGGCCGCGCCCGGCCATGCCGCGCTCGCGCGCGCCACGCTGGAAGCGGCCGCACCGTTGCGCCGCCGCCAGGCGGTGCGCGCGCTGACCGCGCTGCTGTTCACCGGTGGCGGCGCCTGGCTCGCCGCCGAGCAGACCCCATGGCGCGAATGGACCGCCGACCACCGCACCGGCACCGGCGAGCGCCGGCGCATCGTGCTCGACGACGGCACGGCGCTGGTGCTCAACAGCGGCAGCGCGGTCGACATCCGCTATGGCGCGGCCGAGCGGCGCATCCGCCTGATCGCGGGCGAGGTGCTGGTGACGAGCGCCAAGGACGCGGCCGCGCGCCCGCTGCTGGTCGAAACCGCGCATGGCGAGGCGCAGCCGCTGGGCACCGTCTTCTCGGTGCGCCGGCTGCCCGAGGCCAGCCTGCTCGCGGTGTTCGAGGGCGCGGTCGCGCTGCGGCCGCGGCAGGCCGCCGGCGACACGCGCGTGCTGCAGGCCGGCGAGGCCACGCGCTTCACGGCCACCGGGGTCGATGCGCCGCATGCGCTCGAGACCGGCAGCGCGGCCTGGACCGAGGGCCTGATCGTGGCGCGCGGCATGCGGCTGGCCGACTTCCTGGCCGAGCTGAGCCGCCATGCCGCGCAGCCGATTCGCTGCGACCCGGCGATCGCGGGCCTGCGCATCTCCGGCACCTATCCGCTGGCCGACGTCGACAAGGTGCTCGACACGCTGAGCGCCACCCTGTCGCTCGAGATCCAGACCGTCACGCGCTTCTGGGGCCTGCGCGCCACCGAAGTGGTGCTGGTGCCCCGGAGCAGGACGGCGCGCGCGCCGCAGCGTTGAAAAAACGCGCGGGCAAAAAAAAGTTGCCGCGACCTGGTCCGTTTCGCTTTCTCGCGGGACATGGAAGGTGAACAGCCATCTTCCATGGCCGCGAAAGGTCGAATTTCCATGAGTCAGACACAACAACGGGCGCCGCTGCGGCTCGCCCTCGGCCCGGTGGCGCTCGCCGCCGCGCTGGTTCTCGGCGCCGTCGCGCCCCTGCCGGTCCGCGCCCAGGCCGCGGCGCCGGCCCACGGCTACGACATTCCCGCCGACACGCTGGAGAACGCGCTCAACCGCTTCGGCCGCGAGGCCGGCATCCTGCTGTCCTTTCCGACCGAGCTGACCGCCGGGCTGCGCAGCAACGGCCTGCGCGGCAGCTATACGGTGCAGGCCGGGCTCGACAGCCTGCTGGCCGGCAGCGGCCTGCAGGCGGCGCGCCAGCCCAACGGCAGCTTCATCCTGCAGCGGCGCGCCGCGGCGCCGCAGGCCGGCAGCGGCAGCCTGCCGCCGGTGACCGTGACCGCCGGCGCGCAGCCCGAGACCGCGAGCAGCCATGTCGAAGGCTATGTGGCCAGGCGCAGCGCCACCGGCACCAAGACCGACACGCCGCTGATCGAGACCCCGCAGTCGATCTCGGTCGTCACGGCCGACCGCGTGGCGGCCATGGGCGCCGCACGCCTGCCCGACGCGCTGGCCTACACGCCCGGCGTGAAGGCCTTCGACGGCTACGACAGCCGCTACGACTGGCTCTCGCTGCGCGGCTTCGATGCCTACTCGCCGGGCTTCTACCTCGACGGCATGCAGATGCGCAACAACGCGGGCTACGCGGTCTGGCGCATGGAGAGCTACGGCGCCGAGCGCATCGAGGTGCTGCGCGGTCCCTCGTCGGTGCTCTACGGCCAGACCGGCCCCGGCGGCATGGTCAACGTCGTCAGCAAGCGGCCGACCGAGGAGCCGTTGCGCGAAGTGCAGGTGCAGGCCGGCAACCGCTCGCTCAAGCGCGTGGCGGCCGACTTCTCGGGGCCGCTCGATGCGCAGGGCCAGTGGCTCTACCGCCTCACGGCGCTGTCGCAGGACAGCCAGACCCAGGTCGACCGCGTGGGCGACCGGCGCCAGTTCCTCGCGCCCTCGCTGACCTGGCGGCCCTCGGGCGACACCTCGCTGACGGTGCTGGCCCACTACGCGAGCATCCGCGCCGGCAATGCCTACGGCTTCCTGCCCGTGACCGGCACGCTGCTGAGCACGCCCTACGGCCGCATTCCGAGCTCGACCTTCGTCGGCGAGCCCGGCTTCGACCGCTACAACCAGAACCAGTGGGACCTCGGCTACCTGTTCGAGCACCGCTTCGACGACACCTGGACCGTGCGGCAGAACGCGCGCTACGGCCGCATCAAGACCGACTACCGCCAGATCTACGCCAACGGCTTCGTCACCAACGATCCCGACAACGTCTTCGATCCGTCGAACTTCCACACCATCAACCGCTCGCTGTTCGCCAGCAGCCCCGAGCGTGGCAAGACCTTCACGCTCGACAACCAGGTGCAGGCCAAGCTTCGTTCGGGCGACTGGCAGCACACCGTGCTGCTGGGCCTGGACTACCAGCGCAGCGTGTTCGACCAGGTCATGTACTTCGGCGAGGCGCCGCAGCTCGAGGTCTTCGCGCCGGTCTACGGGCAGCCGTTCTCGATGCCCGCGCCGAACACCGACTCGCGGGTGCGGCTGTCCCAGACCGGCATCTACCTGCAAGACCAGATCAAGTGGAACGATCGCTGGGTCGCCACGCTCGGCGGCCGCTACGACCGCGCGCGCGTCGACACCGACAACCACCTCGACCAGAGCACGACGCGCCAGTCCGACCACAAGTTCACCGGCCGCGCGGGTCTGGTCTACCTCGCGCCCGGCGGCCTCGCGCCCTATGTCAGCTACTCGGAGTCGTTCTCGCCCTCGACCACCATCGACCCCGACACGCGCCAGCCCTTCAAGCCCGAGACCGGCAAGCAGTACGAAGTCGGCCTGCGCTATCAGCCCGTGGGCACGCGCGACAGCTACAGCGCGGCCGTGTTCGACCTGCGGCGGCAGAACATCGTGACCTTCGACCGCGACTTCGTGCCGCGCCAGACCGGCGAGGCGCGCGTGCGCGGGCTCGAACTCGAGGCGGCCTTCGAGCCGATGCCGCGCTTCAACGTCGTGCTGGCCTACAGCTGGACGCCGTCCGCCAAGGTGGTCAGCGACAGCAACCCCGACCGCATCGGCAAGCAGCTCGTGGGCACGCCGCGCAACCAGGTCTCGGCCTGGGCCGACTACCGCTTCGGCAACGGCGTGAAGGCCGGCCTGGGCGTGCGCTTCATGGGCTCGACGCACGGCGCGAACGGCACGGCGCCCGCGAAGATCCCGTCGTACACCGTGTTCGACGCGATGCTGGGCTACGACTTCGAGCACTGGGCCCTGGCGCTCAACGCGCGCAACCTCACCGACCGGATCTACCTCGGGCGCAACTGCGACGCCTACAGCTGCGGTTACGGCGAGCGGCGTTCGCTCGTGGCCACCGCCACCTACCGCTGGTAGCGCCGCGGGCTCGGCTATCGTCGGAGGATGTTCGCTTTTCGAGGGAGATCCTCCATGCCCCACCGTCTTTCGCTGCCCGTGCTTTCCATCGGCTGCGCCGTGCTCGCCCTCGGCGGCACGGCCGTCGCCGACACGCTCAAGAAGCCCGCCCTCGACCAGCTCGCCGCGCGCTGGCAGGCCGGCCAGACCGCCAGGGACTTCAATGCCTTCCTGGCCCAGGCGGTGGCCGCGAACCCCGCCAACAAGGAACTGGCCACCGCCGTGTCCGCGTATGGCCAGCGCCAGCCGCTCGCGGGCGATGCGCTGGTCGACATCGCGCGCCTGCTCGGCCTGTACAACCGGCTGCAGAACCAGCAGGCGGCGATCGCGAGCATCGGTGCCATGGTCGCGATCCCGACCGTGCGCAACGTGCAGGTGCCGCCGCACGAGAGCCCCGCGATCCTCGACTTCGGCCGGCTGGTCGAGAAGATGGCGAAGGACTTCGGCCTGGCCTGGCGCAACGTCGACAACCGCATCTTCGAGGTCAGCCTCCAGGGCCGCGGCAGCGAGGAGTTCGGCATCCTCACGCATGCCGACGTGGTGCCCGCCGTGCTGTCCGAATGGGTGCTCGACGACGGCACGAAGCTCGATCCCTTCACCATGACCCGCGTGGGCGACTTGCTCTACGGCCGCGGCACCATCGACGACAAGGGCTCGATCGCCGCCGTGCTCTATGCGATGAAGGCGGTCAAGGACAGCGGCCTGCCGCTCGAGCGCAGCATCCGCCTGATGATCGAGACCACCGAGGAGACTGGTGGCGACGCGATGCTCTACTACCGCAACAAGACTGCGCTGCCGGCCTACAACATCGTGCTCGACAGCAAGTACCCGGCGGTGGTGGCCGAGAAGGGCTCGGGCGCGCTCAAGGTGTTCTTCCCCGCGCAGCCGGCCGACCCCGCGGCCACCGCCATCGTCGCGATGGCCGGTGCCGCCTCGGCCAATGCGATCGCGCA
This sequence comes from Variovorax sp. PDC80, assembly GCF_900115375.1. Lineage (NCBI taxonomy): Bacteria > Pseudomonadati > Pseudomonadota > Betaproteobacteria > Burkholderiales > Comamonadaceae > Variovorax > Variovorax sp. PDC80. The sequence goes on along the minus strand of NZ_FOWG01000005.1, from coordinate 352,643 downwards.
GACCGCCACCGCCACGCTCAAGGGTGGCGACCTCGCCGCGGCGGCCGCGACGCTCGAGGCCGCGAAGGCCGGCTTCCTGCGCAAGTACGAAGCCCAGGGCGGCAAGTTCGCGATCGACATCGCGCGCGGCGCCGACAGCATCGAGCTCAAGGTGACCGGCGTTTCGGCCCATGGCTCGCGGCCCGAGGAGGGCGTGAACCCGGTGCCGCGCCTCGCGCTGTTCCTCAAGGAATCGGGCCTGACGCTCGCGCCCAACGGCTTTCGCCAGGCGATCGACTACCTCGATGCGCTCTACGGCACCGGCTACCTCGGCGAGAAGCTGGGCCTGGGCTATGCCGACGACTTCATGGGCCCGCTGACCTTCTCGCCGAACCTGGTGCGCGCGGGCGCCGACGGCCGTGTCGAGGTCACGGTCAACGTGCGCATGCCGCGCGGCCGCACGCCCGACGAACTCAAGGCCCAGGTCACCGCGAAGGTGCAGGCCTGGGCCGATGCGGCCAAGGTCCCGCTCGAGCTCCAGTACGACCAGGGCAACTGGATGGCGCGCGACCCCAAGGGCGCCTGGCTCTCGACGCTGCTGAACATCTACGGCGACACCACCGGGCTGGAGGCCAAGCCCGTGCCCACGGCCGGCAGCACCACCGCCAAGCTGATGCCCAACGCGATCAACTTCGGCCCCGCGATGCCCGGCAAGAAGTACACCGCGCACAACGCCAAGGAATACAAGGAAGTGCCCGACCTCGACGCGGACATGCAGATGTTCACCGAGATGCTGGTGCGGATCGGGAATCTGCCGCAGATGCAGTAGCGGCAAAGCCCCGGAGCTCGACCAGCTCGTCGAGGATCGGGCACGCCGGCCGGTGGTCGCCCAGGCACAGCTCCGCGAGCCGCTCGAGCACGCGCTTCGTCGCCTGCAGTTCCTCGATGCGCGAATCGAGCGCTTCGGCGCGGCACAGCGTGAGGCGCTTGACCTCGGCGCTGGTGCGTTCCTCGTCGCGCCACAGCGCCACCAGCCGTTCGATCTCGTCCATGGCGAAGCCCAGCGCCAGCGCACGGCGCGCGAAGCGCAGCACGGCGACGTGGGCGTGCGTGTAGCGGGGCTCGGTCGCGGCGATCAGGCCGCGCGCCTCGCACTGGCGCAGCAGCCGTTGCGAAACGCCGGCGCGCGCGAGCGCGGCCTCGAGGTCGAACCGCGGCGCGGTGTCGGCGTGGACGGGCGATGGAAGGGTGCGAGGGGTCATGCGGCCTCCTGTGGAAGAGGCCCGAAGTCTTCGGTCTCGCACGGTGTCAAGGTCAAGCCGCGGCGCGGCTTTTCCTTGCGGCGCGTGGGCCTATCGCAGGCCGTGCGCCTGCAGCACCGTCTTGAGCCTGCGCACTTCGTGCTGCAGGTCGAGGATCAGCGCCGCGGCATCGAGGCCGATGCCGAAGTCGCGCTCGAGCCGCCGTGCCTCCAGCGCGTGCTGCAGGTCGGCGCTCGAGAAGCGCCAGCGCTCGGGTTGCGCCTCCTCGGTCTCGATGCGCACGATGCCGACCTCGACCAGTTGCACGACCCAGGCGGTGTCGGCACCGCAGGCATGCGCGAGTTCGCTCGCGGCCAGCGGATGCAGTTGGCCGACGGCGGTGGTGGTGATGGAAACGGTCGCCATCTCAGACTCCCAGGTGCTGGCGTGGGTTGAACGAGGCCGAGGCCTTCGCGAGCGCCTCGTAGGCGCTGCGCGCGGCCTCGCTGTCGGCGGGCGGCAGCGCGATGTCGAGCAGCAGGTAGAGGTCGCCCGGCGTCTTGCCCGCGAGGCCGCGGCCCTTGAGGCGCAGCTTGAGGCCGCTCTTCGCCTGCTTCGGCACCGTGACCTCGACCGCGCCGCCGCCGGGCAGCGGCACCTCGACCTGCGCGCCGAGCGCGGCCTCGGTGGGCGTGACCGGCAGGGTCATGTAGAGATCGCGCGCCTCGACGCGGTAGAGCTGGTGCGGCGCGATGCGCACCTCGAGGTAGAGGTCGCCGGCCGGCTCGCCGCCATGGCCCGGCAGCCCCTGGCCCGCGAGGCGGATGAACTGGCCCGGGTGCACGCCGGGCGGGATCTTCACGCTCAGGGTGCGCGTTTCCCAGCGCGGCTGGCCCTGCGCGTCGAGCACCTGCGAGCGCAGGCTGATCTCGCGCTCGGCACCGCCGATGGCGTCCTCGAGCGCGATCTCGATCGCGGCGTGGTGGTCCTCGCCGCGCGCGCGGAAGTTCTGCCGTGCGGCGCCGCGGCGCTCGGCCTCGCCGAACATCGAGGAGAAGAACTCGCTGAAGTCGGCATGGTCGGCCGGGCCCTGGCGCGGTCCGCGGTGGAACTCGAAGCCGGCGTCCCAGCCCGGCGGCGGCTGGAAGTCGCCGTCGGGGCGGCCGCCGCGCGCCACGCGGTCGGCCAGGGCGTCGTAGGCGGCGCGCTTCTCCTTGTCGCCGAGCACGTCCTTGGCTTCGTTGATGTCGCGCATGCGCTGCTCGGCGTCGGGCTCCTTGCTGACGTCGGGGTGGTACTTGCGCGCGAGCTTGCGGTAGGCCTTGCGCACCTCGTCGTCCGACGCGATGCGCTCGATGCCCAGGGCGCTGTAGTAGTCCTTGAATTCCATGGTCTTGGTGTGGGGTGTGGGGACGGCTCGCGCGCGGCGCTCGGAGAACCCTAGGCCAGCGCGGCGTCGCCGTCGGCATGCCGCAGCAGCGGCGTCACGGCCCATGTGGGGCCGTTGCGGTCGAAACGCAATGGCTGCGCGTTGCCCAGCAGCCCCAGGTCGACCGGCACGCCCAGCAGCGCGGCCAGCGCATAGAGCGTGCCGCCGTGCGCCACCACCAGCACCGGCGCGGGCTGGGCCAGGGCCTCGGCCAGCGCGGCGCGCTTGCGCGCGACGAACTGGGCCAGCGTCTCGCCGCCCTCGGGCTCGCAGGCCCAGTCGATGTTGGCCGAGGAGGTGCCGATCAGCGCGCCGAAGTTGCGCTCGCGCAGCACGGCCTGCGCCGTGGGCACCAGCCTGAGCGCGCTGCCCACGGCGTGCGCGGTGTCGAAGGCGCGCCGCGCATCGGAGCAGACGATGGTGCGGATCGGCTCGCCCGCCAGCAGTTCGGCCGCGCGCGCGGCCTGCTGCAGGCCGAGCTCGCTCAGCGGCTCGTCGGTGGCCTGGAAGATGCGCTGCGCGTTGCGGCCGGTCTGGCCGTGGCGCAGGAAGTAGAAGTGGTCGCAGGCCGGCGCCAGCGGCTGGGCGGCGGCGAGGGCGATCAGCTGGTCGAGGCCCGAGGGCCGGTGGGCCGTGGCGGCGGGAGAGGCGGTGCTGGAGAGGGACATGGGTCGATTCTCTGGATGAAAGGTGCCGCACTGGAAGAGTCGGGCTCTCGCCCCGGACGGGCCGGGGCGGTGGATTCAATAACATACGCGGTTTTTCTTACTTTTCCTGGCGATCCCCGCATGCATGAGATCTCGTTGACGCCTTCGCAGGCGACGGCGCTGCAGCGTCTGAAGGACTTCCTGCGCGGCGATTCGTCGTGCTTCCTGCTCCGAGGCAGCGCCGGCACCGGCAAGACGACGATGGTGAGCGCGCTGCTGGCCCACCTCGATGCCTCCCAGCGTCCCCACGCTTCGCTGGCACCCACGGGCCGCGCGGCGCGCATCCTCGGCGCCCGGACCGGCTCGGCGGCCGGCACGCTGCATCGCGGCATCTATCGCCTCGAGACGGTGGAGGTCTTCGAGGACGCGCAGACGCGCAACGACCCGGGCATCCGCTTCCTCTATCCGCTGCGCACCGACGATCCCGCCGACACGGTGTTCATCGTGGACGAATCCTCCATGGTCGGCGACAAGGCCGCGGAGGGCGACGTGCTGCGCTTCGGCTCGGGCCGGCTGCTGGCCGACCTGGTCGAGTTCGCGCGGCTGAGCCGCCCGGGACGCGACCCGGCGCGCGGCGCGCGGATCGTGTTCGTGGGCGACCCGGCGCAGCTCGCCCCCGTGGGCGACAACCGTTCGCCAGCGCTGTCGTCGGACTACCTGCGCGAGACCTTCGGCCTGCGCTGCGAGTCGCATGAGCTGACCGAGGTCATGCGCCAGTCCTCGGGCAGCGCCATCCTCGAGCGCGCGACGGCGCTGCGCGATGCGATCGCCCGCCAGGATTTCAACGCCTTCGATCTCGCCGAAGCCGGTGACGGTGCGGCGCGCGAGATCCGGCACCTGCCGCTCGCCGAGGCCCTGGACCACGTGGCGCAGGCGTTCCGCAGCCGCGCGAACTCGGTGCTGGTCACCGGCACCAACGCGATGGCGCTCGAGCTGAACCGCGCGGTCCGCGCGCGGCTGTGGGGCGACGAGCATGCCGCGCCGCGGGCCGGCGACCTGCTGATGGTCAACCGCAACGCGCCGATGGCGCAGTTGATGAATGGCGACCTCGTCAAGCTGCTGGCCGCCGACGCCGAACCGGAAGTGCGCCAGGTGCCGATCCGCGGCGAGACGCAACCGGTGGCGCTGCGGTTCCGGCGCATGACGATGGCCTATCGCAACGGCGACGGCGCGGTGGTGCAGGTCGAGGAGGTCGTGCTGGAGAACCTGCTCGAGTCGCGCGACCGGGAGTTGTCGCCGCTCGAACTGCGTGCGCTGCTGGTGGACTTCCGCCAGCGCCATCCGCAACTGCAGCCGAAGAGCGCGGAGTTTCGCGCGACGATCCGCCAGGATCCGTACTTCAATGCGGTGCAGGTCAAGTACGGCTATGCGGTCACCTGCCACAAGGCGCAGGGCGGCGAGTGGGACACGGTGGTCGTGCACTTTCCGGACGCCAATGCGGGGCGCAACGAGGCCTTCTTCCGCTGGGCCTACACGGCAATCACGCGCGCGCGCGGCAGCTTGCTGCTGGTCGATCCGCCGCGCTTCAGCCGCCTTGGCATCGACTTCGGCGAAGCCGTCGCAGCGCCGCCACCCGTCACGGGCGCGCAGGCCGAAGCGCCGGACCCGCAGGACGATCCCGACTGGGACCGCTACTCCTTCAACCCGGGGCAGGAGCTGCTGTTCGCCCACCATCTGCGGCTGCGCGCCGCGCTGTCGGCCGCGGGCGTGGGCATCGTCCGCCAGCAGCATGCGCAGTATTGCCAGAAGTACTGGCTCGAGCGCGGCGGTGCGCGTGCCGCCCTTCAGTATTTCTACAAGGGCGACCAGCGCGTGGGCAGCATCGTCGCGATGCCCGGCGCGCCCTGCGATGCCGCACTGCTGAGCGAGTGCCTGGAGGCCGTGCAGCGCGCGCTGTCGGTGGCACCGCAGGCCGCGCCCGATGCTTTCCTCGACGACTTCAGGCGCGAACTCGAGCGCGCCGTGGCGGCCGACGGGCTGCGCATCCTGAGCGCGGAGCCTGGCAGCTATCGCCTGCGCATCACCTTCGAGGGCGACGGGCGGCGCGGCCAGGTCGACTTCCACTACGACGGCAAGAAGCGCTGGACGCGCGCCACCGAGGTCGGCGGACCCGGCGGCAGCCGGGGCATCTTCCAGCAGGTGAGCGGCGCCGTGGACGCGGCGCGGTGAGCAGCGGCCCCGAGATCACCCGGCTGCGCAAGGAAGGCCGGCTGGACGAGGCGCTGGCGCAGGCGCGCGCCGGCCACGCCGCCGCGCCTGGCGACATCCACGTCCAGCGCGCCTACGGCTGGGTGCTGCACGCCTTCCTCAAGCAGGAGATCGAGGATTTCGAGCGCCAGCGCGTGCCCGCGCCGCAGTTCGCGCGGCGCTTCGAAGGCTGGCTCGACGAATACCGCGTCTTCGGTGCGAACGAGCGGCCGAACCTGCTGTATTCGCAGGTGCTGAACCAGGCGGTCAAGGCGAGCCGGGCCTGCCCCGGCTTCCTCGCTTTCGCGCGCTGGTGGGAGCCGCGCCATCTCACGGCCGACGACGAGAAGCCCTTCACGCTGCCCGACGGCAGGCAGGCACCGAGCCTCGAGATGCGGCTGCACTATGCGATCGGGCGGGCGCTGTCGAGCCCGTCGACGGACGGCGACCGCGAGCTGCTGGACTGGGCAGAGACGCAGCAGCGCGCAGCGCTCGAACGCCATCCCGACGACCCCTGGCTCCACTACTACCGCAGCAAGCGGCTGCTCGACGAAGGACTCGTCGAGGAGGCGCGGCGCTGCCTCGCGCCCGTGGTCCGGCGCCAGCGCAAGGCCGCATGGGCCTGGACGCTGCTGGGCCAGACCTTCGAGACGCAGTCGCCGAACGAGGCGATCGCCTGCCATGCCGAGGCGGTGCGGCTGGCCGTGAAGCCGATGGAGGTGGCCAACACCCGCGTGTCGCTGGCCGACCTGCTGGCGCAGCAGGGGCGTTTCGACGCCGCCGCGATCCAGGTGCATCACGCGCTCGCCTACCGCGTCGACCACGGCTTCCGGATCCCGCCCGCGCTGCAGCAGCTTGCGGGTTCGCGCTGGTTCGCCCGGCGCGGCGACCTCGCGGCGCTGGCCGACGAGGCCGTGGCGCCGGGCCAGGCGGCCGCGATCCTGCAGGCGCTCGACGAGCGGCCGCTGTCCTGGCGCGCGGGCGTGGTCGACAACCGGAACGCGCCCAAGGCACTGGTGCATGTCGCGTTCTCGATGGCGGAGGGCACGGTGCTGCACTTCGATGCCTTCGAGGGCGTCGAGCAGCTGCAGCCCGGGGTGATCGTCGAGCTCGGCTATCTCGGCAGCGAGCGGCGGCCCAGCCGTTTCCGGCTATCGGCGCAGCCGGCGATCGCGGGCTTCTGCCGCGCGCTGTCGGGCAGCATCGAGCAGCGCGAGGGACAGGCTTTCGGCTTCCTGCTCACCCAGCGCGGCGAACGGGCGTTCGTGCCGCCGGCCCTGCTCGCACAGGCGGGCACGCCACAGGCCACTGGCATCGCCTGCCTCGCGAAGGACCGCAAGGGCGCGCCGGGCTGGCGTGTGCTCGCCTGGCGCTGAGCGCCGCCGGACTCAGTACGCGAACTGCAGCGGCCGTCCCTCTCGCTGCGCCTCGACGTCGGCGCGGTGGAACGGCAGCGCGTGCCACTGCTTGGCCGCGAACAGCGGCAGCTGGTCGTAGGCGCGCGGCGAAGCGAGGTCGCTGCTCTGGCCGTAGGTCAGCAGGCCCTGCGCCACCGGCCCGCGCTCGTCGAAGCCCACCACCTGGATGTAGCTGCTGCCGTAGTTGACCTGGTAGCCCTTCGGGTCGATCAGCGACTGGCCCTGCGACTCGAGCTTGTTGAGCACGCCCTCGAACTCGTCGCCGCCATGCAGCGCGATGCGCTGGCCGCGCACCTCGCGCGACTGCGGCACGCCCAGCGGCACGTCGGCCGCGAAGCCCGCGGTGCGCAGGATGCCGACCGCGTCGCCCAGGGCCTTGAAGACCGCGGCGCGGGTGGCGGGCGCGGCCATGTCGAGGCCGGCCGGCGTGGTCACGGGCTGCGCCGGATCGAAGGGCAGGCGCCAGACCTTCGGGATGTCCTTGGCCTTGCGCCAGAACTCGCGGAACAGCGCCGCGCCCTTCGCGTCGGCGTTGCTGGTGCGGTCCCAGGCCGCGAGCACGCGGCAGCCCAGCGCCTGGTCGACGTCGAGCGCGCCGCCGGCGGCCGCGCAGGCGGCCTGCAGGTCGTCCATCACCAGCAGGCCCGCGAGGTTGCGGTCGCGGAAGATCACGCTGCGCAGTTCGGCTGCGCCCATGCGGTTGCCGGGCAGGCCGTCGACGCCCGCGAGCCGGCCCTCGATCTCGAGGATGCCGCTGCGCGTGCGCAGCCGCTGCGGCACGCCCACCGGCCCGACCAGCGGCGACACGCCCGCCATCGGCGCGATGCGCGGGTTGCTGAGCCAGTAGCTGTCGTTGCTGTTCTGCACCCAGTCGGGCGTGACCACGACCGGCATGCGCACGGGCGCGATGAGGCCGGGCGACGCAACGGTGGCATCGCGCTGCCAGGCGCAGGCGGCGCGCGAGCCGTCGAGCACCGCGAGGCCGGCCGCGTTGAGCAGCGCCGCGGCGCCCGGCGAGGGCGCGCAGGCGCGCAGCTGCTCGGCCGAGACGTCGGGCACCACCGACAGGTCGGCGTACATCGCGTTGCCGTCGCGGTCGGCCGCGATGGTGTTGATCCACGGCATGCCCTGGTTGCCCATCGCGGCGCGCAGCTCGGCCACGTTGCGCGCTTGCGCCATGCCCATCCAGGCCTCGGCCGAGCGCACGTTGAGCGTGTTGGCGTCGCGGATCGCATAGGCGCGCTGCGCGGTCCAGCCCAGGCCGGCCTTGGGCAGCGCGATCAGGGGGCCCCATTCGCTCTCGTAGAAGGTGTGCTGCAGCGCGGGCGCGCCCTCGCTCGCCGGCAGGGTCACGGTGCGCGCCGTCATGCGGCGGCGCTGGCCGTCGACGATGTAGACGGTCGGGTCGGCCGGATCGAGCTGCAGCTCGTAGAGCGTGAAGCGCTTGCCGGTCGACACGGTGTGGGTCCAGGCCACGTCCTTGTTGAAGCCGATCGCCACCACCGGGCTCAGGCCGCCGGTGGCGCCCATCACGTCGACGCGGCCGGGGATCGTCAGGTGCAGCTGCCAGAAGCGGTTGGTGCCGGTCCACGGGAAGTGCGGGTTGCCCAGCAGCAGGCCGCGGCCGTCGGGCGTGGCGTTGCGCCCGAAGGCCCAGCCGTTGGAGCCGAGCTCGCCGCCCTCGGGGTTGGCGTTGAAGCTGTGGCGGCCGATCTCGGCCACGGCCTGGTCGAGCGGCACCGGCGCCGCGCCCGTGCGCGCGCCCGGCGCGGGAGGCACCGCCTCCAGCACCGCGCCCGCGAGCGCGCCCAGGCCGCCCTGGATCATCGATTGCTCGGTGGCGCGCGCCAGGTCGGCCGCGGTCATCGGCCGCACCCAGGGCTTGCCGCGGCAGGCCGCGGGCAGGCCGTTGGGGCCGGCGTCCTGCAGGTAGCGGTTGTAGCCGGCCACGTAGCCGCGCATCATGGTCTGCACCTCGGCGCTGGTGGTGGCACCGGCGCGCGCGAGCGCGGCGTCGTCCATGTGGTAGCGCACGAACAGGTCGATCTGCGCGTTGGGCATCAGGCCCAGGCCGAAGGCGCCGCGCTCCTGCGCGCCGAAGAAGCGTGAACGCTCGCCCCGCATCGTCACCAGGTGCTCGGCGGTCTGGCAGACGTTGTCCTGCGCATGCGCGTAGGCGGCGCCGAAGGCCAGGCCTTCGTAGTCGGGCGCGGTGACGTGGGCGATGCCGTAGGTGGTGCGCTCGATCGTGACCGCGCGCCCCGAAGGTGGCGGGGCGCTGGCGCAGCCCGCGAGCAGCAGGGCAGCGGCGAGCAGGGAAAGGGGAAGGGTGGCTGCCTGTCTCTTGGTGTTGTGCATGGTGGTGCGGCGCGAAGCCTTCGTTGGAAAACAGCGGGGGACCGAGCGTAGGCCCGCCTCTGCCGCGCCACCTGTCGCCGGCGCGGCAGCCGGCGCCGGAACGTCTCGCTTCAGCCGAAGCGCATGCCCTTCGGGCGTGCCTGCAGCCGCTCGACGTAGGCGTCGATCCGGGGCCGGTTGGAACGGCCGCCGAAGGCGCGCAGGTAGATGAACATCGAGCCGATCATCACGTCGGCCGCGGTGAACTGCGCGCCGAACAGGTAGGGGCCGTCGCCGAGCTCGCGCTCGACCGCGTCCTTGGCCTCCTCGAAGTCGGTCCAGCCGCGCGCGCTGTTGTTGCTGCGCAGCTTGAGCATGCTGTCGCCCATCGCGGGCTCGAGCTGCGCGGTCGAATAGACCATCAGCGACAGGAAGCGGCCGCGCGCGGGCGTGCCCACGGGCGGCGCCAGCTTCTTCGCGGGGTACTTCTCGGCGATGTAGAGGCAGATGGCCGCGTTCTCGAACAGCCGCGTGCGGCCGTCGACCAGCGCGGGCAGCTTGCCGGCGGGGTTGATCTTGCGGAACTCGGGCGTCTTGTGCGCCTTCTCGCGCAGCAGCGTGGGCACGATCTCGTAGTCCACGCCGGCCTCGTCGAGCATCCACTTGGCGACCTGCGCGCGGCTGTGCGGGTCGAAATACAGCTTCATGGTCATGAGGGTGTCTTTCTTGGGTTGGTGCTGGCTCAGAACTTCGGGATGCGCAGCGTCTTGCTGATCATCAGCGTGCCCGAGAGCGCGAACAGCAGCGCCATCGGATGCAGCTGCCACGGGCCCACGCTCCAGGCGCCGCCCCACAGCGCGTCGCCCAGGCGGCCCTGCGAGGCGGCCCAGGCGAGCACGCCGACCAGCACCACGCTGGTCGGGATCGGCGTGCCCTCGAAGTACTTGACCTTGTCGCCGCCGGCCGAGAGCGATTCGGCCGTGACGTTGAAGCGCGCGAGCCGGCTTACGCCGCAGCAGACGAAGTAGACCAGCGCCACGCAGTCCCAGCCGCCGTCGAGCCCGGCCGCGAAGCCCAGCGCGGCCGGTGCCACGCCGAAGGAGATGATGTCGGCCAGCGAATCGAGCTCGCGCCCGAGCGCCGAATGGGTCTGGCGCCAGCGCGCGATGCGGCCGTCGAACACGTCGAACACGAAGGCCGCGGGCGCGAGCGCGGCGGCCCAGTAGAAGTGGGTGAGCGACTGGCTCGCCATGTAGGCCATCGCGAGGAACACGCCGCCCACGCCGCAGGCCGCGTTGCCGAGCGTGAACACGTCGGCGAGGTGGAAGCCGCGGATCATCGAGAAGTGCTTGCGCACGGGAGCGGGGCGGTTCATGGAGCCTTCTGGAACTGCGGAAATGCGCCGAACCTTAACCGAAGCGCCGGGCCCCCGATGTAGTCGCGCTCCGACGCGCGGGCGCGGACGGCGTCAGCGGCGTTCGCGGCCGCTCGGCGCCACGCCGAAGCGCTTGCGGAAGGCGGTCGCGAAGTTCGTCGCGTGGCGGTAGCCCACGAGCTGCGCGGCCTCCTGCACGCTCAGGCCCTGCGCCAGCCGTTCGCGCGCGAGCGCCATGCGCCGCTCGTGCAGCCATTCGAAGACCGAGCACTGGTAGGCGGCGCGGAACTTCAGGCGCAGCGTGCTCTGGCTCATGCAGGCGAGGCGGGCCAGCGCCTCGAGCGTGTGGTGTTCCTCGGGCGCGTCGTGCAGCCGTTGGCGCACGCGCTCGAGCAGCTGGCGCTCGCGCGATGACGGCAGCGGCGGTGCCGCGGGCGCTGCATCGGCCAGCGCATGCGCGAGCAGCTGCAGGCCCACGCCCTGGCACAGCAGCGCCTGCAGCGGGCCCTGCCACTGGCCGCCGAGCACCTGCTCGATGGCCTGCACGAGGTGCGGCGGCACGGCCCAGTGGCGCGGTCGCCCGGCCGGCGAGCGCAGCGCGGCGGCGATCAGCTCGTCGAGCTGCGCATCGCCCGTGCCGAGCGGCGCGGCGGCCGACACGTTGATGCTGCGCAGCCGCTGGCGTGCCGGGTGGATGCCGGTCATCGACAGCCCGTCGCCATAGGCGGCGCTGAGGCCGCCGTGCATGCGCATCGGCACGCTGTCGCCGCGGCCCAGCGCGGCCTGCGCCTGGCCCTGCAGCACCACGATGGCCGAGAACCGGGGGCTCGCCTGCGAGGTGGCTTCGTAGTGGTGGTGCACCACGATGTCGGAGGCGGCCAGCGTCAGGCCCGGGCCCAGCGCATGCGTCTCGACGCGGCCCTCGGCGATGCACAGCGCCTCGGGGTCGCGCGGTGCGCCCGACAGATAGGGCAGGCGGTAGCGGAAGCCCGCGTCGCGGCCGAGCCGGTCGAAGTCGGCGGCGCTGAAGCGGCGCGGCGAAACGCCGGGCGCGAGGGGCGCTTCGCTTTCGGCGCCCGGCATACGTTTGCCGCGCTTCGGCATAGGTCGGTGCATCGCCAGATAGTAACAATTCTCATTTGTCGTTAAACCCTTTGTCCTCACCGCCGCCATGCCGACTGCCTTCCGTTCTACCGCGCCGTTCCGGCGCCATTACCTGCACCTGCTGTTCGGCGCGGCGCTGCCTTCGATGTCCGCGCTGGCGCAGGCACCCGATGCCGGATCGAGCGCCGCGTTGCCCGCGATCGAGGTGACCGGCACGGCCGTCACGCCCACCACCGAGGGCACGCAGTCGTACACCACGAAGGCCGCGCGCACCGCGACCGGCCTGCAGCTCTCGCCGCGCGAGACGCCGCAATCGGTCAGCGTGGTCACGCGCCAGATCGTCGAGGACCAGGGCCTGCAGACCACGGGCGACATGCTGAACAGCGTCACGGGCATCTCGATCACGCGCAGCGACGCCAACCGGCTCTCGGTGTCGGCGCGCGGCTTCGCGATCGACAGCTACCAGTTCGACGGCCTCGTGAGCCCGGTGCTGTCGCCCTGGTCCTTCGGCGAGAGCAACCTCGACACCGCCATCTACGACCGGCTCGAGGTGGTGCGCGGCGCCACCGGCCTGATGACCGGCGCGGGCAACCCGTCGGCCGCGATCAACTTCGTGCGCAAGCGGCCGCTGCGCGAGTTCGCGGCCTCGGCCGGCGTGTCGGTGGGCAGCTGGAATTTCCGGCGTGCCGAGGCCGACATCTCGGCGCCGCTCACGCAGGACGGGCGCATCCGCTCGCGCCTGGTGGCGGCCCATTCGGATGGCGACAGCTACACGACCTTTCTAGGCAACCGCTCGAACACTTTCTACGGCGTGCTCAGCGCCGACCTGACGCCGGCCACCGAACTCACGCTGGGCCTGAGCAAGCAGGACACCGTGACGCGCGGCTTCGGTGCCGGCTTCCCGCTGTTCTACACCGACGGCCGGCGCACCGACTTCGACCGCTCCGTGGCCAGCAACACGACATGGACCCGGGCCGAGACCGACACCACCACCGCCTTCCTCGACCTCACGCACCGCTTCGCCAACCGCTGGACCGCGCGGCTGGCCTACAGCCACGCCAGCACCGACATGATGATGAAGCACCTCTACCGCGGCGGCGCGGTCAATGCCTTCACCGGCGCGATGAGCGTGGCGCCGTCGTACATCTACTACGACGGCGAACTGAAGCGCAGCGCCGCCCACGCCACGCTCGGCGGCCCGTTCCGCCTGCTGGGCCGCGACCACGAGTTCTCGCTCGGCTGGATGCGCTTCGACGACCGGCTCGACCTGCCGCAGTACCGCGCGCTGAACCAGCCGCCGATCGGCAGCTTCTTCGACTGGCGCGTCGACCGCATCGCCGAACCGCTGTGGTCGAGCGTGCCCTCGCAGGCCGACACCATGCGCGCGCGCCAGGACGGCGCCTATGCCGTGGGGCGCTTCTCCCTGGCCGATCCGCTGCACCTGATCGTGGGCGCGCGCGTGAGCAACTGGAAGACCGACCAGAACTACTTCGGCGCGATCCGCAGGTACGAGCACCGCGACCGCATCACGCCCTACGCGGGCCTGCTCTACGACATCGACGACACCTACACGGCCTACGCCAGCTACACCAGCATCTTCAAGCCGCAGAACAACCGCGACGCGGCCGGCGAGATCCTCGACCCGGTGACCGGCAAGAGCTTCGAGCTGGGCCTCAAGGCCGCCTACGCGGACGGCCGGCTCAACGGCGCCTTCGCGCTGTTCCAGACGCGCCAGGACAACCTGGCCGAGGCCATCGCCGGCCAGACCGCGGGCGGCGTGCCCAACACCCAGGCCTACCGCGCGGTGGCCGGCGCGAAGGTGGAGGGCGTGGACCTCGAGCTCAGCGGCGAGATCGCGCGCGGCTGGAACCTCGCCGCGGGCTACACCCACTTCCGTGCCCGCGCCGCGAACGGCACGCCGATCAACACCGGGCATCCGCGCAGCCAGCTCAAGATCTTCAGCAGCTACCAGCTGCCGGGCGACTGGAGCGCGCTGACCCTGGGCGCGGGCGTGAACTGGCAGGGCCGCGCCTACGAGACCGTCATGGCGCCGCCGGCCAACCGCTCCACCGTGGTCGCGCAGTCGGGCTATGCGCTGGTGAGCCTGATGGCGCGCTACGAGATCCGCAAGAACGTCTCGGCGACCCTGAACATCAACAACCTGACCGACCGCAAGTACTACTCGCAGGTCGCCTTCTTCAACCAGGGCTGGTATGGGTCGCCGCGCAACGCGACGCTGTCGCTGCGCGTGCAGTACTGAGGCGCTGCCAGGCTCAGAGGCCCTGGCGCGCCTCGGCGATGCGCGCGAAGCGGCCGAGCAGTTGCGCGGAATCGCCGGTGGCCTGCACGCGCTCGCGCAGCGCCTCGGGGTCGAGCCCGGCCGTCTTCAGCGGGCCGGCCAGGCGATCGATGTAGTCGCGCATCGCGTGGGCATCGAACTCGGGATGGAACTGCACGCCCCAGGCGCTGTCGCCGACGCGGAAGGCATGCACCGGGTCATGCGCGCTGCCGGCCAGCCGCACCGCGCCCTCGGGCAGGCGCAGCGCGCTCTGCCAGTGCACCGCGTGGGCCGCGAAGCGCGCCGGCAGGCCGCCCAGCAGCGGGTCGGTGGCGGCGGCCTCCTCGAGCACGACGCTGACCGTGCCGATCTCCGGGCCACGCGGATGGTCGCCGGCCTCGCCGCCGAGCGCATGCGCGAGCAGCTGGTGGCCATAGCAGATGCCGAGCACCGGCGTGCCCTGCGCCACGGCGCGCGCGAGCCAGCCGGCGGTGTGTTCGCTCCAGTCCTCGCGGTGCGACACCATCGCATGCGAGCCGGTCAGCACCGCGCCCGCGATGGCGGCGGGATCGGGCAGCGTGTCGCCGCGGCGCGGATCGATCACGGCGATGGGCAGCGTGTCGCTGGCCAGGCCGTCGGCGATCCAGTGCTCGAAGTCGCCGTGCGTCTCGCGCAGGGCGTCGAAGGTGTCGCCGAGCTTGACGATGACCAGGGGACGGGATTGGATTTCCATCCCGCGATGATGCCAAAGCCTCAGGCCAGCACCACGCGCTCGCAGGCCCGGCGCAGCGCCGGCAGCGCCGGCATGTCGCGCGAGGCGGCATCGGTGACGACCACGTCGATGTCGGCGCTGCGCGCATAGGTGACGCGGCTGGCCTGGCCGATCTTGGCGTGGTCGGCCAGGATCACGAGCTGCTGCGCCTGCTCGGCCATGGCGCGCGCGATGGCCGCCTCGTGGTGCTCGAAGCTCATCGCGCCGTGCTTGGGATGCATCGCCACCGGCGACAGCAGCGCCACGTCGGCGCGGTAGCGGCGGATCTCCTCGACCGTGCCGGCGCCGCAGGTGGCCTGGGTCTTGACGTCGATCTCGCCGCCGAGCAGCACGGTGCGCCCGCCGGTGTCGCGGCCCTCGGCCGCGCCCGCCAGCTTGAGCGCGATGCTCAGCGAGTTGGTGATGACCGTCATGCCGCTGAGCGTGGCCAGCGCCTCGGCCAGCAGCGCGGTGGTGCTGCCGGTGTCGAGGAACACGGTCTGGCCCGGTTCGAGCAGCGCGATCGCGGCCTTGGCGATGGCGCGCTTCTCGCGCTGCCGCGCCACCAGCCGCACCGCCAGCGGCGGCTCGGGCTCCGCGCCCGTGGCCACGGCACCGCCATGCACCCGCCGCAGCTCGCCCAGGCCCTCGAGCTCGAGCAGGTCGCGGCGCACGGTTTCGCGCGAGACCGCGAGGTCCTGCATGATCCGCTCGACGCTCAGGCGCGAGAAGGTGGCCAGCAGGCTGCGGATGCGCAGGAATCGTTCTTCTTGGAGCATGGGATGCCGATGGGAGAGGGAGCGATGGCGCCGGTGGCGGACCGGCGCCATTGTGCGGGAGGCGTGCGGGCGGCGCGTGACGCTCAGGCCGCCTGGCCCATCGCCGGATCGCTGATGCCGTGGCTGCCGTTCTCCACGCGGCCCGCGAAGCGGCGCAGGTAGCTGGTGCCGTCGTCCACGTTGGCCGTCACGCTGAAGTCGTACCAGTGCTTCGCGGGCGCGAGGTCCCACTTCTGCACGACCACCTGCCCCGGCGCGAGCGCGAAGGACCACGGGCCGTCGGTGCGGTAGGCATTCGGCGCCACCGTGACGGTGCAGCTGATGTTGCCGAGGTTGTGCATTTCCAGGTGCACGTCGCCGTTGGCGGCGTCGTAGCAGACGCGCACCTCGGGCAGCGCCGTGCCGCCCGCGAGCGCGGCCGGCAGCTTGCCGCCGAAGCGCCGGAAGTAGCCGTTGGGGCCGAACACCGAGAGGTCGTAGCGCCCGCCGGCCGCCACCGCCCAGGCGTCGTTGAGCAGCTTGCCGGGTTCCACCGTGTAGCGGCGCGGCACCTTGTCGAGCGCGAGATGGTCGTAGACATGGAACACCGCGCCGGCGCCGCCGGTGTTGCCGAACACCAGCCAGAACTTCTGCTGCGCCACGTCGGGCCGGCCGCTGGTGTGCAGCTCGTAGGGCAGGGCGCGCGAGTAGCGCACGCCGGTGGCCTGCTGCGGCAGCGTGCCGGTGCCGGGCGCGGGCGCGACCGGGGTGGGCAGCAGCAGCTGCTTCGCGATGGCATCGTCGGCCGCCTTGCCGTCGATGTGCGGCAGCGCGGGCAGCGCCGCATTGGGCGTGGCGAAGTCGAAGCAGGTGCTGAGGTCGCCCGCGACCGCGCGCCGCCAGGGGCTGATGTTGGGCTCCATCACGCCGAAGCGCGTTTCGAGGAAGCGCACCACCGAGGTGTGGTCGGCCACCTGCGAGTTGACCCAGCCGCCGCGGCTCCAGGGCGACACCACGTACATCGGCACGCGCCAGCCCATGCCGAAGGGCGAACCGCGGTAGGGCGCCTTCAGGTCGTTGCGCTCGCCCAGCGTCGACACCGTGCTCATGCCGGCCTCGCTGCCGTCGGCGTTCAGCGAGGGGATCGAGGGCGGCGGCATGTGGTCGAAGTAGCCGTCGTTCTCGTCGAACATGATGAACAGCACGGTCTGGCTCCAGACCGCGGGATCGGCCGTGAGGGCGTTCAGTACGCGCTCGGTGTATTCGGCGCCCCACAGCGGCGACGAGGGGCCGGGATGCTCCGAGTACTTCTCGGGCGCCACGATCCAGCTCACCTGCGGCAGGCGGCCGGCCTTCACGTCGTCGGCCAGGGCGTCGAGCGAGCGCGTGGACAGGCCGCGCGCCTTGAGCGAGCGCTGTGCCTCGGTCGGCTCGGCCGCGTAGTAGGCCTTGCGAAAGCTGGTGAAGCCCTCGAGCGGGTTGTCGGTGTAGTTGTCGGCCATGTCCTGGTAGATCTGCCAGCTCACGCCGGCCTGTTCCAGGCGTTCAGGGTAGGTGGTCCAGTCGTAGCCGGGCGCGTTCGCGAGGTCGTCGTTCGAGTTGTCGATCGCGGGACCGCCGCCCTGTCCCAGCGGGTCGTTGGTGCCGCTCCAGAGGAACAGGCGGTTGGAGTTGGTGCCGGTGAGCTCGCTGCAGTGGTAGGCGTCGCACAAGGTGAAGGCATCGGCCAGCGCGAACTGGTAGGCGATGTCGCTCTGCGTGTAGTAGCCGAGCGCGCGCGCCGTCTTGGCCGCCACCCACTGGTTCATGCGCCCGCCGTTCCAGGCCTGCTGGCCGTCGGACCAGCTGTGGGCCATGCCGGTGGTGCGCTGCGCGCTGGTGGCGGTGGTGTCGTAGCGGAAGGGCACGCAGGTGCCGCTGCCCGAGGTCGGCGGCTGCTGCCACACCGGCTTGCCGTTGGCCAGCGGCACCGGGAAGCGGTCGCCGAAGCCGCGCACGCCGCGCAGGGTGCCGAAGTAGTGGTCGAAGGAGCGGTTCTCCTGCATGAAGATCACGACGTGCTTGACGTCGCTGATGGTGCCGGTCTCCTGCGTGGCGGGGATCGCCAGCGCGCGGCGGATGCCGGGCGGCAGCAGGCCGAGCGCGGCGGCCGCGCCCGCGGTGGTGGCGGCGCCGCGCAGGAAGCCGCGGCGGGAAGGGGATGCTTGCTTGTCGCTCATGGTGTTCGGGCTCAGGGCGCGCAGCGCACCGACTCGGGACGGCGCGGCGGCAGTTGGGAATCGGGCGTGCCGCCCGGCGGGGTCAGCGCCTCGGCCGGCGGGCCGGCGGTGGCCGGGTCGTTGGGCACGAGGCCCGTGGCCGGCGGCAGGGCGATGGCGCCGCCACCCCCTCCGCCGCCGCCGCAGGCCGTGAGCACGGTGGCGGCGAGCAGCGCCAGGGCGCAGGCCGCGCGTTGCATCGTTGGGTTGCGCATGCGTGTCTCTCCTCAGGGCACCAGCGTGGTCAGCGAACCGCGCGAGCGCGCGATCGACTCGATCTCGGCCGCGCTCAGCACGCGGTTCCAGGTCGCGAACTCGGCGAAGTCGAAGCGCCCGGCGATGGTGTTGCTCGCATTGCCGTTGCGGTAGTTCGGGCCGTAGCCGCCGTCGCCGTCCTCGTTGAGCGAGAAGCCCTTGTTCAGCCCGTTGAGCGCGGCCGCGAAGGCGCTGGTCAGCGTCACGGAACTGCTCTGCAGGCCCAGCGAGGGGTCGAACACGTAGTAGTTCGCCTTCAGCGCCGACACGTCCACCGTCATCACCACATAGGCCCAGGTGTTGGCGCTGAAGCCCAGGTCCTTGTCGCCGACGCGCTCGCCGCCGCGGCCGATGTTGAAGCGCAGCGCGCTGCCGTACTGGCCGATCGCGATGCCCGGGTTGGAGCCGCTGCCCCAGTCCTTGTTCGAGATCACCGGCATGCCAGAGCGCGTGGCGTCGGAGCGGAACCAGAAGCCGAAGCTGAAGGGCGCCGTGGTGCTGGTCACGCTGGCGGTCGGGATCGAGTAGCCGCCGTCGCAGGCCGTGCAGACCTTGGTGCCGGTGTAGTCGGTCGACAGCAGCGCGCGGGTGCCGCTGCCCAGCGGTCCGTCGCCGGCCGCCGCATAGACCGCGGCCGCGCCCTTGACCCAGGGCGCGAAGACCTGGCCACCGGCGATGCGGTCGCCGAGCGCGCCGTTCAGCGGGAACAGGTGCGTGAGGCCGTTGGCCACGCTGGGCAGCAGCACGATCGGCTTCACGTAGTCGAGCGAGGCGCGCAGCGAGACCGGCGTCTTGTCGGCCACCACCGTGTAGTCGTAGGCATAGGTGCCGCTGGCGTCGAAGGGCATGGTGGTGTCCTCGAAGCCGAGGGCGGTGCCGGGCAGCGTGGCCACGGGGGCGCCGTCGCGCAGCACCGTGATCGAGGCCACGGGGGCCGGCAGCGTCCAGCTCAGGCGGATGCCGTTGCGCTTGTCGTTGGCCACCGCGGCGAGCCGGCGCACGCCGGGCGCGCCCAGCAGCGGTGCGCCGTCGATCGCGTACTTGTCGGCCGCGGGCAGCGCCGACAGGTGGGTCAGCAAGGTGGGCGCGATGTCGGCCGTGGAGGCGTAGCCGTACCAGTCCGCGATGTTCGCGGGCAGCCCGGCGGGCGCTGCTGCGTCGAGGTTGGCGCGGCGGTCGAGCACCAGCGCGGTCGCGAGGTTCGACGGCACCGGAATGCCGTCGGCCACGCCGGTGGCGCCCAGGCCGTGGGTGGTGGCGACGACCACCAGCCAGTCCTCCTGCGGCTGAGCCGCGCGGCGCCGCGCCAGCGCGGAGCGCAGCGTGGCGATCTGCTTGTCGACCTGCGCGAGCGCGTTCTGGTAGTCGGTGCCGTAGCCCGCCACGTCGGCGACCTGCGCCGGGCCCTGGTAGTCGGCCACCACGAGGTCGTAGCCGCCGCTCTCGAGCGCGCCCGCGGCCTCGGTCGAGACGCAGTCGTCGCTGCCGTCGCAGTCCTTCGCGAGCTCGAGGTAGCCCGCGGCCTTGTCGGTGCGCAGCAGTTGCGGCAGGCCGCTCCAGCTCGCGACCACCGCGCTGCGGGTGTCGGCGCGGCGTTGCTTGAGCAGCTTGAAGACGGTGTCGGCGCCGAAGGCCTGGCCCTCGTAGTTGGAGCGGATCTCGTGCCGGTCGGCCCAGCCGCCGGTCAGCAGCGTGGCCCACGACGGCCCGTCGGTGGCCTGCTGCTGCGTGCGCTGGCCGAGCACGCCGCCGGTGTAGGAAGGCAGCAAGGTCCCCAGGCCTTGCAGCGCGGGCATGCGCGCATCGCCGAGCGCCTGCTGCAGGGCCGCGTATTGCACGCCGTCGACGCCGATGACCAGCGCCTTGGGACGCGGTGCCGGCGCGGGGGAGGGCGCGGGCGCGGGGGCCGGCGCGGGCGGCGGAACGGGAAGGAAGGGGGTCGAACCACCGCCACCGCCGCCGCAGGCGGCCAGCAGTAGCACGGGGGTCAGGCACAGGGCGGCGCGCGCGAGGCGGCCTCTCGGCGTTGTCATCGGGGAACTCCGGCAGGTCAAGAACGCCGGGGCGGGCACTCAAACCCGCCCCGGCACGAAGGCATTCGCGGTCGTGCGTGGCTTGCCGGCGATCGATGCATTCATGTGCACTTGGGCAGATGAATGTGATTTACAACAAAATCCACAAATACAACCAATGCCTCGAATGCTGCGCGAGCCGCATGACAGCGCCGCGACAGCGCCGGCCGAAAAAGAAAAGGGGCCCGAAGGCCCCGTGGTGGTCGAGCGTGTGCGCTTCAGCGGATCTGCGCCTCGTAGTGCTGTTCGATCGCCGCCAGCGAGGTCCAGAAGCCCGCGGGCGCGCGGCCCTCGAGCAGCGCCTCGAGCACCTCGAGGTGCGCATGCCAGCCGCTGGCCACGCTGACGGTTTCCTTGCGATCGGGCAGCCGGCGGTGCGTGAGCACGAGACGGGTCGAATCGCCCTGCGGCGCGAGTTCGAAAGTGACCTCGGAGGCGCTGTCCGCCTCGCTGCCCCAGCTGATGACCAGCAGCCTCGGCGCCTCGATGCGCAGCAGCCGCGACTTCTGCAGGTGCGGCGCGCGGTAGGCCGCGTAGCGCTCGGGCGCGGCCTCGCCCGAGAGGGTGGTGTGCTCGAAGCGCAGCTCGAACACCGCGCCGGGCTGCGGCGCCATGGTGCCGCCCGCGAGCCAGCGCGCGCGCTTCTCGGGGTCGATCAGGTAGGACCAGACGCGCTCCACGGACGCGGCCAGCAGGCGCTCGATGCGCAGGGTGCCGGGCTCGACGAGCCGGCCGAATCGTTCGGTGGTGGTCATGGGTGCTGCTCCTTGTGTCGGATGAGAAAAAGCAATCAGCCGGCGGCGTCGTCGCGCAGCGCCTGCTCGAGCGCATCGAGGCGGCCGCCCCAGAAGCCCTCGTAGTAGCGCAGCCAGGCGTCGGCCGTGGCCAGCGCCCTGGGTTCGAGCCGGCACACGTGGGCGCGGCCCTGCACCGTGCGCGACACCAGCCCCGCGCGCTCTAGCGTCTTCACGTGCTTGGAAGCACCGGCGAAGCTCATGCGGAACGGCGCGCCGAGTTCGCCCACGCTGCAGTCGCCCTGGGCCAGCAGCTGCAGCATGGTGCGCCGCGTGCTGTCGGCCAGCGCGTGGAAGATGGCGTCGAGCCGCTGGTCCTGGCGCTCGGCCGGTAGTTCAAGTTCAACCATGAGGTTGAATATAGATCGGTTCCGGTTTTCGTTCAACCATTTGGTTGAATTTGAAAGGGGAAAGCGCCGTTACACCCGATACAGCCGGGACGCCCCGCGCCCCCTTCGCGCTGGTGGCGCGGGGCCCCCGTTCCTACGATGCGGTCTCATCCAACCACTCTCTTCGCACCAAGACACCCATGAACACACCGATCCGACGCCGTACGCTCCTCGCCGCCGCCAGCGCGGTCCCGCTCGCGAGCGCCTGCGCCGCCTGGTCCGCCGCCGCCGGCCCGGACGCCGAGGCCCGGCTCGCGGCGCTCGAGCGCGACTGCGGCGGCCGCCTGGGCGTGCACGCGCTCGACACCGGCAGCGGCGCGCGCATCGCGCACCGCGGCAACGAGCTGTTTCCGATGTGCAGCACCTTCAAGCTGATGCTCGCGGCCGCGATCCTGCAGCGCGGCACCGCGCAGGAACCGGCGCTGCTCGAGCGCCGCCTGAGCTACACCCGCGCCCACCTGCTGCCGAACTCGCCGATCACCGAGAAGCACCTGGCCGAGGGCATGACCGTGGCCGAGCTGTGCGCCGCCACGCTGCAGTACAGCGACAACGCCGCCGCCAACCTGCTCATGCACCAGCTCGGCGGGCCGGCCGGCGTCACGGCCTATGCGCGCTCCATCGGCGACACGGTGTTCCGCCTCGACCGCTGGGAGACCGAGCTCAACAGCGCCATCCCCGGCGATCCGCGCGACACCACCAGCCCGGCCGCGATGGCCGCCAGCGTGCAGCGGCTGGTGCTCGGCGATGCGCTGGGTGCGCCGCAGCGCGCGCGGCTCGATGGCTGGCTGCGCGGCAACACGACCAGCAAGGAGCGCTTCCTCGCCGGCGTGCCGGCCGGCTGGGCCGTGGGCGACAAGACCGGCGCGGGCGACTACGGCACCAACAACGACGTCGGCGTGCTGTGGCCGGCTTCGGGCGCGCCGCTGGTGCTCGCGGTGTACCTGACCTTCCCGGGCGACAAGGGCGCCAAGACGCGCAACGACGTGGTGGCCTCGGCGGTGCGCATCGTGGCGAACGCGATGCGGGGCTGAGCGCCCGCGCTGCCCCGGGGCCGCAATGCCGTACCCGCCCCATCGGGCACTGCGCGGTGCGCCTGCGCCCGCGCGCCATCGGCGGGACAATGGCCGCGCCTTGCGCGCCCCGCGCGGCCAGGGCATCCAGCCAGAGCCCCCGCCCGCATGTCGTCCCCGCCCGCCGTCTCCACCTCCTCGTCCACCCCCCAGGCCCCGTTCTCGCTGTGGCGCATCGCGGTGCCGGCCTTCGGCCCCTCGCTGCTGTTCGGCATCGGGGAGGGCGCGATCCTGCCGATCGTGCCGCTCACGGCGCGCGAGCTCGGCGCCTCGGTGCCGATGGCGGCGCTGGTGATGGCGCTGATCGGCATCGGCTCGCTGCTCAACAACATCCCGGCCTCGATGATCACCATGCGCTGGGGCGAGCGCTGGGCCATCGTGGCGGCCGGCGCCTGGAGCGCGCTCGGCATGGCGCTGTGCGTGTGGACCTCGCACCTGGGCCTGTTCGCGCTCGGCTGCTTCATGGTCGGCATGTCGCAGGCGGTCTACAACCTCGCGCGTCAGAGCTACATGAGCGAGGCGGTGCCGGTCGAGTACCGCGCGCGGGCGCTGTCCACGCTGGGCGGCGTGATGCGCATCGGCATGTTCATCGGCCCCTTCCTGGCGGCCGGCGCGGTGCACTTCTTCGGCCTGATGGCGGCCTATGTGCTCGGCATCGTGGCGGTGGCCGGCGCGGCCATCCTGGGCGCGCGCATTCCCGACCTCGAGCTGCCGCCCGCGCCGCCGGGCCAGGCCGCGCCCGCCAGGCCCACCATCGTCTCGACCCTGCGCGACCATCGCCGCGTGTTCCTCACGCTGGGCATCGCCGTGACCCTGGTCAGCGCGGTGCGCGCCTCGCGCCAGGCCGTGATCCCGCTGTGGGCCGACCATCTCGCGCTCGCGCCCTCGGTGGCCTCGCTGATCTACGGCATGGCCGGCGGCATCGACATGCTGGTGTTCTACCCGGCCGGCAAGGTGATGGACCAGAAGGGCCGGCGCTGGGTCGCGGTGCCCTCGATGCTGATCATGGGGCTCGCGATGCTGCTGATGCCGCTGACCACGGGCGCCGCCACGCTGCTGGTCGCGGCGCTGGCGATCGGCTTCGGCAACGGCATCGGCTCGGGAATGATCATGACCCTGGGCGCCGACCATTCGCCGCGCCATGGCCGCGCGCACTTCCTCGGCGTGTGGCGGCTGATGTCCGACATCGGCGCCTCCTGCGGGCCGGCGCTGCTGTCCTTCCTCGCGGGCAGCCTGTCATTGGCCGCGGGCATCGCGGTCACGGGCGGGCTCGCCTTCGCCGCGGCCGGCGTGCTGGCCCACTGGATTCCGCGCCGCACGCCGGGCCACGAGGCCTAGCGAAGGCTGTCGCGGCCTATCATTCACCCCATACAGGGGTCTCTCACACATGTCCAATCTCATCGTCCACGGCGGCACGCCGCTGCGCGGCCGCATCACGCCGTCGGCCAACAAGAACGCGGTGCTGCCGATCCTCTGCGCCACCCTGCTCACGCGCGAGCCGCTGCGCCTGCACGGCGTGCCCGACATCACCGACGTGCGCAAGATCCTCGACATCTTCCGCACGCTGGGCAGCGAGGTGCAGCTCGACCACGCCACCGGCACGCTGGCGCTGCACCACCGCGACACCGTGTTCGACGCCGCCGCCCACCGGCTGCCCGAGGAGATGCGCTCCTCGATCATGCTGGTGCCGCCGCTGCTGGCGCGCTTCGGCGTGGCACGGCTCGAGGACAACGTCAAGGGCTGCACCCTGGGCGTGCGCGAGATCGATCCGCACGTGGAGGTGTTCCGCAGCTTCGGCGGTCAGGTCGAGCGCGCCGAGGGCTCGCTGCTGGTGCGCACCGACGGGCGCCTGGTGCCCACCGACCACTGGCTCGACTACGCCTCGGTCACCACCACCGAGAACTTCGTGCTGTGCGCGGTCGGTGCCGAGGGCACCTCGACCCTGACCAACGCCGCCTCCGAGCCGCACGTGCAGGAGTTCTGCCGCTTCATGGCCATGATCGGCGCGCGCATCGACGGCATCGGCACCTCGCGCCTCACGGTGCATGGCGGCCACGCGCTAGGTGGCGGCGAGTTCCGCTTCGACGAGGACTTCCACGAGATCACCACCTTCCTCGCGCTCGGCGCCATCACCGGCGGCGACGTGGTGGTGCGCAACAGCGCGCCGGCCAACTTCCCGCTGATCGACCGCACCTTCGCCAAGTTCGGCGTGCAGATCGTGCACGAGGACGGCTGGTCGCGCGCCGTGCGCTCGGGGCCGCTCAAGGTGCAGACCCCGTTCACCGCCAACGTGCTGACCAAGGTCGAGGCCGCGCCCTGGCCGTACTTCCCGGTCGACCTGCTGCCGATCTTCATCGCGCTGGGCGTGCGCGCGCAGGGCAACGCGATGTTCTGGAACAAGGTCTACGACGGCGCGCTGGGCTGGACCGGCGAGCTCTCGAAGTTCGGCGCCCACGTGTTCTCGTCCGACCCGCACCGGCTCATCACCTTCGGCGGTGCCCCGCTGGTGCCCGCGGTGGTCGAGAGCCCCTACATCATCCGCGTGGCGATCGCGCTGTTCATGGTGGCCTCGAGCATCGAGGGCCGCTCCGAGATCCGCAACGCCACGCCGATCCGCCGCGCGCACCCGCGCTTCGTCGAGAACCTGCGCAGCCTGGGCGTGCAGGTGGAGTGGACCAGCGAGGAGTGACAAGGTGTGAATAAACCTACTGCGCGCCCCGATCTCGCACCTGCGGTCCTCACCGTACAAAGTACGGCTCCGGTCCTCGGCGCGACCTCGGGGCGCTCGCTACGGTTTCTTCACACCTTGTGAGCGTTCCGGCCGCCGTGTTTCACGGCGCCGCGCGCCGCAGCAGCCCGGCCTCGATCGAGGCCTCGAGCCGGTCGACCACGTCCCAGTGGCGCAGCAGCAGCCCGTCTTTCGTGTCATAGCGGTCCGCGGTCGCGAAGCGCAGCGCGCGGCCGGTGGGCGGCGCGCCGAGGAAGTTGCCGGTGTGGGTGCCGGCCCATCGGGTCATCGCCATCAGCTGCGTGCCCTCGACCAGCACCACCTGCTCGAGCGGCCGCAGGTCGGGCAGGCCCGCGAGCAGCAGGCGCGCGAAGTCGGCATACATGGCCGGGCCGCGGCCGCGCAGCATCGGTGAGCTGCTGCTGAAGTCGGGGTGCAGGAAGCGGGCGATCGCGTCGAATTCGTGGCGTTCGAACACCGCGTGGCGGAATGCGAGGAAGCTGGCGCGGAGATCCTCGCTCGCCGGGGAAGAGGTGGTGGAGGTCATGCGGGCTCGTGAAGCGCAACGGCGGGCGGCCAGTGTGTCGCCGCGAGCTCGCGCGGCGCGATGACCGCCGCGGTCATTGACGAAGCCGCGCGCGCCTCGCGACCGCGCTACAGCACGAACCAGCCCACCGCCACGTAATGGCTCACCGTGCCCGCGAGCACGAACAGGTGCCACACCGCATGCGCATGCCGGAAGCCGCGGCGGTTGCGATAGAAGACCGTGCCCGCGGTGTAGAGCACGGCGCCGATCAAGAGCCATGCGAGGCCGCCGCCCTCGAGCTGCATCGCCAGCGGCACGGCCGCGGCGATCGCGAGCCAGCCCATGCCGATGTACAGCGGCAGGGAGGGCTTCACGGGTGCGCCGCGCGCGGCCATCAGCTCGCGCCGGATGCCGACCGCGGCCGCGCCCCACATCGCCAGCAGCGGCACCCAGGCCCAGGCGCCTTCGAGCATCACCAGCGCGAACGGGGTGTAGGTGCCGGCGATCAGCAGGTAGATCGCGCAATGGTCGGCGCATTCCCACAGGCGCTTCCGCCGGCCGCGCGTGCTGTGGAACAGGGTGGAGGCCGCGTAGAGCGCGACCGCCGAGAGCGAGAACACGAGCGAGCCGGCGATCTTCGCCGGGTCGCCCGTGGGCAGGGTCTTGGCCAGCAGCAGCACGGCCGCCGGCAGGGCGAGCAGCAGGCCGAGCAGGTGGCTGTACCCGTTGAGTCGTTCGCCCGGGTACATGGTGTGCCGCCTGCTTGCTTCGGTCAGTCTGCCGCGTGCCGGCTCAGCGGCCGGTTTCCTTCAGGTAGTCCTGGCGCGCGGCGAAGGCCGTGTTCGCGAAGTCCGAGAACACGCCGTCGATGCCGGCGCGGAAGTACGCGAGGTACTCGGCCTTCGGGTCGCCCTTGTAGACGGCGGCCAGGTAGCGCGACTCGTTGCGGAAGGTGTAGCTGTGCACGAACAGGCCGGCCTTGTGGGCGTCGGCGATCAGGCTGGTGGGCTTGATCGTGTTGGCTTCGACCATGCCCTTGTTGGGCGTCTTGAACGGAACGATCGTGTGCGCCATCACTTGCGGCTTCCACGGGCCGATGCCGTCGGCATAGGTCTTGACCTCGGCCAGGCCGGCCGGCGTGAGCATCGCGCCGAACCAGCGCGGGTCGCCCGCCAGGGTCCAGCTGTAGGGACGGCCGTCGACGAAGGTGTAGTCGTCGGTGGTGACGTAGATCATCTCGCCGGTCTTGAAGTCGATGTCGTTGCCGTCGACCAGCTGCACCGCGCGCGCCTTCAGGCCGGCCGAGCGCAGGTACTTGAGGCTCACCGGGTCGAAGCTCTGCACGAAGATCGGTGCGTCCTTGCGGTTCAGGTCGTTGGCGTTCATCGCCTTGAGCAACGCGTCTTCCAGCGGGTGGCTGCCGGCCGGGCCGCAGCCGTTGGCGATCGCCTGGGCGTTGTTCCAGATCGGGTTCTTGGTTTCCGGATACACGGTGATCGTGCGGCCGGTGGCTTTGGCCTTGGCGCGCATGATGTCGATCACTTCCTGGAAGCTCAGGATCGGCAGCTTGCCGTTGAGATCGGTCGGGCGCTCGTCCTTCGCGTCGAAGGTGGTGCCGTGGATCCACTGCTTGAGCTCGGCCAGCGTGAAGTCGGTGATCGACCAGTCGCCGGTGTGGTCCTCGCCGTCGACGACCAGCGACTTGAGCACCGACTTCGGATCCTTGGGATCGGTCAGGTCGCTCAGGTACTTCGCCGGGCCGTTGGCGGGAATCGCCGGGTAGGTCACGTCGACACGCACGCCGGGCACGGTGCGCTTGCGCGCGGCCACGGTGGCGTTGGTCTTGGCGACGTCGGTGATGTCGGTGTTGTCGCTGAGCCAGGGGTTGTGGCGCGCGACCAGCACGCAGTCCTTGGTCAGGTGCAGGTCGGTCTCGAGCGAATCGGCGCCGGCATCGGCGGCCGCTTCGTAGGCCTTCTGGGTTTCCTCCGGGAACAGGCCGGGCAGGCCGCGGTGGCCGATCACCAGGGGCACCGAGCCGTCGAGCGTGCCCAGCGGGGTCGGTGCCGGGGCGGGTGCCGGCGCCGGAGCGGGCGGAATGACGGGAACGAAGGCGCTGCCGCCACCACCACCGCCGCAGGCGGCGATGACGAGGCTGCCGCCGAGCGCGACGAAGGCGGCACGCAGGGGACGAGGTGCGGGTGCAGGAACGGCTGTTTTCTTCATGTTGGAGTTTCGCGTTGCGTTGCGTTGAGGGGTGCCGAAGGCCGGCGGATGCTAGGTTTGGCGGATGACGGTACGGTGACCGTGGGCGCGCAAGCAACACGGGCGTCCATGCGCCCGAAGCGCGGTGACATCGAGCGTCACCGCGGCGTCATCGAAGACTTTGTGTCCTAGTCGAAGCGCGGTCGCGCCTCGGACCACTGGAGCAGTCCGTCGAGCACCGGGCACAGCGACTGGCCCCAGTCGCTCAGGCG
Organism: Variovorax sp. PDC80; assembly: GCF_900115375.1. NCBI lineage: Bacteria > Pseudomonadati > Pseudomonadota > Betaproteobacteria > Burkholderiales > Comamonadaceae > Variovorax > Variovorax sp. PDC80. Next base: position 324,510 of record NZ_FOWG01000005.1, on the reverse strand, counting down.
GTACTCGACCTTCGGCGGCACCTGCGAATGCACGGTGCGCAGCACCAGGCCGTCGGCCTCGAGCTGGCGCAGCTGCTGCGTCAGCATCTTCTGCGACACCGCGGGTATCGCTTGCTCGAGTTCGGAGAAACGAAGCACCTTGCCGCCGAAGAGCTGGAACAGGATCACCAGCTTCCAGCGGCCCTCGATCCAGCCCAGCGTGCGCTCGACCTGCGCGGCCGCGCTGGCCGGCGTGTAGGCGACGGGGTTACCTGCGAGTACGGGCCTTACTTCTTCGTGCGTTCTTGTCATGGCCCGAGGGTATCCCTAGCCTCGATGCATCGCCAACAAGGACCTTTCCCATGACCGACATGCATCAGCCTTCCTCCCTGCCTTTCTCGTTCGATCCCGCGGAGTTCGCGGGCCGCCGCGTGCTCGTCACGGGCGGCACCAAGGGCATGGGCCAGGCCATCGTGCGTCGCCTCGCCGCGAGCGGCGCGCGCGTTGCCGCCACCGCGCGCAGCGCTCCCGAGGCGGGCGACAGCGACGGCGCCGAGCTCTTCGTCGCGGCCGACATCGCCACGCCCGCGGGCGTGGCGCGGGTCGCCGAGCGCACGCTCGCGGCCTTCGGCGGGCTCGACATCCTCGTCAACAACGTCGGTGGCTCGGGCGCCTCGCCCGGCGGCGCGCTCGCGCTCGACGATGCGCAATGGCAGGCGGCGCTCGACACCAACCTGCTCGCGGCCGTGCGGCTCGACCGCGCCTTCCTGCCTTCGATGCTCGCGCAGGGCGAGGGCAGCATCGTGCACATCTCCTCGATCCAGCGCCGGCTGCCGCTGTACGAATCCACGCTCGCCTATGCCGCGGCCAAGGCGGCGCTCACCACCTACAGCAAGGGCCTGTCGAAGGAGTTCGGCCCGCGCGGCGTGCGCGTGAACACGGTGGCGCCGGGCTACATCGAGACCGGTGCCGCGCGCGCCTTCGTCGAGCGGCTCGCGGCGGGCGCGGGCAGCGACTACGCGAGCGCGCGCCAGGGCGTGATGGATGCGCTCGGCGGCATCCCGATCGGCCGGCCCGGCCTGCCCGAGGAAGTGGCCGAACTCGTGGCCTTCCTGGTGTCGCGGCGCGCGGCCTCGATCCATGGCAGCGAGTACGTGATCGACGGCGGCACGGTGCCGGTCGTGTAGGCGCACGAGGGCGCCGCTACCTGAGCGCGCCGAAGCGCTCGGCATAGAGCGCCGTCACCCAGTCCACGAACACCCGCACGCGCGGCGACAGCAGCCGGTGCTGCGGATAGAGCACCGAATAGACCATCGGCGGGCAGGGCGTGCCGGCGAGGATCTCGACCAGCGTGCCGGCGCGCAGCTGGCGCTCGATGTGATAGCGCGGCACCTGGATGATCCCGCAGCCCTGCTCGGCGCAGGTCTTGTAGCTGTCGGCGTTGTTCACGCTGAGCCAGTCGGGCAGCACGACCTGCTCCACGCGCCCGTTCACCTCGAACAGGTAGGGGAAGTGGTCGGGCCGCGAGGACGAGAAGAAGTTCACCGCCAGGTGCTGCTGGCTCAGCAGGTCGGCCGGTGTCAGCGGCGTGCCGCGTTCGGCCAGGTAGGCCGGGCTCGCGCAGGTCACTTGCGGCAGCAGCGCGAGCCGGCGCGTGACCAGCGAGGAGTCCTTGGGCTCGCCCGCGCGCACCACGCAATCGACGCCCTCGCGCACCAGCTCCACGAGCCGGTCGCCGCTGCCCACGGCGAGCACGATGTTCGGATAGCGCGCATGGAAGTCGCCGATGCGCGGCAGCACGATGTCGTTGGCGGCCGCGCCATGGATGTCGATGCGCAGCCGCCCGCGCGGATTGACCGCGAGCTGCGCGAGCGAGGACTCGGCGTCCTCGAGTTCGAGCAGCAGGTGGCGGCAGCGCTCGTAGTAGGCCTGGCCGTCGACCGTGGTGCGCACCTGGCGCGTGGTGCGCTCGAGCAGGCGCACCTGCAGCCGGGCCTCGAGTTCCTTGATCGCATGGGTGGCCGTGGCGCGCGGCAGCTCGAGCGCGGCCGCGGCCTGCGTGAAGCTGCCGAGCTCCACGATGCGGGTGAACAGGCGCATGGCATCGAAGCGGTCCATGGAATGAGCTCGGAAGATTGTTGGCCTGTGTTGAATTGTATTGACGAAATTTGCATATTTATTCGCCAATACAGAACAGAGAGACTGCCAGCGCGCGGCCATCCCGCCGCGCCTCGTCACCTTTTCCCCCCGAGGAGCGACCCCCATGCAGTTGATCTTTCCGCACCTGCGCGGCACCTATGACCGCTTCGAGCCGCTGAGCTACGCGCTGCTGCGCCTGGCTTTCGGCCTGATGCTCGTGACCCACGGCCTGCCCAAGCTGCTGGGCCGCAGCCACGGCAGCATGGCCGACCCGATGAAGGGCTCGGTCAACCTGATCGCCAACGTGCTGCACCTGCCGGGCGCCGAACTGCTGGGCTGGTTCGTCGCCATCCTCGAGGGCGTGGGTGGGCTGATGCTCGCGGCCGGCCTGTTCACGCGCGTGGTCGCCGCGATGGTCGCGGTGCAGATGCTGGTCATCTGCTACGTGATGGGCCCGACCTTCCCGTGGATCGACCGCGGCTTCGAATACCCGCTGATGCTGTTCTTCATCGCGCTGTGCCTGCTGGCGCGTGGCGGCGGCCGGCTGTCGCTCGATGCGCGCATCGGGCGCGAGGTCTGAGCAGAAGAAGAAAAAAGAAAGGACGCCACGATGAACCCCACCCCATCCTCCGGCACCGGCGCGCCCGCGCTGAGCCGCCGCACCTTCATGATGAGCACCGCGGCCGGTGCCGCCGGTGCCGCGAGCACTGGCCTCGTGAACGCGCAGGAACCCGCGCCCGCGCCGCCGCGCATCGACACCCGCGTCGTCATCAACGGCCAGCCGCACGCGCTGCAGCTCGAGCCGCGCGCCTCGCTGCTCGACGTGCTGCGCGAGCAGCTCGGCCTCACGGGCGCCAAGAAGGGCTGCGACCACGGCCAGTGCGGCGCCTGCACCGTGCACCTCGACGGCCGGCGCGTCGCCTCCTGCCTCACGCTGGGCGTGAAGGCCGACGGCTGCGCCGTCACCACCATCGAGGGCATCGCCGCGCCCGACGGCACGCTGCATCCGATGCAGCAGGCCTTCGTCGACCACGACGCGCTGCAGTGCGGCTACTGCACGCCGGGCCAGGTGATGGCCGCCATCGCCTGCGTGCGCGAGGGCCACGCCACCAGCGAGGCGCAGATCCGCGAGTACATGAGCGGCAACCTCTGTCGCTGCGGCGCCTACGCGGGCATCCTCGAGGCGATCCGCGATGCCGCCCCGCGCATGCGCGCCGAGACCGAAGCCATGGAGGGCCGCCGCCATGCATGACTTCGCCTACCACCGGCCGCGCAGCAGCGCCGAGGCCGTGCAGTTGCTGGCGCGCAGCCAGCCCGGCGCGCGCTACTTTGCGGGCGGCACCACCCTGTTCGACCTGATGAAGCTCGGCGTGGAAGCGCCGGCCACCGTCGTCGACATCGGCCGCGTCGAGGGCCTGCGCGAGATCGACGCCAGCGACCGGGCCGAGCTGCGCATCGGCGCGCTCGCCGCGATGAGCGATGTGGCCGAGCATCCGGTCGTGCAGCGCGAGTTCACCGCGCTGTCGGAGTCGCTGTGGAAGGCCGCCTCGCAGCAGCTGCGCAACATGGCGAGCGTGGGCGGCAACCTGCTGCAGCGCACGCGCTGCGCCTATTTCCGCGGCGGCCCCGAGTTCGCCTGCAACAAGCGCGTGCCCGGCAGCGGCTGCGCGGCGCTGGCCGGCGTGAACCGCGGCCATGCGGTGCTCGGCGGCAGCGAGGCCTGCGTGGCGGTCTACCCGGGCGACTGGGCGGTGGCGCTCGCGGCCTTCGATGCGCAGGTCGACACGCTGAGCCCGCGCGGCGAACGCACGGTGGCGGTGCGCGAACTGCACCGCGCGCCCGGAGCCACGCCGCACCTCGAGACCGTGCTCGCGGCCGACGAGCTGATCGTGCGCATCCGCGTGCCGCGCACGCCGGCGGGCAGGGCCTCCACGTACCACAAGATCCGCGACCGCGAGTCCTATGCCTTCGCGCTGGCTTCTGCCGCCGTGGGCCTGCACCTGCGCGCCAACCGCGTGGTCGATGCGCGCATCGCGCTCGGCGGCGTGGCCACGCACCCGTGGCGCGCGCTCGAGGCCGAGCGCAGCCTGGTCGGGCGGCCCTTCACGCAGGCCGCGGCGCGGCGCGCGGCCGAGATCGCGTTCGCGCAGGCGAAGCCGCTCGCGCACAACGGCTTCAAGGTGGCGCTCGGCATCGAGACGGTGACCGACGCGCTGATGCTGGCCCGGGACAGGAGCTGAACGATGGCAACCACGACAAGCAATCCCCCACGCGGCGCGCGGTCCGGCGCCGAGCGCGTCGATGCGCACGACAAGGTGCGCGGCGCCACCCGCTATGCGGCCGACGATGCGCGCGCCGGCCTGCTGCATGCCGCGCTCGTGCCATCGCGCATCGCGCGCGGCAGCGTGGCGCGCATCGACACCGGCGCCGCCGAGCGCGTGCGCGGCGTGCGCAAGGTCTACACGCACCAGAACATCGGCGCCTTCGAATCGGGCGGCTTCCTGATGGGCGGCGGCTTCGGCTTCCAGAGCTTCTATCCGCTGCGCTCGGCGCAGATCGCCTACCGCGGTCAGACCGTCGCGATGGTGGTCGCCGACACGCTCGAGGCCGCGCGCGAGGCGGCGGCGCTGGTGGAGGTGCGCTACGAGGCCCAGCCCTTCGTCGCCGGCATCGACGCGCCCGACGCGCAGCCGCAGGCGCAGTCCGCGCTGCTGCCGCAGCCGATGTTCGCCGACCGCCGCGTGGGCGATGCCGAGGCCGCGCTGGCCGCGGCGGCCTTCACGGTGGAGGCGCGCTACGAGCTGCCGATCCAGCACCAGAACCCGATGGAGATCATCGCGACCGTGGCCGAATGGAACGAGGGCGTGCTGACCGTGCGCGAGCCGACGCAGAACGCCGAGGGCGTGCGCCACGGCCTCGCGAAGCAGCTCGGCATCGAGCCGGCGCGCGTGCGCGTGCTCTCGCCCACGCTGGGCGGCGGCTTCGGCCAGAAGAACTCGCTGCAGTCGCACACCGCGGCGGTGGCGATCGCCGCGCGCGAGCTCGGCCGTCCCGTCAAGCTGGTGCTGACGCGCGCGCAGCTGTTCCACAACGCCAGCTTCCGGCCCGCGAGCCGCCATCACGTGCGCCTGGGCGCGGACCGCGAGGGCCGACTGGTCGCGGCCGTGCACGACATCGACCAGCAGACCTCGCGCCACGACCTCTTTCCCTCGAGCGGCAGCGAGATCACCTCGCGGCTGTACGGCGTGAAGCACTTCCTCGGCCGCGACCGGCTGGTGCGCACCGACGTGCAGACGCCGGGCTACATGCGCGCGCCCTTCGAGCATCCGGCGGCCTTCGCCTTCGAGAGCGCGGTCGACGAGATGGCGTACCTGCTGGGCCGCGACCCGGTGGCCTTCCGGCTCGCCAACGACACCGCGGCCGATCCGCTGACCGGCAAGCCCTTCTCCTCGCGCCACCTTGCCGAATGCCTGGTGCAGGGCAGCGAGGCCTTCGGCTGGGCGCGCCGCGACATGGCGCCGGGCTCGATGCGCGCCGCCGATGGCAGCCGCGTCGGCTGGGGCGTGGCCGTGGGCGCCTACAAGGCCGCGATGGCGCCGGCCTTCGCTACCGTGCGGCTGGCCGGCGACGGCCGCGTGCGCGTGGCCGTGGGCGGGCACGAGATGGGGCAGGGCATGCGCACCGCGATCGCGCTCACCGTGTCGCGCGTGCTCGGCGCGCCGGTGGCCGCGGTGGAGATCGCGCTCGGCGACACCGGCGCCGCGCCGCAGCACCTGACGGCCGGCTCCTGGGGCACCGCGACCGCGCTGCCGCCGGTGCAGGAGGCGGCGCAGCGGCTGATGGAAGACCTGCGCACCCACGCCCCCGGCGCGGGCGCGAACGCCACCGCGCTCGAACTGCTGCGCGCCTCGGGCCGCGCGCAGGCCGAGGCCGAGAGCCGGCGTCGCGCGCCCGGCCAGCCCGAGCAGGTCTACGGCCGGCTCACGGGCGGGCTGCCGGCCGCGGCCGGGCCGGTCTATCCCGACTACGTCGGCTTCAGCTTCATCGCGCACTTCGTCGAGGTGCGCATCGAGCCGACCACGCGCCGCATCCGCGTGCCGCGCGTGGTGAGCGTGGCCGACTGCGGCGCGGTCGCGAGTCCGCGCACCGCGCGCAGCCAGGTCGAGGGCGGCGTGGTCTGGGGCATCGGCGCCGCGCTGCGCGAGGCCAGCGAGGTCGATCCGCGCCATGGCGGCTTCCTCAATGCCGACCTGGCCGAGTACGTGCTGCCGGTGGCGGCCGACATCGGCCGCATCGAGGTCGGCTTCGTCGGCAAGCCCGACACGCGCTTCAACGCGCTCGGCGCGAAGGGGCTCGGCGAGGTCGCGATGGTGGGCGTGGCGCCCGCGATCGTGAACGCGGTGTTCCATGCCACGGGCAAGCGGCTGCGGCGGCTGCCGCTGCGGCTGGAGGACCTGCTCGATTAGCGTCGGTCGAAGCTGTTGACGTGGACCTCGACCAGGTCCACGAACTCCGGCAGCTCGAGCAGGAATTCGGGGTCGCGCGCCAGCGGCGCCACGCGCAGCGGATCGCCGCGCTTGTCGTGCATGGCGTGCATGTCCTCGACCGAGCGCCAGAACGACACGGTGCGGAACTCGGCCACGTTGCCGCGCAGGCGCCGGAAGTACTGCACGCCGAGGCAGTCGGGCTTGCGCGCGATCTCGCGGATGCCGTGCTCCAGGCTGTAGTGCAGGTAGTCGTCGGCGCGCGCGATCGGCGTGCGGCCTTCCCAGATGCGCCCGATCAGCGGGGTCTCGAGCAGCTTGCATTCGACGGTCATGGGTTCTCCTTTCGTGTCATCGATCAGGAAACCCTGGACCAGCCGCGCGGCGCCCCGCGTAGGAAGGAGGCGACGGCGCGTGCCGGGCGAGGCTCAGGCTTCGAAGCCGGCCTGCAGCAGCCCGGCGAGCGTGGCCACCAGTGCCTCGCGCTGCGGCGCGGGCCGCCACAGCGCGCGCACCGCCTGCAGCGCGCCGGCCGCGCCCTGGCCGCTCTCCCATTCGGGATGGCTGCGCGCCGGTTGCGCGGCACGCAGCGCGGCGGCGATGGACTCGCCGGCCGCGTCGGCACCGCCGTCCACCGCCTCGATGCGCCGCGTGGCCGCATGGCCGCGGCGCTCGAGCGCGCGCGCGAGCTGCAGCTGCCAGGCCGCGAGTGTGAACAGCACGCCGTCCTCCACCGTGAGCTCGTGCACGTCGCGCAGCTTGTTCGCGAGCTTGCGGCCCAGCGGACCCCAGCCCTGCGAGACCGCGCTGCCGATCGCGCCGCCCAGCGCCACGCCGGCGCCGAGCGAGAGACCGGCCACCGCGAGATCGGCCACCGCGCCGACCGCGGCGCCGATGGCCGCGCCTTTGCCCAGGCGCAGGCCGGCGTCCTTCATCGCCTCGGGATTGAAGAAGTCGAGCGCCCAGCGGCCCTCGATCATCGGCAGCGGCGCCTCGGCCGCGTCGCCCTGGCGGAAGCCGTAGAGCGCGAGCAGGTCGTCGGCGCAGCGCTGCGCCTTGTCGAACACGGTCTTGCGCAGCGCGGCGACCAGCGCGTCGCGGCGCGCGGGATCGGCGAACTCGGTGGCCGGCACGCTGCGCCGCAGCGCGGTGGCATCGACCAGCAGCTCGGCCACGCGCGCGGCGGCCGCGCGGCGCCGCGCCGCGGCCTCGGCCTCGAGCGCGTCGGCCACGCCGCGCAGCAGTTCGCGCCGGTCGCGCAACAGCGTCGCGAGGTCGCCGTAGAGATCGCGCTCGGCGCCCACGAAGGGCGCGGCCGCGTCGAAGCGCACCTGCACGTGCAGGCCGTAGGCCGAGAGCAGTTCCTTCCACGCGGCTTCGCGGCTGGCCGCGTCGCGCACGAAGTTGAGCACCGGCAGCACCGGCCGCGCGCAGGCATTGAGCAGCTCGATCTCGTCGCGGAACTTGGGCAGCACCGGTTCGCGCACGTCGATCACGAGGAAGGCGGCGTCGATGTCGAGCATGGCGCGCAATACCTTGGCCTCCTGCTCGAAGGCGCCGTGCGCCTCGGGGCCTTGCAGGAAGCGGCGGATGCGCTCGGGCGGCGTGGCCTGGCCCGCGGGATCGATGCGCGCGAGGTGCTCGCGCAAGGCCACCGCATCCTCCAGGCCCGGCGTGTCGTAGAAGCGCACGGCGGGGCGGCCGTCGATCTCGAGGTCGACCGACTCGACATGGCGCGTGGTGCCGGGGCGGTCGGACACCGCGCCGAAGTCGATGCGCCGCGTGAGCGTGCGCAGCAGCGAGGTCTTGCCGGCATTGGTGTGGCCGACGACGGCGATGCGGATCGGCTCGCTCATGGCGCAACGGTGTCGGTGGAGCCCAGCAACTCGCCGAGCGAGGTGCCCGCGGCCACGCGTTCGAGGCCGGCGTCGCGCAGCCATGCGAGCCAGCGCGCGATCGCCAAGCCGTCGTTGCCGCCCTCGGCGATCAGCCACAGGCGGCATTCGCCGCTGTGCGCGAGCAGGTCGCGCACGAAGCGCTCGGTGCCACGGTCGGGGCTCGCGGCCGCGCGACAGGCCAGCACCACGCTGCGCGGCCGCGCGAGCGCGAGCCGGTCGAGCAGCGCGCGGCGCTCGGGCGCGCTGCCGTCGATGCGTTCGAGCTGCAGGTCGGCGGGCAGGCCCTCGGGCGGCCAGCCGATGTCGGGCGGCAGTTCGAAGCCGACCAGCACGCGCAGGTCGCGCAGGTCCGCAGGCGCGAGGCCCACGGGCGCCTCGCGCGCGCGGCGGCCCGGATCGGCATCGACGATGGCGCTGGGCGCGAGCGCCGCGAAGCGGGCCGCGAGCTGGCGGTAGTAGGGCGCGTCGAGCGCGGGCTGCAGCGCCTGGCGCCGATGGCGCCACACAGCGGTGCTCCAGAGCAGCAGCACGAGGCGCGGCAGCAGCCCGTAGGTGAGGATGCAGCCCGTGAGCCACAGCGCCCAGGTGCGCTGGCCCGAGGCCGGTGGCGCGGTAGCGAGCACGGTGGCGGCGTCGGGCACCGGGAAGCCCAGGCGCGACGGCGCCCAGCCCAGCGCATCGACCGCGCGCACGAAGAAGGCGGGATCGAGGATGGTGGTTTCCCAGCTCAGCGTGTAGCTGCGAAAGGCCAGCGCGAACAGCATCGCCGCGAGCACCACCGCGAAGGACAGCGACCAGATGCCGTGGCTCACGATGCCGAAGGCCCAGGGCAGCAGCCTCGCGCGGCCCAGCAGGCCGGTGGTGGCGCGCACGAGCAGCGGTGCCTGGCCATGCCGGCCGCCGGCCACGCGCGCGGTCAGCGAGAGCCAGATCCAGCCCAGCGAGGCCGAACTGAAAGAGGCGAGTGGCAGCCACAGCCCGAGCAGCCACAGCAGCAGCGTCAGCAGGTGCACGCCGAGCAGGCTCACGAGCGCGACGATCACGTTGATGTGGCGCTCGCCACCGCCCACCACGTTGCCCGCGAGCGCGAGGCCGGCCATGACGATGAGGGCCACGAGCCCGAGCAGCACCCAGGGCGACCATTGGCGCGCGCGCCGCAGTTCGGCCTGCAGTCCCAGTCGTTCGCCGAGCTGGCGCGCGCGTTCGGCGATGCGTGCCGGCGTGTGCGGCGCCTGCGCGGCGATGCGCATGGCCTGCGCGTCGTCGAGCGGGCCGTTCTGCTCGGCCCATCGGATCGCCTCGGTGATCACCGCATCGGAAAAGTCGGGGTTCTCGCGCAGTGCGGTGGTGGTCAACAGCGTCCCTTCGCGAACAGAGGCAGGGCCGGCGGAAAGCCGACGATGAGCCCTCGGCCGAGGGCGGCTCAGCGCGCGGATTATGCCCGGCGCCCCCAAAGCAAAACGGGGCCGCAGCGCGGCCCCGTTCCTCTCTGGCGTGTGGATGGTTCGAGGGGGACTGACGTCTTTCAGCGCAGGCCGAAGAACGAAAGCACGGCCACGACCACGACGACCAGACCGACGATGTAGATGATGGAATTCACCGCGAGCACTCCACGTTGTTGACGATGGTCCCAGCATCACGGCGCGAGGGGTACCCAGGGTGTCGGCGGGGGGCGGCGGGTTCTGTAGGACTTGCAGGGCCGGTCGTGACATACCTTCCGCTGCCCCGGGTCGGCCTAGGACCTCGTCTTGCGCGCCGGCTTCGAGGGCGCCTCGGGCCCGAGCGCCTGCTGCAGCAGCCAGCGCATCGCGGCACGCACCTCGGCGGCATCGGCGCCCGCCTCGATCTCGAGCGCGGCGCGGTCGAAGGCGGCCGACAGCAGCTGCGAGAGCGCGTCGAGCGAGACCTCGCCGCGGCCCATGCCGGCCTCGGCCAGTCCCTGGCGCAGCGAACGGGCCGCGTTCGCATCGTCCATCGCCATGATCTCCGCCATGCCGAGCACGGCCGGCCCGTCGATCAGCAGCAGCCGGGTGCGGCCCGGCACGGTCATCGCGCGCAGGTAGGCATCGCTGCCGATCAGCAGCGCTTCGCGCGGCGCCAGCGCCTCGGGCGTGGCGGCCGCGATCTCGGCGGCCACCGCGCGCGATTCCTGTTCGAGCACATGGCGGAACAGGTCGCGCTTGTCGGCGTAGTGGTGATAGAGCGCGCCGCGCGTGATGCCGGCCGCGGCCACGATGTCGGGCGTGGAGGTCTGGCCATAGCCCTGGTCGACGAACAGGGCGCGCGCCGCCTCGGTCAGCGCCTGCCGCGTGGTCTCGGTGCGCTCCTTGTTGGTCCGGATGATCTTGGAGGTCATTTACATGCAGACTGTATGTATGTATATTCAATCAAACATACAGACTGTATGTCAGTTCCAGCCATCCCAAGGAGCCCTCATGAAAGTCACGAGTTACTACCCGGTCATCATGACCAATGACGTCGCCGGCACGGCGGACTTCTACCAGCGCCACTTCGGCTTCGCGCCGCTGTTCACGAGCGACTGGTACGTGCACCTGCAACTGGAGGGCGAGCCCTCGGTCAACCTCGCGGTGCTCGACGGCCGGCACGAGACCATTCCCGCCGCGGGCCGCGGCAAGGTGGCGGGCGGGCTGCTGTTGAACTTCGAGGTGGACGATCCCGACGCGGTGCACGACCGCCTGGCCGCGGCCGGCCTGCCGGTGCTGCTGCCGCTGCGCGACGAGGCCTTCGGCCAGCGCCACTTCATCACCAGCGACCCGAACGGGGTGCTGATCGACATCATCAAGCCGATCCAGCCGAGCGGGGAGTTCGTGGCGCAGTACGAGGCGGGGGCGCTGCCGACCTGATCGATCAGGCCGGGCGGCGGCGGGGCTCAGGCCAGCGCCGCCTCTTCCTCGTCGAGCGCGTCGCCCAGGAAGCCGCCGCTCTGGTGCGCCCACAGCCGCGCATAGAGCCCGCCCTTGGCCATCAGCGTGCGGTGGTCGCCTTCCTCCACCACGCGGCCCTCGTCGAGCACGATCAGCCGGTCCATCGCCGCGATGGTCGACAGCCGGTGCGCGATCGCGATCACGGTCTTGCCTTCCATCAGCGTGTAGAGGCTCTGCTGGATCGCGGCCTCGACCTCGGAGTCGAGCGCGCTGGTGGCCTCGTCGAGCAGCAGGATCGGCGCGTCCTTGAGCATCACGCGCGCGATCGCGATGCGCTGGCGCTGGCCGCCCGAGAGCTTCACGCCGCGCTCGCCCACGTGGGCCTCGTAGCCGTGGCGCCCGCTGGCGTCGCCGAGCGTGCCGATGAAGTCGTGCGCCTCGGCGCGGCGCGCGGCGGCCTCGATCTGCGCCGGCGTCGCGTCGGGACGGCCGTAGGCGATGTTGTCGGCCACCGAGCGGTGCATCAGCGAGGTGTCCTGCGTCACCATGCCGATGTGGCTGCGCAGCGAATCCTGCGTGGCCAGCGCGATGTCCTGGCCGTCGATCAGGATGCGGCCGCTCTCCAGGTCGTGGAAGCGCAGCAGCAGGTTCACCAGCGTCGACTTGCCGGCGCCCGAGCGGCCCACCAGGCCGATCTTCTCGCCGGGCGCCACGGTCAGCGTGAGGTCCTCGATCACGCGCCGGCCGCCGGCCGCGCCGTAGCGGAAGCTCGCATGCTCGAAGCGCACCTCGCCGCGCGGCACCTCGAGCGGCTTGGCGCCCGGCGCATCGAGCACGGCGCGCGGGCGCGACAGCGTCTTCATGCCGTCCTGCACCGTGCCGATGTTCTCGAACAGGCTGGTCATCTCCCACATGATCCAGTGCGACATGCCCTGCAGCCGCAGTGCCATGGCGGTGGCCGCGGCCACCGCGCCCACGCCGACCGCGCCGGTGGACCACAGCCACAACGCCGTGCCCGCCATGCCGGCGGTCAGGCCCATGCTCAGCGTGTGGTTGACGATCTCGAAGGCGCTCACCAGCCGCATCTGGCCGTAGCCCGTGTGCATGAACTCGCGCATCGCGTCGCGCGCGAAGCCGGCCTCGCGCTGCGTGTGCGAGAACAGCTTCACCGTCGCGATGTTGGTGTAGGCATCGGTCACGCGGCCGGTCATCAGCGCGCGCGCATCGGCCTGCGCCTTGCCGACCGCGCCCAGGCGCGGCACGAAGTAGATCAGCGCGCCGATGTAGAAGGCCAGCCAGATCACGAACGGCCAGATCAGCTGCGCGTCGAGCACGCCCACCAGCACGATCATGGTGGCGACGTACACGCCCATCGCCACCAGCACGTCGGCCAGCACGAACACGGTCTCGCGCACCGCGAGCGCGGTCTGCATCACCTTGGCCGTGATGCGGCCCGCGAACTCGTCCTGGTAGAAGGCCATGCTCTGGCCCAGCATCAGGCGGTGGAAGTTCCAGCGCAGCCGCATCGGCAGGTTGATCGCGAGCGTCTGGTGCTTGACGATGGTCTGCAGCGCGACCACCGCGATGCTGGCAACCAGCAGCCCGGCCATCCATGCGAGCGTGGTGCCGCGGTCTTCCCACAGGCGCGAGGGCGCCTGGCCGCCGAGCCAGTCGACCACGCGTCCGAGCAGCGCGAACAGCAGCGCCTCGAAGGTCGACATCACGGCGGTGAGCACCGCCATCGCGAGGATCTTGCCGCGCACGCCCTGCGTGCAGGCCCAGAGGAAGGCGAAGAAGCCTTGCGGCGGCAGCGGAGGTTCGGCGGCGGGGTAGGGGTGTAGAAGTTTTTCGAAGAAACGGAACAAGGACTGACTCTCCCGAAGAGCCGAAGACTGTAGCCGCGAGCGCATGACCTTGCCCTGAAAAGGTGCGTTTCTTCAGCTTCTGCGTGGTTTGCGCGACGAAGTGGCGGGAACGGGCGCGGTCTTTGGTTCGAGCGCCGCGAGCCGCTCGCCGAGGAAGTCGATGAAAGTACGCAGCTTGGGCGCCATGTACTGGCGGCTGGTGTAGACCGCGAACAGCGTCACCGGATGCGGTGCGTGGTCGGGCAACAGGCGCACGAGTCGGCCCTGCGCGAGGTCGTCCTCGAGCAGCCAGCCCGGCATGAACGCCACGCCCATGCCCGCGCGCACCGCATGCAGCGTGAGCGTGGTGTCGTCCGAGCGCATGACCGGCGTGAGCCGCAGCGGGAACAGGCGCCCGCCCGGCCCGGTGAGCGCGAGATGGTCGAGCGCCACGTAGCTCGGCACGATCGCGCCGAGCCGCGCCACCTCGGCCGGCACCGCGGGGCTGCCGCCCATGCGCGCGAGGTAGTCGGGCGTGCCCGCGAGGAAGAAGGGCACGCGACACAGCGGCCGCGCGATCAGCGCGGGCGAGGGCTCCTGCGTGGCGCGCAGCGCGAGGTCGTAGCCGTCGGCCGCGAGGTCGACCTTGCGGTTCTCGAGGTGGATGTCGAGCAGCACCTCGGGATAGCGCGCGCGGTAGTCGGCCAGCACCTGCGCGAAGCGCGCGGTGGCGCACCACACGGGCGCGCTGAGCTTGAGCTGGCCGCGCGGCGCCTCGCGGGTCTGGCCGATCGCGGCCTCGGCGGCGTCGAGCAGGTCGAGCGCGCGCCGGCTCTGCTCGTACCAGGCAGTGCCGGCCTCGGTCAGGCTCAGGTGGCGGCTCGAGCGGTGCAAGAGACGCGCGCCCAGCGACTTCTCGAGCTGCGCCACGTGCTTGCTGGCCATCGGCGCCGACAGCCCGAGCCGCTCGGCGGCGGCCACGAAGCTGCCCGATTCGACGACCTCGCGGAACACGCGCAGGCTGGTCATGCGGTCCATCGATGATTTCCTCTGGAGAAACGATTCGATGAATCGTAGCCTGTCGATTTCCTCGCAGGAAATATCTACAGTCGCTGCAACGCCTTCAAGGAAGCAACGACATGACCCACGACAACCCGAACCGCCTGCCCACCTACTTCATCTCGCACGGTGGCGGCCCCTGGCCCTGGATGAAGCGCGAGATGGGCGCCACCTACGACCGGCTCGCCGCCGCGCTGGCCGACATGCCGCGCCAGCTCGGCCGCACGCCCAAGGCCATCCTCATGGTGTCGGCCCACTGGGAGGCGCCGGTGTTCACGGTGCAGGGCAACCCGCGCCCGCCGATGATCTACGACTACGGCGGCTTCCCGGCCCATACCTACGAGGTGCACTACGACGCGCCCGGCTCGCCCGAACTCGCGCAGCGCGTGCAGTCGCTGATCGCCGCGGCCGGCCTGCCGGCGGCCATCGATCCCGAGCGCGGCTATGACCACGGCATGTTCTCGCCGATGGCCGCGATCTATCCGCAGGCCGAGGTGCCGGTGGTGCAGCTGTCGCTGCGCCGCGGCCTCGATCCGGCCGAGCACATCGCGCTGGGCCGCGCGCTCGCGCCGCTGCGCGACGAGGACGTGCTGATCGTCGGCAGCGGCCTGAGCTATCACAACCTGCGCAACTTCGGGCCACAGGCGCATGGCGTGTCGAAGGCCTTCGGCGACTGGCTCGACGCCACCTCGGTCGAGGCCGCACCGGCGGAACGCGTGCAGCGCCTGCAGGACTGGGCCGCCGCGCCCTCGGCGCGCATGGCGCATCCGCGCGAGGAGCACCTGATTCCGCTGATGGTGGCGGTGGGCGCGGCCGAGCAGGAGGCGGGCGAGCGCGTCTATCACGAGGAGGCCTTCATGGGCGGCCTCGTGGTGTCGAGCTACCGCTTCGGCGGCGCCGGCTACTTCTGATCGACCCGGCGCTCGGCGCCGTCTGAATCGACCAGCCCGACGCGCTGCTGCCGGCCCCAGGTGCCGCGCCCGGTCAGGAAGGTCCACCAGCCCCAGGCCGCGCCCGTGTGGCGCAGCAGCTGGAAGGTGAAGGGCTCGATCAGCGCCGCCGCGAAGGCCTGCAGCATGCCGGTCTCGCCGTCGTGGCCGACCCAGCGCCGGTACAAGTGCACCGACCACAGGTGGAAGACGAGGTCGAGCACGATCTTGGCGGCGATCACGCCGGCTGCGGGCAGCAGCACGCCGAAGTCGCCGCGCACCAGGTACATCACGAGCAGGCCGAAGGCCGCGAGGCCGTACAGCGGCTGCAGGGTGTCGATGGCCTTGACCGGCAGCATCGCGGTGCCGAGCCAGCCGTAGCGGCGGTCGCCCACCATCGCGCGGTACCAGTACTGGGTCTGCAGAAAGCCGCCGAACCAGCGCCGGCGCTGGCGCAGGAAGGCGCCTACGCTGCTGGGCGCGTCGGTGCGCGCCTGCGCGTCGCCGAGCACGCGCACGCGCCAGTCGAGGCCGTGCGCCTGGGCATGGCGGTGCAGCCGGTGGATGAGCTCGTAGTCCTCGACCAGGCAATCGGTATCGAAGCCGCCCACCGCGCGCACCGCGTCGCGCCGGAAGCCCGCGAAGGCGCCCGAGATCAGCAGCAGGCCGTCGACGCGCATCCAGGCATAGCGCGAGAGGAAGTTGCGGATGTACTCGTAGGTCTGGAACCACTGCAGCAGCCGTCCGCCCAGCGTGCGGCTGCACACCGGCGTGATGACGCCGGTGGCCGCCACCAGCGCGGGCTCGTCCGAGAAGGCGCGGCGCACCGCGGCGATGGCGCGCGCGTCGAGCAGGGTGTCGCCGTCGACGGTGAGCACGGTCTCGGTGTCTATGCACAGCACCGCGGCGTTCAAGGCCACCGCCTTGCCGCCGTGCGGCAGCCGCAGCCAGTGCAGGTTGGGATGCAGGGTGCTCGCGGCGCTGAGCTGCCCCGGCTCCGGCGCCTCGAGCCCGTAGCGCGTGGTCAGCAGTTCGGCCGTGCCGTCGGTCGAGCCGTCGTCGGCGATCACGATGCGGTCGGGCGCATCGGTCTGGCCCAGCAGCGCGGCCAAGGTCACGGGCAGCACCGCGGCCTCGTCGTGCGCGGCGACGATCACGCCCAGCGTGGCGCGGTGTGGTGCCACGGCGGGATGCGGCAGGGGCGCCGAGGCCAGCGCGATGCCGCGCGGGCGCAGGATCGCGAGCGTCTGCCAGCCCACGAACAGCAGCAGCACGGTGTCGTAGAGCACGTAGGCCACGCCCACCGACCAGGCCTGCACGTTGCCCAGGCGGAAGGCCATGGCGAACAGCAGGCCCCACAGCAGCAGCACGCCGCCATGGATGAGCCAGCTTCGCAGCGGCGTGGCGGGGGGCGAGAGTCGCGGCGATGCGGCGACGAAGGCGGAGCGGAGCAGGTCGTTCAAGACAGGGGCGCCAGGGCGATGGGAAGGTGTACGCACGGAACGGGCCGGCGGTTTCGAATGTCCGAGGCCGAAGACCGGACAATCGCGCGCCTGACAGGCTGAGTCGGACTCCCGCCGAAAATTCCCGCATGCCCCCTCACCATCGCTACACACGCACCGCCATCGCGCTGCACTGGATCATCGCACTGCTGATGATCGTCAACATCGCGCTGATCCTCTCGGTCGACCGCTTTCCCGACGACTGGGTGCGCCCGGCCATCGACACCCACAAGTCGATCGGCATCACCGTGCTGGGGCTGGTGATCCTGCGCATCCTGTGGCGCGCCACCCACCGGCCGCCGGCCATGCCCGGCAGCTACGGCCGGCTCGAACGCATCGGCGCGCATGCGGCCCATGGCGCGCTGTACCTCGTGATGATCGCGCTGCCGCTGTCGGGCTGGATGCACGACTCGGCCTGGAAGGACGCGGCCACGCACCCGATGCAGCTGTTCGGTCTGTTCGAATGGCCGCGCATCGGCTGGATCATGGACATCGAGGCCGCCGCCAAGGAGAACCTCCACACCGTGCTGGGCGGCGTGCACACCTGGGCCGGCTATGTGCTCTACGTGCTGTTCGCGCTGCACCTGATCGGTGCGCTCAAGCACCAGTTCCTCGATGGCGAGGCCGAGCTGCAGAGGATGCTGCCATGAGCGCGGGCCTGTCCGGACTCTCGGCCACGACCGAGGACGAAGCCCGCGCCGTCATCGCGCGCGTCGACGCGCTGTCGACCCATCACGACATCGAGCAGGCCGGTGTGCGCGTCCGCTGGCGCCGCTTCGGCCCCGCCGACGGCGGCGCCCATCCGCCGCTGGTGCTGCTGCATGGCGGCCACGGCAGCTGGATGCACTGGCTGCGCAATGCCGAAGCCCTGTCGGCCGAGCGCGCGCTGTGGCTGCCCGACATGCCGGGCTTCAACGATTCGGGCACGCCGCCCCCGCCGGCGCCCGACGAACATCCGCTCGCGCCCTCGCTCGCGGCACTGGCCGGCTCGCTCGATGCGCTGATCGGCGCCGGCACGCCGATCGACCTCGGCGGCTTCTCCTTCGGCGGCGTGGTGGCCTCGCAGTTCGCGCTGCACCGGCGCGCGGTGCGCCGCATGCTGCTGGTGGGCAGCGGCGGCCACGGCACGATGCGGCGCATGGCGGTCGAGATGATCAACTGGCGCCTCGCGCGGGACCGCGAGGCGGAGCGCGCCGCGCTGCTGCACAACCTCGGCGCGCTGATGCTGCACGACATGTCGCGCGCCGACCCGCTGGCCTTCGAGATCCACGACATCGCCTGCCATGGCACGCGCTTTCGCAGCAAGGAGGTGTCGCGCCGCGGCGGCCTGCAGGCGGCGCTGGCCGAGATTCCCGGGCCCAAGCTCTTTCTCTGGGGCGAGTTCGACGTGACCGCCGATTCGCGCGCGCTGGTCGCGCGGCTCGTGGCCGAAGGACCGCAGCGCGAGGGCGCCGTGGTCGACGGCGCGGGGCACTGGGTGCAGTACGAGCGGGCCGAGGAATTCAATCGGCGCGTGGCCAACTTCCTCGACCGCTGAGCGGCGTCAGCCCAGCACCTCGGCCGCGTGCCGCTTCCAGAAGGCCGCGTCGGGCACCGGCCCCGCGCCGGCCGCGGCGTTCTCGGCCATGTGCGCCGCGCGGCTGGTGCCGGGGATGGTGCAGGTCACGGCCGGATGGCTCAGCACGAACTTCAGCAGCACCTGGGCCCAGCTCGCGCAACCGATCTCCGCGGCCCAGCCCGGCAGCGCGCGCTCTCGCAGCCGGCGCAGCAGGCCGCCGCCGCCGAAGGGCATGTTGACGATCACCGCCACGCCGCGTTCGGCCGCCAGCGGCAGCAGCCGTTCGCCGGCAGCGCGCGCATCGAGCGAGTAGTTGATCTGCAGGAAGTCGAGCGGCTGCGCGCGCAGCACCGCCTCGACCTCGTCGTAGGCCGAGGCCGTGTAGTGCGTGATGCCCAGGTAGCGCACGCGGCCCTGCGTCTTCCATTCGCGCAAGGTCGCGAGCTGGGTGCGCCAGTCGACCAGGTTGTGGATCTGCATCAGGTCCACGCGCTCGGTGCGCAGCCGCGCGAAGGACTGTTCCATCTGCGCGATGCCGGCCTCGCGGCCCGAGGTTCAGACCTTGGTCGCGAGGAAGGGGCGCCGAGTACCGCGAGCCGCCGCCGTGGCGGCCAGCAGCTCGCCGGTGCTCTCCTCGGAGCGGCCGTACATCGGCGAGCTGTCGATCACCGTGCCGCCCGCGGCGAACAGCGCCTCGAGCACGCCCGCGAGGCGCTGGTATTCCTCGCTGCCGGGACGCTGGTCGAAACCGATCCAGGTGCCGCAGCCGATCGCGGGCAGCGCTTCCTGGGTGGAGGGGATGGGGCGGGTGTTCATGGTCGGCGCAGGCGTGGACCCGGCCGGCCGCTGCACGAACGCGCTCAGCGCGGCGCTCGCGGGCAGGGCCGCTGCGAGCCGCAGGAACTGCGCGCGATGCATCGGCGCCGCAAGCGCGGGCCGGGAGGAGGGCGTCGGGCCGGGGGTCTTCATGGGAAGGGTGGAATCGACGATAGCACCGGCCCCTGCATCGCGCAGCGGCTCGCGGGGGCGGGCCGCGGGTTGGCGCCGATGCAACACCTTCGTCCGGTGGATTGCCCGCGGATGTTCCCGAATGTATCGTGCGCGTCCGCAGGTGGAGGGCCTGCCGTCCGGCCGTCGAGCGATCCGCCGGAGCCATCCCGCAAAACCATTCCAACAAGAGAGCCACGACCGTGACCCCGTTTCCCCGACCCATCGTCCGCCTGCTGCGCGGGTTCGTGCTGCTGCTGGCCGCGGCCCTGCTGGCCGCCTGCGTCGCGCCGCCGATCGCGCCCGAGCAGACCCTGACGGGCCATGAAGGCGCCGTGGTGATGAAGCTGATCACCAACAGCCCCGGCGAGAACGACCCGGCCGAAACGCTGTGGACCCTGCATCTCCAACGCGTGCTCGGGCCCGGCGAGAAGCAGACCGGCCAGGACATGGTGGTGCTGCAGCGCACGCGCCGTTCCACCTACACCACGGCCGTCTTCAGCGGCATGGTCGCGCCGGGCCGCTACATCATCAAGCACGCGGCGGGCGGCTCGGGCAACATGAGCTACACCTTCCCCATCGATGCGAAGTTCGGCAGCTTCGACGTGGTGCGCGACGAGGTCACGCTGCTCGGCACCTTGCTGATCCAGCCGCGCGGGGGCTCGCGCTTCGTCGTCGCCTACGTGCGGCCGGAGGAAGAACTGCAGAAGACCTTCGAGACCCTCTATCCCGCGCTGGCGGCGCAGACGCGCGATCGCCCGCAGCACGGTTTCATCTTCACGCCCGACCTGCATCGCCGCGCCGCGCTGGCGCCGCAGCTCAAGCGGCTCGCTTCCGCCTGGCATGGCCTGGCACAGACCGCCGACGGCGAGTTCATGGCCGGCGCCAAGCTCGGCAAGGTGCTGTGGCGCAAGAGCGGCGAGAGCCGCTGGCGCGAGATCGACGCGAAGACCTGGCGCGAGGTGCTGTCGGTGCGGCCGTACCGCGGCGGCCTGCTGGTGGCCGGCGAGGAAGGCCTGCTGCGCCTGTCGACCGACGAGGGCGATACCTGGAAGGACCTGCTGCCGCCCGACGACGGCCTGATCCAGGTGGCGCAGCCGATGCGCGACGGCAGCCTGGTGGTGGTCTCGCGCAGCGACAGCCTCTGGAGCGTCTACGCGTCGGCCGATCCGGGCGTCGGGTGGCGCAAGCTCGGCGAGTTCTCCGACAGCCGTTCGATCAACATGCCGTGGATGCGCAGCATGGCCTTCGGCACGCCCGACCGGGTGGGCGTGATGATGCCCAACGGCGACCTCCACGCCACCGACGGCCGCACGCTGACGCGCTCGAGCAATGGCCAGTCCACCCTCGACGTGAACGCGCTGCCCGACGGCACCCTGGTGTCGCAGACGGCGATCTTCACCAAGTCCACCATGCTGTCGCCGGACTGGGGGCAGACCTGGAGCGACCTCAACACCAGCCGCTTCGTCGTGACCATCGCCTTCAAGGACCGCCAGACGGCCTATGCGGTGGCGCCGATCGCACCCGGGCTGATGCCCGGTGCGATGGGGCTGATGACCACGCGCGACGGCGGCAAGAGCTGGACCCACACCGGCGGCTCGCCGAGCATCACGGGGCCGCAGGCCGTGCGCCAGATGATGGTGGACCGCTCCGACGGCTCCCTGATCGCCTTCCTGCCCGACAACCTGATCCTGCGCTCCGCGGACGAGGGCAAGAGCTGGAAGATCGTCAAGGACAACTGAAGCGCCGCGCGGTCCTCACTGCGTTTGCGAGACCTTGACCCCCGCGGCCCCACCGGCCGGCCGGTTCATGTACGCCAGCGTGCTGCCCACCAGCGCGCGCACGCCCACGCGCAGTGCCGACTCGTCGATCACGAACTCGGACGAATGGTTGGGCGCGCCGTTGCGGTCGGCGAAGGGCGAGGCATTGAGGTGCCAGAACACGATCGGGATGTTCTTGCCGAAGGAGCCGAAGTCCTCCGAGCCCATGCTCGGCTGCGACTCGCGCGCCTTGCCGGGGCCGGCCGCGGTCTCGAGCGCCTGCGTCACGGCCTGCGTGGCGGCCGGATCGCTGACCAGCACCTCGTAGCCGGTGTCGATCGTGACCTCGGCCGTCAGGCCGTGGCTCTCGGCGATCTTCTGCGCCTTGAGCCGGATGGCGTCGTGCGCGGTCTTCTGGTTCTTCTGCGACAGCGAGCGCACCGTGCCCGCGATCTCGGCCGTGTCGGGCAGGATGTTGACGCGGTTGCCGCTCTGCAGCAGGCCCACGGTCACCACGGTCGGGCCATCGAGCGGATCGATCTGGTGGCTCACGATGTTCTGGAGCGCCAGCGCGATCTCGGCCGCGGCCAGCGTGGGGTCCTTCGCGGTCCAGGGCGAGGAGCCGTGGCCGCCCTTGCCCTTGAGCGCGATCTTGAACACGTCGCCGCTGGCCATCAGGCTGCCGCGCCGGTAGCTGATGGTGCCCGAGGGCGCGCGCGCACTGATGTGCTGGCCCATCACCACGTCGACCTTCGGGTTGTCGAGCACGCCGGCCTTGACCATCGCGGGCGCGCCGCTGGCCACCGGCCCCGGGCCCTGTTCCTCGGCGGGCTGGAACAGGAACACGACCGTGCCCGGCAGCTCGTCGCGCACCTTCGACAGCGCCTGCGCCGCGCCCAGCAGCATCGCCACGTGCGTGTCGTGGCCGCAGGCGTGCGAGACCGGCACGTCGCTGTTGAGCCAGGGCGCCTTCACGGTCGAGCGGAACGGCAGCTCGTTGCGCTCGGCCACCGGCAGCGCGTCCATGTCGGCGCGCAGCGCCACCACCGGCCCGGGCTTGCCGCCGCGCAGCACCGCCTTGATGCCGGTCTTGGCGACGCCGGTCTGGACCTCGATGCCGGGCATCTTCGCGAGCGCCGCGGCGATGTAGGCGGCCGTCTGCACCTCCTGGTACGACAGCTCCGGATGCTGGTGCACATGGCGGCGCCATTCGATCACCTGCGCCTCGGAGGCATCGGCGAGCGCCAGCGCGCGCGCCGTCAGCGCGTTGCCGGCATCGGCGGCCGGCGCGGTCTGGGCCGAGGCCGCGACGTGGAGGAGGCTGCCGGAGAGCATCAGCAGGGCGAAGCGGGAGCGGAGTTTCATGGGTGGCTGAAGAAGGAAGGGTGAAGGGAGGTGTCGAGGCGGGTCGACCTTAGCGAAAGCCGGCGCATCGGAAAAGACTCGAAAAACTCCAGGGCGATCAAAATCCCTGATCACCCCATTTCCTCGTCCTCCCATGAACCTGCGCCATCTGAAGATCTTCGAAGCGATCGCCGAGGCCGGCAGCATCCGCGCCGCGGCGCGCGTGGCCGGCCTCACGCAGCCCGCCATGACCTACGCGATGCGCGAGCTCGAGCAGAACGTGGGCGCGCAGCTGCTGGTGCGCAGCGCCCAGGGCGTGTCGCTCACCGTGATCGGCGAGGCCCTGCTCCAGCGCGCACGGCTGCTGGCCAACGAGGTGCGCCGCGCCGAGGACGAGATCGCGCAGCTGCGCGACGGCGCCGGCGGCCTGCTGCGCGTCGCCTTCAGCTCCTTCGCGGTCGAGCGGCTGCTGCCCGACGCGCTGCAGGACTTCCGCCGCAAGTGGCCGGGCGTCGCGCTCGAGCTGCAGGAGCTCAGCGGCGCCGACGTGAAGGGCCTCTGGAGCCGCGGCGATTTCGACTTCGCGATCCTCGGCGAACTCGAGCCCGATGCCGGCGACGGCGTGCATCGCGAGACGCTGCTCGAGTTCCCGCTCGCGGTGGTGGCCGGTGCGAAGCATCCGCTGGCGCGCGTGCGTTCGATGGCGAAGCTGCACGAGGCCATGTGGGTGGTGCCCTGGTACGGCGTCGAGCTGCTGCGCCGCCACTTCGCCGCGGCCGGCCTGCCGCCGCCGCGCGACATCGTGATCTGCCATTCGTGGCAGCTCGGCATCACGCTGGTGAAGAAATCCGGCGCGCTGACCCTGGCCGCGGCCTCGCTGTTCAAGCACGCCGTGGCGGCGCGCGGGCTGGTCGCGCTGCAGGTCGCGGACAGGCTGCCCCAGGTGCGGGTGTCGCTGCTGATGCGCGATCCCGCGGCGCTCACGCCGGCGGCGCGGGCGTTCTCGCAGTCGTTGAAGGCGGTGGCGGACGGGGTGTCGGCGGCCGGGCGGTAGCCGGCCGGCTCATTCCGCGCGAAGACACGCGGCGGTGCCTGTGCTCCAATCCCATTCCACCCTCGCCATCCCGCCGCATCCGCCATGGGCTTGCCGCTCCCGCTCGTCCGCCTGTCCTCGCTCGACCTCGTGCGCGGCTTCGTCGCGGTGGGGCGGCGCATGAGCATCTCGCTGGCGGCGCAGGACCTGTGCGTGACGCAGTCGGCGGTCAGCAAGCAGGTGCATGCGCTCGAGGCGCAGCTCGGCGTGAAGCTGCTGGTGCGCGGCCATCGTTCGATCTCGTTCACGCCCGAGGGCGAGCGGCTGTTCCGCAGCGCCGATGCGGTGGTGCAGCAGCTGCAGGAGGTGATGGGCGAGATCGGCCGCACCGGCGCGCAGCGGCCGGTGACGCTGAGCGCGAGCATCGGCGTCACGGGGCTGTGGCTGCTGCCGCGGCTCAGCCGGGTGCAGGACATCCATCCGGGCGTGGACGTGCGGGTGTCGGCCAACAACCGCGTGGCCGACCTGCGCAACGAAGGCATCGACCTCGCGATCCGCTACACCACGCCCGCGCTGGCGCCGGCGGGCGCGGTGCGGCTGTTCGGCGAAACGGTGGCGCCGGTGGCGCATCCCTCGCTGGCGCTGCCGCCGCTGGCCTCGGCCGAGTCGATCGCGGCGCTGAACCTGCTCGAGTTCGACGATGCGCAGCGGCCCTGGCTGCAATGGCGCGACTGGCTGGCCGCGGCCGGCTGGGCCGATGCGAAGCCGCGCGGCATGCTGCGCTTCAACCAGTACGACCAGCTGATCCAGGCCGCGATGGCGGGGCAGGGCGTGGCGCTCGGGCGGCTCGAGCTGATCCAGCCGCTGCTCGACGACCGGCGGCTGGTGCGCGTGGAGGCCGCGTTGCCGGCCCAGCCCTCGGGCCATGCCTACTGGCTGATCCAGGCCGAGCCGCAGCCGCGCGAGGAGGTGCGGCACGTGGCCGAGTGGCTGGTGGCGGAAGCGAAGGGCTCCGCGCCGCACTGAGACCGTCAGGTTCAGGCGCCGGCTTGCGCGCGGGCGAACGCCAGCGCATCGTCGAGCCGGTCGTTGCCCCAGAACATCTCGTCGCCGACGAAGAAGGTGGGCGCGCCGAAGATGCCTTTCTCCATCGCGGTCTCGGTCTGGCGGCGCAGGCGCAGCTTGTTGGCGTCCGACAGCGCCTCGTCGATCACGCGGTGCGCGTGCAGGTCCATGTCGGCGAGCAGCGCGGCCATGGTCTCGGGCGCGTCGATGTCGCGGTCCTCGGCGAAGTTCAGCTGCATCGTGCGGCGGCAGAACTCGCCGATCCACGGCTGGCCGGCGCCGGCCAGCGCGATGCGCAGCGGCAGCACGGCGGCACGCGGGAAGTTGCCGGGCCGCTGCCAGGCCAGGCCGTACTTGCGGCACTGGCGCACCATGTCCTTCCAGACGTAGTCGCCCTTTTCCTTCTGCAGCACGAAGGGCGAGGTCTCCCAGCCCAGCGCGCGGAACACCGGCCCGAGCAGGAAGGGCTGCCAGCGCAGCGCGACGCCGTGCGCGGCGGCGGCCTGCTCGATGCGCATCGCGCTGAGGTAGCTGTAGTTGCTGCCGAAGTCGAACCAGAAGTCGAGCGTGGGTGCGTTCATGGCCATGGCCTCCTCACTCGAACACCACCAGGCAGCGCGCCTCGATGCTCTCGCGCAGCGGGGCATCGGCCGGCGCCAGCGGATGGTCGAAGGCCGCGTGCGGCGTGAAGCGCGCGACGCCGCCGAGCTGCGCGTCGTACTGCTTGAACACCAGCGCCTCGTGCCGGTCCATGCGCGAGAAGTACGACCAGCGGTGGGTGGGGGCATGGGTGGCGAGGTAGATCTCGCCGGTGCGCTTCGGATAGCGCACCTCGGCGTTCACCAGGTCGCGCGCCATCACCGTGCGCGCATCGCAGACGGCCAGCGGGGTGTCGAGCACCGGCCCGGCGATCGAGCGCCAGATGTTGACGATGCAGTAGCGCCGCACGGCGGCGGCCTCGGCCGCGCTCGCGAGCACCAGCGCGAGCCGGCGCCGACCCGATTCCTCGGTGTAGTCGTTGTGGATGCGGCCGTTGGCGGCGGCCTTGCCGTCGGTCTTGCCGCGGCCGAAGTTCAGCGCGGCGCGCTCGGGCTCGCGCTGTCGCACCAGGTGGTCGAACACGTGGGCGCGCGCGCCGCCGGTGACCGCGAGCGCGAGCGCGGCCAGCTCGGGGTAGTAGACGGCCTGGACCTCGGCATCGTCGAGGAAGTCGGCGACCGCCGTGGGCGCCTCGCGCAGCTCGAAGCCCTCGCGCTC
Source organism: Variovorax sp. PDC80 (assembly GCF_900115375.1). Taxonomy (NCBI): domain Bacteria; kingdom Pseudomonadati; phylum Pseudomonadota; class Betaproteobacteria; order Burkholderiales; family Comamonadaceae; genus Variovorax; species Variovorax sp. PDC80. The sequence continues at coordinate 298,787 of NZ_FOWG01000005.1, read as the reverse complement.
GATGTGGGTCGCCCGGCCGCGGGCATCGGCGATCGGCATCGCGATCCGCTCGTACTCGCCGCTCTCCCAGGGCAGGCCGGGCGGCGGCGTGAAGGCGTAGCTGTAGGGCCGCAGCGCGGTCGGCCGCAGGTAGTTGAGGCCGGCCTCGATGTCGCCGCTGGCGGGCAGCGGCGCGGCGGCGATGGCCGAGCCGGCGGGTGGGGAATGGGAAAGGGTGGCGTGCATTCCTGGGGCTCCTGGGACATGGCCCGCTGGCGACCGCGGCGGCCCATCCGCCGCGGCCACGAGGACCATTCTTCGTGAAGCCATTGGAGCGGCTTCGGCACGGAGCTTCAAACGAGATCTTGGCGCCATCGCATGAGCGATTGGAATGGGAGAAGGGGCCCTGCAAAGAAATTTGCCGACCCGATTGCGAACCCCTGAAATACTGGATAAAAATACAGTTAACAGTTTCATCATGGGCTTTCCTTCCCTCGCCTCCCTCTCTCCCGCCGCCGGCCGCGGCGTCTGGCATGCCGACGAGCTCGGCAGCGCCGACGCGCAGGTCATCGGCACCGGCCATGCCGCGCTCGACGCGCAGCTGCCCGGGGGCGGCTGGCCGGTCGGCGCCATGAGCGAGTTGCTGCAGGCCGCGCCCGAGGACCATGTCTGGCGGCTGCTTTTACCGGCGCTGGTGCAGTCGGTGGCGGCGCGCGGCGGCCCCGTGGTGCTGATCGGTCCGCCGCGCGAACCCTTCGGCGCCTCGCTCGCGGCCCATGGCCTGCGGCCCGAGGCGCTGATGTGGGTGCGCAGCGAGGCCGCGGCCGCGCGGCTGTGGGCCTGCGAGCAGGCGCTGCGCTGCGCCGAGGTGGGCGCGGTGCTGGCCTGGCTGCCGCAGGCGCGCGTGGGCGAGCTGCGGCGGCTGCAGCTCGCGGCCGCGCAGCACGAGGCGCTGCTGTTCGTCTGTCGGCCCGAGGCCGTGGCGCAGTCGGCCTCGCCCGCGCGGCTGCGGCTGCGCATCGCGCGCTGCGAGGCCGACCCGGCGCAGATCGAGCTGCACATCCTCAAGCGCCGCGGCCCGCCGCTGGCCGCGCCGGTGATGCTGCCGGCGCGCGGCGAGCGCATGGCGGCGCTGCTCGCGGCCGCGCGGCTGCGGCGCAAGCTGCGCGCGCAGCAGCAGGGCGCCGTGGCGGTGGAGGCGGTGGAAGCACCGCCGGCCGCCAACGTGGTGCGCATCGACGCATGGAAGGCAGGAGGCGCCAATGCACTGGATCGCCTTGCAGTGGTCGCTTGATGCGCAGGCCGAGGCCGGTGCCGCCACGGCCGCCGCCGATGCCATGCCCACGCCCGAGGCGCTGGGCTGGTGGGCGCTGCGCTACACGCCGCACGTGTGCTGGCTCGACGAGGCGCTGATGCTCGAGGTCTCGGCCTGCGAGCGCCTGTGGGGCGGGCGTTCCTCGCTGATGCGTCAGTTGCTCAACGAGAATCCCGTGCCTGCCGCCGCCGTGCTGCGCGGCGCGCAGGGCGCCACCAGCCTCGAGGCGCTGGCGCGGCTGCGGCTGTTCGTGCGCGAGGAGAAGCGGCCGCCCGAGATTCCCGCCGGCCTGCCGCTCGACACCCTGAGCGCCGCGCGCGAGCACCTCGATGCGCTCGCGCGGCTGGGTTGCCGCAGCTGGGGCGAGGTGGCGGCGCTGCCGCGCGGCGGGCTCTCGCGGCGCTTCGGCGCCGAGCTGCGCGCCGCGCTCGACATCGCCTGGGGCCTGCGCCCCGAAAGCCATGCCTGGCTCACGCTGCCCGACGTGTTCGAGCAGAAGCTCGAGCTGCCCGCGCTGGCCGAGACCGCGCCCGAACTCATGTGGTCGGCCAACCGGCTGCTGTCGGCGCTGCAGATCTGGCTGCGTGCGCGCCAGCGCGGCGCGCGCGCGCTCGAACTGGAATGGACGCTCGACCTCAAGCGCTTCAACGGCGTGAACCTGCCGCCGACCCAGCAGATCGCGGTGCGCACCGCCGAGCCCACGCAGGACCTCGCGCACCTGCGCCGCCTGCTGTCCGAGAAGCTTGCTCTCGCCACGCTCGCCGCGCCCGCGAGCTGGCTCAAGCTGCGCTCGCTCGAGACCGATCCGTGGGCCGGGGCGAGCACCAGTTTTCTGCCGGAGGACAACCGCAAGGGGGACAAGTTGCACGAGATGGTCGAGCGGCTGAGCGTGCGGCTGGGGGCGATGCAGGTGCTGGTGCCGCGGGCGCGGGCGGATCACCAACCCGAACACACGCAGGTCTGGCGGCCGGCGCTGGGCCGCAGCGGCATCAAGTCCACGGCACCCAAGGCACGGGCACGCGATGCCGCCGCGGCACCGGCCCAGCAGCCCGATGCCCTCTATCCCGCCTGGCTGCTGCCCGAGCCGCTGCGCCTCGAGATGGACGGCGAGCGGCCTTGCTACAAGGGTCCGTTGAGCAAGCTGATCGGGCCGCAGCGGGTCGAGACCGGATGGTGGGGCGGCGTGGACGAGGGCGGCCAGCCGGCGGTGCGCGACTACTACATCGCAGAGAGTCCCGAGGCCGGCCTGGTGTGGATCTTCAGGGAGCGCTCCGCGGCCTGCTTCGCTTCGGGCGAGGTGCGCTGGTTCCTGCAGGGGCTGTATGCCTGATTCGAGCGCCAAGCAGCGCAAGCCGGCCCCGGTGCAGCCCCTGCCGCGGCGCGAAGCGGTCGGCGTACCGAGCCTGCCGGGCTATGCCGAGCTGCATTGCCTCACGCACTTCAGCTTCCAGCGCGGCGCTTCCACGCCCGAGGAGCTGGTGCAGCGCGCCTACCACCTCGGCTACGCGGCGCTCGCCATCACCGACGAATGCTCGGTGGCCGGCATCGTGCGCGCGCACGTGGCGTTGCGCGACCTGCCGGGGCAGCTCGACGAGTACGAGCGCGAGCATCCCGAGGAGCCTCCGATCCCGCGCCATCCCGAGTTCCGGCTGCTGTTCGGCAGCGAGTTCCGCTTCGAGCGCTTCAAGCTGGTGGTGATCGCGAACGACACCGAGGGCTGGGGCAACCTCTGCGAATTCATCACCGCCGCGCGCAACACCGAGCTGCCCAAGGGCGACTACCGCGTGACCTGGGACGGCAGCGACGTGGCCTCGCTGCAGCACTGCCAGGTGCTGTTCGTGCCGCAGCGCGTGCCCGGCGCCATGCTCGACGCCGAGGCGCTGCACGGCGACCTGAAGGCGGCGCAGGCCCTCTATGGCGACAACCTCTGGCTGGCCGTCGAGATGCTCAACGAGATCGACGACGACCTCTGGTTCGTGGCGCTGACCGAGGCCGGCGAGCGCGCTGGCGTGCGTCGGGTGGCGGCCGGCGACGTGCACATGCATGCGCGCGCGCGAAAGCCGCTGCAGGACGTGCTCACCGCCGTGAGCGAAGGCAAGACGGTGGCCGAATGCGGCTTCGCGCTGCAGTCGAATGCCGAGCGCCATCTGCGCCAGCGCGTGCGGCTGGCCGAGCTCTACACGCGCGAGATGCTCGCGAACACGCTGGAGGTGGCCGCATGCTGCAGCTTCGATCCGAAGGTGATCCGCGAGAACTACAAGTACCCGCTCGAGACCCTCGGCCACGACGAATCGCCCGCGCAGACGCTGGTGCGCAAGACCTGGGAGGGCGCGAAGGTCCGCTATCCCGACGGCGTGCCCGACAAGGTGTGCGAACAGGTCGAGAAGGAGCTGGCGCTGATTCTCGAGCTCGAGTACGAGATGTTCTTTCTCACGGTGGAGGACATCGTGCGCTTCGCGCGCTCGCAGGCCATCCTTTGCCAGGGCCGAGGTTCCTCCGCCAACTCGGCCGTCTGCTACTGCCTCGGCATCACCGCGATCGATCCCCACAAGGGCCATCTGCTGTTCGAGCGCTTTCTGAGCCGGCATCGTCATGAGCCGCCCGACATCGACGTCGACTTCGAGCACCAGCGGCGCGAAGAGGTCATCCAGTACATCTACGCCAAGTACGGCCGCGACCGCGCCGCCATTGCCGCGGTCGTCATCTGCTATCGCGCGCGCAGCGCATTGCGCGACGTGGGCAAGGCCCTGGGCATCGACGAGCGCTTGGTCGACGAATTCGCGAAGGACCACTACTGGTTCGACGACACCGTGCTCGGCGAGCAGTTGCGTGCCGCCGCCGCGCGCGTGGGCGTGGAGGAAGACGAACTCAAGCTGGTGCAGTGGATCGAGATGACGCAGCGCCTGCGGGGCTTTCCGCGCCACCTGAGCCAGCATGTCGGCGGCTTCGTGTTGACGCACACCAAGCTCACGCGGCTGGTGCCGGTCGAGAAGGCCTCGATGAAGGACCGCTCGGTGATCCAGTGGGAGAAGGACGACCTCGAGGCCATCGGCATGCTCAAGGTCGATGTGCTGGCGCTCGGCATGCTCAGTGCGATCAGGCGGGGACTCGACCACATGAACCGCTGGCGGGGCTGTTCCACGCAGATGCATCAGGTCCCGAACGACGACCCGGACGTCTTCAACATGATCTGCGACGCCGACACCGTGGGCGTGTTCCAGATCGAGAGCCGCGCGCAGATGTCGATGCTGCCGCGCCTGAAGCCGCGCACTTACGAAGACCTGGTGATCGAGGTCGCGATCGTGCGGCCCGGACCGATCCAGGGCGGCATGGTGCATCCCTACCTGAAGCAGCGCGAACGAATCGCCAAGGGGCTGCCCATCGTCTACGAGAAGGACGAACTGCGGCCCGCGCTGGAGCGCACGCTGGGCATCCCGATCTTCCAGGAACAGGTGATGCAGATCGCGATGATCGCGGCCGACTTCTCCGCCGACGAAGCCGACCAGTTGCGCCGTGCCATGGCCGCGTGGAAGCGCAAAGGGGGACTCGAGGGCTTCCATGACAAGCTCGTGCAGGGCATGACTGGAAACGGATACAAGGCCGAGTTCGCCGAAGCCATCTTCAAGCAGATCCTCGGCTTCGGCGACTACGGCTTCCCCGAAAGCCACGCCGCCAGCTTCGCGCTGCTGGTCACGGTCAGCAGCTGGCTCAAGTGCCACGAGCCCGCCTGCTTCCTCGCCGCCTTGCTCGACTCGCAGCCGATGGGCTTCTACAGCCCCTCGCAGCTGGTGCAGGACGCGCGCCGGCATGGCGTGGAGGTGCGGCCGGTCGACGTGACCTGCAGCGAGATCGACACCACGCTCGAGCCGCGCGCGGCCGATGCACCACGCGTGCCGCCGGGCACCGACGCACGCTATGCCGAGCGCCTGGGCCATGACGACCAGCCCGCGGTGCGCCTGGGCCTGAACCGCATCGCGAGCCTCAGCAAGGGCGGCGCGAAGCGCCTGCTCGAGGCCCGCGCGCAGTCGCCTTTCACCAGCACCGAAGACCTTGCGCTGCGCGCCGAGCTCGACGGCAAGGACATGGCGGCGCTGGCCGCGGCCGATGCGCTGATCTCGCTGTCGGGCCATCGGCGCCAGCAGATGTGGGATGCGACGGCGCAGCGGCGCGCGCCGGGGCTGCTCAAGGGCGTGCCGATCCACGAGGAGGCGCTGGCGCTGCCCGCGGCGCCCGAGGGCGAGGAGATCGTCGGCGACTATGCGTCGATGCGCCTCACGCTGCGGCGCCATCCGCTCGCGCTGCTGCGCCCGCGGCTGGCGCGCATGAACCTGCTGAGCGCCGAGCAGCTGCGCGGCATGCCCAGCGGCCACGTGGTGCGCGCCTGCGGCATCGTCAAGGGCCGGCAGCGGCCGCAGACCGCCAACGGCACCATCTTCGTCACGCTCGAGGACGAGACCGGCAACGTCAACGTGATCGTCTGGAACCACGTGATCGAGGCCTGGCGCGAGCCGCTGCTGAAATCGCACCTGCTCGCGGTGCAGGGCACCTGGCAGCGCGACGACGACAGCGGCGGCAAGGTGCAGCACCTGATCGCCACCGGCTTCAAGGACCTGACGCCGCTGATGGGCCGGCTCGCGCAGAGCAACAGCAGCCGGGATTTCCACTGACGCGACGGCGGCATCCGCGCGTTCTGTCCGTCTCTGCAACCGATCGCAACCGTTCGTTCGAGTCCTCGCCTCATCCATCGGATTTCGCTAACCTGTTCCTCACCATGTCCGCACTCGCACTCGATCCCATCGTCGATATGCCCATCGGCCCGCCGCCACCCGCGCCCGACGTGCCCGTGGTGCCGCCACCGCCCGTCATGCCGCCGGGGCCGTTGCCCGAGGGCGACCCGCCGCCCGCGATGCCGCCGGTCACCGACCCCGGTTTTCCGCCGCCGGTGGAGGAACCACCGATGCAGACCGCGGTGTCGCTCGCGGCCTCGCTGGCCATCGCATCGGCGTCGGGCGGCGTGCCCTTCGGCAAGCTGCATGCGCGGCGCCTGCGCGAGATGTACCGCTCGGCCGGCTGGCCCTGCTGCGACGCGATCGAGGTCGAGCTGCTCGCGGGCGGCTTCCTCGAACGCGTGCGGTCGGCGCAGGGCCACGAGACCCTGCGCGTGACCGATGCCGGCCTCGCGCGCATCGCCACTACGCTCACGATCAACCGCGCGGCGCTGTCGCCGCACGAGGCGCTGGTCGAACGCGTGGCGCGCGAGATGACGCGCGGCGGCCGCATCGCCTGGCGCGGCCTGAGCCTGCGCGCGAAGCTGCCGCCGGCGGAAGAGGGCGGCAAGGCGCGCTGGTGCATGGCCAGGCCCGATGTCTTCTCGATCCGCAACACCAGCGTCGAGGCCTATGCGCATCCGATCGTGCACGAGGTGAAGGTGAGCCGCGCCGACCTGCTGGGCGACCTGCGCAAGCCCGACAAGCGCGCGGCCTACCTCGACCTCGGCGGCGAGTGCTGGTACGTGCTGGGCAACGACGCGCGCGGCCGCTGCATCGCCACGCCCGAGGAGGTGCCGGCCGAATGCGGCGTGATGGTGCTCGAGGGCGAACGCCTCGTGGTCGCGCGTGCCGCGGTGCATCGCAGCTTCGAGCGGATTCCGTTCGCGGTGTGGCTCGCGCTCGCGAAGGCGCAGCCGATGGCGGGGTTCGATGAGGACGTGCAGGACTTGCTGGTGTGAGGCCTGCCGAGCCGGCGCGATGGTTGCCGGTTCAGTGAAGTGAAGCAGTCAGACGGCGCAGCCCGTGGCGTGCGGAGATCGATGCCAGGTGCTCGTGACGAAACGGTGTCGTGAAGTGCGAGCGGACGACGCGGATTTCGCTCACGGCCCAAGGGATGGGCGACATCGTAGGGCAGGCGGCGCGTTCGGAAGCGCGGGCGATCGTGATGTGGGGTTTCCATCCCGAGGTCTTGGCGAGATCCATCAGGTCCGCATGTTGGAGAGCCGACCAGATTCTTTCTCGCAATTCGAACAACTGTCCGTGCGGAGCAGGCTGAATCACGGAGACACCGTTGGACCATGTGCCGGACTGATCGAGCATCAGACCGAATGCCTTCATCCGCACTTGCGACAGTGCCTCGAGCAGTCGTTCCTCGCAGCGCTCTTCGTGCTCATCGAGATAGCCCAGCGTGAGATGCAATCGGCTCAGCGGCGGAAAGTGGCAGCCCTTCGGCCACCACCATTGCCTGCGGTGCAATTCGATGGCCGTTGACACGGCTCCGTTCGGAAACAGTCCGACCAGCAGTCGGTTGTCGCTCGTTGCGTGATCCTGGGTCATGTCGAATGTCATCTGGCACTTTCGAACGATGAGTGATTCAGTCCACCTTCGGCCACCACTGCTGCGCCGTCGTCCGTAACACCCGCGCAGCCTGCGCCTTGATGTCGTGCGGATCGCCCTGTTCGTTGTGCCGCAGCACGCGGAACGGCCAGGTCGAGAGGCGTCCCGTGGCACGCAGCCGCGGGGCGGGTTGCGTCTGCGTGGGGCGTGAAAAGAAGAGGATGCGCGCAGCGGCTGCGGGCGGATTGGCGGTGGTCATGCGGTCGCCTCGAAGTTGTTCTTGGAGACGAGGCATTCTAGAGAAATGCTGTATGGACGTACAGTTAAAACTCCTTGCCCGAAGCCGTCGCGGATGGGGAATTCCTATCGCGCGAACGCCCCGCGCCGCGCCACGAAAAAGGGGCTCCGAAGAGCCCCGAAATCCCCATCGTGAAACCCTCACAAGGTGTGAAGAAACCGTAGCGAGCGCCCCGAGGTCGCGCCGAGGACCGGAGCCGTACCTTGTACGGTGAGGACCGCAGGTGCGAGATCGGGGCGCGCAGCAGGTTTATTCACATCTTGTCAGCCCAGCGGCAGGCGCAGGTAGCTTCCCTTCAGCGGCTGCTGCCCCGCGCCCGGCTTGCTCCAGTCGCACACGCCGGCCGGGAAGATGGTCTTGAGCCGCGTCTCCTCGGCACCGCTGAAGGTCGCCGTGTAGTCGGCCATCGCGACCGGCTTGAGCTGGCACTTGAGCACGTCGTTCACGAGCGGCGAACCGGCCACGATGCGCGGCGTGCTGAAGCGCGGATAGACCACGTTGCACTTCGCGGCCGGGTCTTGCGACGCGACCTCGTCGATGCGCTTGTTGCTCTTGTCCCAGCAGGCGTCGTTGGCGCCCGCGGGCTTGTTGCGCACCACCTTGTCGGTCGAGGCCGCGGCGCTGTCGGCCGCCATGTTGTCGAGCCACTTGTTCATCAGGTCGATGGAATCGCCCACGTAGCTGAGGATCGAGGTCGACGAACCCAGCGTCCAGATGATCTGGTTGTCGCTGCGGCCGTTGGCGCGCTGCAGCCGCGCGCGGATGATCAGGTCCTGCAGCGTGTCGTGGATGTCGCCGGTCGCATCGGCATTGCCGCGCTGCGTGATGATCGGGATGTTCGCGAGGCCCGGGCCCGAGAAGCTGTTCTTGAAGCCGCCCGAATAGGTCGCCTCGAGCGCGCCGGCATCGGCCTGCGAGCGTGCCGCCTGCACGTTGCCGTCGCGGTCGTAGCCGCCGACCTTCTCGTTGAGGTCGAGGAACTCCTTCACCGAGATCGTGCCCTTGTTGAGCGCGGCCAGGCCGTACTGCACGCCGACGTTGTCGATCGGGCGACGCGCTTCCTGCGTGCCGGGGCGCTTGCCCAGCAGGTTGAGGTTGGTCTGGAACAGGTCGCAGCGCACGCCGTTCGGGTTGGTCGCGCGGTTGAACACGTTGGCCGCATTGCCGGGCTCGAGGAAGCCGCAGCCCACCGCGTTGTCGGACTTGATGATGCTTGCGAAAGACGCGTCCCAGGCCCCGCAGGTGCCCTGGTTGAAGCCATTGACCGCGACCTGCTTGGCCGGCGTCCAGGTCGCCATGTCGAGTCCGTAGACGTTGTTGAGCAGCCGGCACTCCATCACCTCGGGCATCAGCGTCTCGGGGAACGAGACGATCGGCTGGATGCCGTCGAGCAGCCCCGGGTAGAGCTGCGCGATCAGGTACTGCTGGATCGCGCCGCCCGAGCCGCCGATGCCCGCGGTCCACTTCGGCACCTCGCCGAATTCCTCGATCACGTGCTCCTTGATCATCATCAGCGTCTCGCCCTGCAGGTGCGGGTTCGCGTGCTGGTTGTTCCACAGCTCGGTCGAGTTGACGAAGGCGAAGCCGCGCGACAGGTAGATGTCGGCGATCGGGTCGAGGATCGACTCGATCGGGTGCACGCCCTGGTTGTATTGGGCCGAGCCGCAGCAGTCGAAGTAGGGCACCAGCTTCCTGTTCCAGCCCTTGCCGGGCTTCCAGGTGGCGGGCGCGTCCTTCGCCGGGTTGTCGAGCACCGCGAGGCGGTACACGCCGCGGTTGATGGTGCCCGACTCCACGCGCACGATGTAGGGCACGGTGACGCCGTCGTTGGTGGTGGTGTCGGCCAGGTCGGCCGGGCGCGTGCCGGTCGGGTCGGCCAGCGGCTTGAAGCTGCCGGTCTTGCTGCGGTAGTACCAGACCACCTGCGTGGTGGCCGAGCAGTTGGCGTCGAGCGCCACGCCCAGGCCGTTCTGCACCGTGCGGCATTCGTAGGGCGTGATGTGCGGGCCCGAGAGGATCGGGCCGGTGATCGGGTAGTTGACCAGCTTGAGCTCGGTGCGCTGCTCGGGCTTGTCGGCGTTGGTCACGACGATCAGGTTCTCCTTGCCGGTGGCCGAGGCCGGGTCTTCGGCGAGGCCCGTGACCAGGCCGCGCAGCGTGCGCGTGGCGGCATCGCGCGTGCTCAGCTGCGCGCTCACGTCCTTGCCGTTGAGGCTCACGCGCACCTTGTCGGTCGCCACGCCCTCGGGCGCGCGCACCTCGAGCAGCGTGTCGCCGCCGCTCACCATCTCGGGCCTGGACGACAGCGTGCGCACGTCGAAGGCGGCCGGGGCGGGCGGCGGCGCGGGCGGTGGCGGCGCGACCGGCAGGAACACCGCGCCGCTGTCCGAGCTGCCGCCGCAGCTGGCGAGCAGCGCGGCCGCGGCAATGGCCAGTGCCGCGACGGAGCCGGCGCGAAGGGCCGGCCACGGAGAAACCCGCTTGCGCGGTGCGTGGGGGATGGCGAACATGATGTCTCCTGTGTTGGTGTCGATCTCCACAAAGATTAAGGAGCGGCACGCGGCACCACGGTCGTTGCGACGACAGATGAGGCGTGAATTGCTACAGGTAATCCCTGATTCCCCGCAGGCCGCGGCGTGCCTCGAGGGCATGGTGCGGCGCTCCCGGTGGGCGGCCGGTCTTTCTTCTTCCGATCTCGAGCGCGTGCTGGGCGGCATGCAGGAGCGCCAGTACGCGCGCGGTGCCTGCATCGCGGGCGCGGGCCAGGTGGTCGAGCACTGGATGGCGCTGATCGACGGCTTCGCGAAGATGTCGGTGGCCTCCGAGGACGGCCGCGTGTCGACGCTCACGGGCGTGTCGGCGGGTGTGTGGTTCGGCGAGGGCTCGCTGTTCAAGCACGAGGCGCGCCGCTACGACGTGTTCGCGCTGCGGCCCACGCGCGTGGCGCTGATGCCGCGCCGCACCTTCGACTGGCTGCGCGAGACCAGCGTGCCCTTCAACCACTACCTGCAGGAGCTGCTCAACGCGCGGCTGAGCCTGTTCATCGGCGCGCTCGCGCACGAGCGCCTGCTCGACACCGACGCGCGCGTGGCCAACTGCCTCGCGAGCCTGTTCAATCCCGAGCTCTATCCCGATGCGCCGCGCCACCTGCAGGTGGGGCAGACCGAGATCGGCCTGCTCGCCAACGTCTCGCGCCAGCGCGTGAACGTCGCGCTGCAGCGGCTGCAGGCGCTGGGGCTGATCCGGCTCGAGAAGCGCGGGCTCACCGTGCTCGACCTCACGGGCCTGGGCAACTACCGCGTGTCCTACGACGGCCCCGCGCTGGCCGAGGACGCGGCCTCCGCACGCCGCGCCTGACGCGCTTCCGGCGCCGCCCGACCCCTCGGTCGGTGGCTGGAAATGAATTCTTTTTGCTACATTTCGTCGATGAATCTCACGACAGACGCCGCGGCCGCCCCGTACCAGGACCTGGGCGAAGTGCTTCGCCAGCGCGGCGTGCAGGAGGCGCTGCGCTGCCTCAACGCCGAGGTGCCGCACCGCTACACCGCCGTCTTCGTGCTCGACGGCGACCTGCTGCGCAACCTCTACATGGTCGACAAGCTCGGCGAGGCGCGCCCCGAACAGCTCGCCGTGGTGCCGCTGGGCAGCAGCTTCTGCCAGTTCGTGCTGCGCGACGGCCTTCTGTGCACCGAGGATTCGCGCGAGGAGCGGCTGCTCGACGGCAGCCCCTACCAGGGCATGGTGATCGCCTACCACGGCGTGCCGCTGACCCATGGCGACGGCCGGCTGGCCGGCACGCTGTGCCACTTCGACCTGGTGCGCCAGAGTCTCAGCGAGGCGCAGTTCGAGCGGCTGCAGCAGGCCGGGCGCCTGCTGTCGGACCCCGTGCTGCGCGCGGCGGCGCAGGGCGAGGGCGGCTGACCGGGCCCGCGGACCCGATCGACGCCGCCTCGTTGCCGCGGCCCGATCAGCCCGGCGCGACCGCGTAGCTCTGGAAGGTGCCCTTTAGCGGCACCTGCCCGACACCCGGCTTGGTCCAGTCGCACACGCCGCTGGAGAACACGGTCCGCAGCCGGGCGAGCTGCGTGGGCGTGAGGGTCTGGGCGTAGTCCGACGCCAGCACCGGCTTCAGCTGGCACTTGTTGATGTCGTTCGTCAGCGGCGCGCCGGCCTGCTGGCGCGGCTCGCCATGCAGCGGGTACATCGTGGCGCAGGTGCCGGTGGCGCCATAGGCCGGCGATTCCTCGTACTTGGTGCCGCTGCCGTCGAAGCAGGCGTCCACCGCGGCCCGGGGCTTGTGCGCCACCACCTTGTCGGTGGTCAGCGGCGCCGGGTCGGCGGCGATGCCGTCGAGCCACTGCGTCATCACGTCGAGCGACAGCGCGGCCAGCGGATAGCCGGTGCGCGGGCCGACCCAGATCACCTGGTTGTCGATGCGGCCGTTGGCGCGCTGCAGCCGCGCGCGCACCACCAGGTCGCGCTCGTGCGAATGGATGTCGCCCGAGGCATCGTTGTAGGTGCGCGAATGCAGGATCGGCACGAAGGCCAGGCCGCCGCCGCCCGAGTTGACCAGGCCGCTCGCATAGGCGCGCTCGAGCGCGAGCGCATCGCCCACGGTGCGCTGCGGCACTGGCTTGCCGTCCTTGTCGTAGCCGCCGACCTTCTCGTTGAGCGTCACGAACTCCTCGGCGCTGATCGCCCCCTTGTTGAAAGCCTCGAGCCCGTACTGCACGCCGACGTTGTCGAGCGGGCTGCGCGCGAAGCCGGTGATCGGGTCGCGGCCCATGATGTTGGTGCGCATGTCGGAGGTGGTGCAGCGCGCGCCGGTCGGGTTGTTGATCGGGTCGTAGACCTTCGAGACGTCCTTGAGCGCGCAGCCGGCCGCGTTGGTCGCGACGATGGTGTTGACGAAGCTCAGGTCCCAGGCGCGGCAGGTGCCGTTGGTGAAGCCGTCGACGGCCGTGCGCTTCGCATTGGTCCAGGTCGCGGTGTCGGCCTTGTAGACGTTCTCCAGCAGCCGGCAGTCGGCCACGTGCAGGCTGCCGTCGGGGAAGGTCAGCGAGGGCTGCAGGCCGTCGAGCAGGCCCGGGTAGATCTGCGTGATGACCAGTTGCTGGATCGCGCCGCCCGAACCGCCCGAGCCCGCGGTCCAGCGCGGCACGCCGTAGGTCTCGATGAAGCGCTCCTTCAGCATCATCAGCGTCTCGCCCTGCAGCACCGCGTTGCCGCGCTGGCCGTTCACGAGTTCGGTCGAGATCATGTAGGCGAAGCCGCGCGACAGGTGCAGGTCGCTCAGCGCATCGGTGGCCTGGTTCACGCCCTGGTTGTACTGCGTGCCCGCGCCGCCGCCGAAGCTCACCACCAGCCGGCCGTTCCAGCCCGCGGCGGGCTTGTAGCCGGTGGGTACCGCGGTCTCGGCCGTGGGATCGTCGAGCAGCGCGATGCGGTAGATCGTGCGGCCCACCGTGCCCGAGTCCACGCGCACGATGTAGGGCACCGTCTTGCCCTCGATGGTCGTGGTCTGCGCCAGGTCGGACGGGCGCGCGAGCGGATCGGCCAGCGGCTTGAAGCTGCCGGCCGGCGTGCGGTAGAAGTAGTCGAAGCGCCGCGTCGCCGAGCAGTTCGCATCGAGCGGCGTGCCCATGTTCGATTCGACGGTGCGGCATTCGTAGGGCGTGAGCAGCGCGCCCGCGAGGATCGGGCCGGTGTCGGGATAGTTGGTGAGCACCAGTTCGGCATTCGAGGACGCGCGGCCCTCGGCGCTCGCCTTCACCGCCAGCGTATTGGCGCCCGTGGCCAGGCCCTTGATCATGCCGCGCAGGTTGCCGTTCGCATCGCGCGCGAACTGGGCCGTCACCGGCTTGCCGTTCAGCGTGAGCTCCAGTCCCGAGGCCGTCGCGCCCGCGGGCGCCTTCACCTCGACCAGCGCATCGCCGCCGCTCACGAACTGCGGCTTGGACGACAGCACCGTGATCGAGGCCTGGTCGAGCGCCGCCGGCGCCGAGGGCGGCGGCGAGGCCGGCACGACGGGGATGAAGCCCCCGCCGCCGCCGCCATCGCCGCCGCAGGCGGCCAGCAGCGCCGCGCAGGCGATACCGAGGGAAAGGATGCGTGCCGGCCGCGCAAGCGGCGGCGCGGTTCGCGTCGAACCGAGCGTTTGTCTCATGGTGTTCTTCTTTCGTGGGACGGATGATGTCGACGCGCACGGCCTGATCGAGCCCTCGCCGCACGGCGTCGGCTTCACTCTATGCAGCGCATGCGGTCCCGTGTTCTCCGATCGCGCCAACTTCATTTGCCAATCACGCCATGTCTCACGCCATGCCCATGCCTTCCGCCGCGGGATCCGCTTCAACGGCCTTCGCGGGCCGGCCCACCTTGCCGATCTCCTACGTCAGGGATTTCCTCGCGGGACTGCCGATCGATGCGCCGACCCTGCACGGCATGCTGCACCTGGCCACGATCTCGCCCACGCTGCTCGCACAGCGGCATGGCCGCGTCACCGAGGAGCAGTTCGCCGAGCTGTTCCGCAGCGTGGCGCTGCACATGGACGACGAGATGCCCGGGCTCTATGCGCGGCCGCTGCGCTGCGGCACGCTCAAGGTGCTGAGCATCCTGATTCTCGATGCGCCCACCTTGCAGGTCGCCATCAAGCGATGGATGCAGTTCAACCGCGTGCTCGACGACGGCTCGGTGTTCACCCTGCATCGCGACGAGCAGGAGGCCGTGATCCGCATCGATGCCTATCCGCGCCAAGCCCGCAGCGCGCGCCTGGTGCAGGAGCTGCACATGAAGCTGGTGCACGGCCTGTGCTCGTGGATCATCGGCGCGCGCATCGAACTCGAGCGCATCGACTTCGGCTTCGCGCGGCCCGACGATGCCGCCGACTACCTCTTCATGTTCCCCGGCCCCGCGCGCTTCGGGCAGCCCGTCACGGCCATGGTCTTCGACCCGAAGTACCTCGACCGGCCGGTGCGCCGCCGCTCCGGCCTCGAGCTGCGCGACCTGCTGCATCGCGCGCCGCTCGACTGGCTGTTCGTGCCGCCGAGCGCCGACAGCGCCGCGCACCGCGTGCGCGGCTGGCTGCAGGCACGGCTGGGCGAGGACTGCGACATCGCCCATGTGGCGGGTGCCTTCGGCCTGTCGGCGCGCACCCTCGTGCGGCATCTGCAGGCCGAAGGCGCGACCTTCCAGGACATCAAGGACGCGCTGCGCCGCGACGTCGCCATCGAGCGGCTCACGCGCGGCTCCGAGCCGCTGATCTCGATCGCCTCGGACCTCGGTTTCTCGAGCGTGGCCGCCTTCCATCGCGCGTTCCGGCGCTGGACCGGCGGCACGCCGGGCGACTACCGCGAAGGGGGCGAAGCGATGGAGCGCAGCTTCGCGCGCGAGGCGAGGCCCGCGAAGACCGCGCTCGCGTACCGCGAGGGCGCGGCGGCCTGAGCGCGCCGCGTCCTCTTCGCGAGCTCAGGGCGCGTAGGCCGCCGAGCGGCAGGGCGCGCCGCCGCAGACGTCGACCACCTTGCCGGTGCTGCGCAGGAACTCCGACTTCTGCTGCCGCGCGGCCGGCGTGGCGCGCGGATCCTCGTGCGGATCGCTGCCGGCCGTGGGCGCGAGGTTGTCCTGCGGCGGTGGCGGCAGGCGGCCCGGGCCGCTGTCCCACACCACCATCGCGGAGCCGTCGTAGCCGCCGGCGCCCAGGTCCATGCACGAGAGCTGGAAGTAGGGCAGCGCGTCGGGATGGCGGCCGCTGGCCGTGGCCGGGCAGAAGAGTTTGGCGCCGATGGTGCGCGCCTCGACCTCGGCCGACCACATCGTGACCTGGTGGTCGCCGAAGGCCACGTGCATCAGCACCTTGTGCGCCGGTGTGCCGGGCAGCGGCTTGTCGGTCATCGCCTGCGCATAGCCGCTGGCCTCGGCGCGGTCCCACAGCGTCTGCCACAGCGAGAAGATGAACTGCTGGTCGAGGCTGTCGGGGTAGGCGGCGTAGACCATGGTCGCGAACTCGGGGAAGTCCGCGCTGCGCTCGAGCAGCAGCGAGTAGTTCATGCCGGGCACGCCGAGCACGCCGCGGTGGATGTCCTGCGCCACGCTCATCAGCATGCCGCCGAGGATGCCGCCCTGGCTGTTGCCGTCGTAGAACAGCTCGCTGGTGTCGAGCACGCTGCGCGGCGTGGTGCCCATCTGGAAGGCGGCATTGCTGCCGAAGCCCTTGGCGCTTTGCATCGCGCGGCCCAGCATCAGCATGTTGAGCACGCCCTGCTGCGTGGTGTCGAAGGGCACGCGTGCGTTCGACAGGTCGAAGAAGCCGAACACCGAGGGCACGATCTCGGTCTGCGAGAAGCCGTACCAGTTGGTCGCGCAGAACACGAAGTTGTGCTCGTTGCTCATGTCCTTCACGTTGCTGGCATTGACCTCGGTCGGCTTGCCGAACAGGCCATGGCCGTAGAGCGAGATGCGCGCGGGGTTGATGCTGCCGTCGGGGTTGAGTGCGGCGCGCGGGATGTTGCAGATGAAGGGCACGGTGAGCGTCGAATGGCCGTCCCACACCGGCGTGTCGTACACGCCCGGCGTGGCCGAGGCGTAGCGGAAGGTCTCCAGCGGCAGCGGCTTGTCGCCGAGCGTGTCGAAGGCGGCCTTGACGGCCGGCACCGACAGCGCGCCGCCGCCCAGGTAGGGCGCCACCGCGGCGATCACCGGCGTGATGTCGGCCGTGCCGGCCGTGGGGGCCGCCACGAAGCTCGGCACCGTGAGCGTGCCCTCGATGTGGCGCGCGATGCGCGCGTCCTGCGCGGGCGTCAGGTCCTGCACCGTCGTCACCTTGAAGCCGGGCGTGCCGTCCGTGAGTGCCGCGAAGCCGGCATCGCGGATCGCGAGCATGCGGCCCGTGATGCTGCGCTGCGAACCCACCGTGAAGTCCCAGGCCAGGTAGAGCGGCTCGCGCGCCACGCCCGCGCGCTGCAGCGTCGAGAGGATGCTCTCCATGTGCGCTCGGCGATCGTTCACGAAGCCCAGCGCGCTCTCGTGGCGGTCGCGGTAGATGCGGAACGCGGGCCCGGCCTCGATGGTCTTGCCGGCGGCATCCTTCATGTTGCGCATCGCCACGATGTAGCGATGGCCCCATTCGAGGTTCTTCGCCACGCGGATGTTGAGGCTCTGCCGGTCGCTCGCGCTGACGTTGTTCTTGTCGAGCTCGACCCAGATCAGCTTCTGCTCGAGCGTGTCGGCATCGATCAGCACCACGGGCGCGTCTGCCTTGAGCGAGGCCGAGAGATCGCCGATGCCCGGCGCGCCGGTGCGCGCGAGGTCCACGCCCGGCACGCGCGTCACGATCATCGCGCCCGGCGAGAAGCCGTCGTTGCGGTTCCATTCGGTGGTGTCGATCGGCTTGTTGCGCACCACCTCGCTGCGCGGCATCGAGGCCGTCTGCAGGTTCAGCCGGCGGCCGGTGTCGGTGCTGGCATCGGCCACCGTGTAGTAGTCGTTGGGAAACGGCAGCATGCAGTGCGCGGGATCGAGGAAGTCGCAGCGCTGCGCCGTGGTGGCCGTGTCGGCGGGCAACTGGCTGTCGATGCTCGCGAGCATCGGCGGATCGCTAGGCGGCGGGTTGCCGGTGCCGGGGCCCGATGGGGGCGGAAAGCCGGCGAAGCCGAAGCTGGAGCCTCCACCGCCGCCGCCGCAGCCGGACAGCGCCGCCATCGTGGCCAGCAGCGCCGTGCCGGCGAGCAGGCGCCAGCGGCGTGGCCGGCGGGAGGTCGTGGTCCTGTCGTGAAGCAGGTCGGGGCGCGCAGGGGCCTGCGCGCGATCGGGCATCGGCATGGGTCGTTGTCTCCTGTTGTGTCTTCTCGAAGGCCCGGGCCGCCACATGGCGCGGCCATCCGCGGGCTCCCGCACTCTACGGACGGGTTGCCGCGTGCGCCATTGGCAAGGTGCCCTGCCGGGCTGTGCATCTGCACAAGGGCGGGTGCCCTCGGCGCGATGGCCTCAGTGCAGCGCCGAGGTCCCGCCGCGGCCCAGGCGGCGCTGGCGCAGCGCGAGGTACATCCGCGAGAGCCAGGCCATGTCGTCCAGCCGCGCGCCGAGCAGCGACTCGATGTGCGCGAGCCGGTGCAGCAGCGTGTTGCGGTGGATGCCGAGCGCGGCCGCGGTCGCCTTGTGGTTCTGCCGGTGGTCGAAATAGCTCTCGAGCGTCTCGAGCAGCGGCGGCTCGGCCGCGAGGGCCGCGATCATCTCGTTGCACAGCGCCGAGACCTCGGTCGACTGGCGCATCAGCGTGTCGAGCGCGAATTCGGAATAGCAGAAGCTGGCGTCGTTGCGGCGCAGGCGCTGCCCCATCTCGATCGCCGCCAGCGCCTGTTCGGCACTGCCGCGCCAGCCCGCGGCGCCCTGCGACGGCAGCCCCAGGCCCGCTGCCTCGATGCTCGGGCGCAGCCGCATCGCCTGCTCGATGCTCGCGAGCAGCCGGCGCTCGCGCGCATCGGCCGCTTCGCCGGGAGGCGCCGGCAGCCAGGCCACCCAGTGGCCGCGATGCAGCGCCAGCGCGACCGGCCCCAGGTCTTCGCGCACCGCCGCGGCCACCGCTTCGAGCACCCGCTCGCCGGCCTCGGGCGTGGTCGGTTCGAGCGGCATCGGCCGCAGCGCCAGCGCCACGTGCGGCTGGTCGGCCTGGATGCCCAGCGCCTGCGCCGCGTCGTCGAAGGCGCCGACCCAGGTCGGATCGAACACCGCCGCCGCGAGTCGGGCCTGCATCTGCGCCTTCCAGCGCATCTCGCGCGTGTGCTCGGCCAGGTAGGCATCGCTCACCGTGCGGCTCAGCAGGTCGCTGTAGTACAGCAGGAAGGGCGAGACGCGGAACAGCACCTCGTCGCACAGCGCGGGATGGGGCCGCACGTGCGCGAGCAGCGCGTCCATGTACACGCGCGTGCCCGTGCGGTAAGCCTGCAGCAGCGCCGACAGCGAGAGCGCCTGCGCATGGCGGCGCTGGCTGAAGCGGCCGATCCATTGCAGGTCGTCGTCGTGCGGCTTGTCGCGGATCAGCAGCGCGTCGTACCAGAGCTCCGCGTTGCGCAGGCCCACGCGGTAGACGTCATGCGCGAGCGCCTGGCCCAGCGCGCCGTACTCGGGAATGCTGCCGCGCAGCGTGTCGAGCATGTGCGTCGAGAGGTTCGGGCTGTCGCGGCGCAGTTCGCGGACCAGTCCGCGCAGCCCGGGCGACAGCGGTTCCATCGCGGGCAGGCTCATGCGCTCGGGCGTGGGCGAGTTCTCCATGCGGGATTTGTCTCCATCTCTTCGTGCCGTGCCGCTCGTATGGCGGCTGGCCGACAGTGTCGGATGGGGAGGAGAGGGGGCGCAAGAGTGCTTGCCAGAAGCACGACGGGCCGCGTTGCGCGGCCCGTGGTCAGGTGTGTGGAGCGGGTGAAGGGAATCGAACCCTCGTATGAAGCTTGGGAAGCTGCCGTTCTACCATTGAACTACACCCGCGTGGGGGCGGATTCTAGCGTGCCTGTCAAACCGTCGTCGCCAGAGATGACGGCGATGCAGGGCGCGCCGTCAGCGAATGTTGGAAAGAATCTCCCTTTCCAGAACACCGGAAGCTTGGCACGTTGCCGTATCTCCGAACTCGTTGCTGGGTGGGAAGCTCGCAGAAGTGTTTGTGTTGAAGTTCACGACGTCGCTGCGGCTTTGCGATTTCTCGCGGACATCTCGAACCGTCAGATCGCGCTTGACGACATACCGGGTATTGGCAGAGACACGGGTCTGATCGGGTCCGACCTCTTCGAAGATCAGGTTGACTCGACCTTCGAGATTCATCTGCCGGTTCAGGAAGAACAGGTTGGATGTCATCACCTCATACGTCATCTGCTGCTTTGACGCCGCGAAGTCGTAAGTGCGCTCGCCCCGAGCGTTTTTCACATAGGACACGATACGGCCGCAATCGATGTACTTTTCCGGGTCGCCCGTATAGCTGATGTTGATGAGCCCGGATGACTTGTCCAGATTGTTGATGACGAAGAACTCCTTGCCGAGTTGCGGGACGGCGGCGTCCCATACGGCTTGGCGCGGCTTGTTGATGATCTTGCTGTTCTCAGCCGCGCCGAGCGCGGGCGGTCGGATGTAGTCGAGCTTGCCCGCGCAACCAGCCAGCGCGGAGGCCAAAGCGATAGCGACAACGATTCGATTCACGGCTTCTCCACTCCATTCAATTGATCGTCGTAGTGTAACGACGTGTCATTCATCGAGGAGGCGGGCATCGGCATGCGCGACGAGCGTGCTTGGCGTCCTTCGGTTCCGCGAAATCCTTGAGCTACCGGGCTCGGCCCATCTGTAGCGCTTTCAAGGGTTCATGGGCCGAGAGTTCGATCGGCGGCGAGAGCGCGAAGACCCTAGGTGCCATCGCGGGAGGGCGAACGCGGACCGCGCCATCAGGTCCGGCCGTTTCATTGAATTCCTCGTGCCGTTCGCGCCGCCACGCATCCCGCTTCCATGAAGCAGTTTGCTTGGGACGAAGTCTTCCTTGGCGGCGTAGCTTTGGGCGTAAGTTTGGTGAGGTTGCCGCGCCTACAGCTTGGGGCTTGCACCAATTCCACGGCACAACCGCTGCCGGGTTTCTCCAAAGTCCTGTCTGGAGTCGCGCATCACGTCCTGTGCCTTGTACAGCCGCGCATCCCCGAGTTCCGTGGCGCCGTCGTATACCCAGGCCCAGCCACCAGCGATCATGTGCCGCGCAACATCCTCGTCTCGGCACTCGACGCCCGCGACGGCCTGGCCGTTCCGGTCCGTCGAGCGGCGGTAGACCTTCGCCATGTCGCGAAGGCAAAGCTCGCTCAGGGCCTGCCTCGCACGCTGCCCGAACGGCTGGTTTTTCTCGGGCGCGTCGATGGCGGCAATGCGCACCTTGATTCGCTCGTGGCTGCCGGTGCCGCCGCATCGCGCGGTGAGCGTATCGCCGTCGTTGACGCTCACGACGAGGCAGGTGCGGGGCTCGGCGTTAGCCAAGAGGGGCAGGGCGGCCAGGACGAGCGCGCGCAGCATCACGCGCCCCGGCGTCCGATGAGGCCACCCACCGCCCGCGCCCCCAACGACACCTCCCCCTCAAGGTTCCGCACCAGGCTCTCCCGATCCGCCTGGGTCCGCTGCTGGGAAAGAAAGCGCTTGCCGGTCAAGGCCTGGATCTCGATCTCGAAACCCACGAGCCGCCGAGCCGTCTCGTTGAGGAATTCGGGCGATGCGTCGTCCACCGACCAAGGCTGCGGCCGGCCCGCCTCCTGCGCCGCGGTCAGCGCGGCAAGGTGGGCGCGCATCCAGTCGGCGTCGTCGATGAAGCGCAGCCGCCCTTGCGCCTGCACCACCACGTAGTTCCAGCTCGGCGCATTGCGGCCGCTGCGCTGTCCGTTGACGTACCAGCGCGGGGAAATGTAGGCGTTGGGGCTTTGGAAGACGGCGGTGACTTCGGTCTCTTTCGGATCCTCCGCCCACAGCGAATGGCTTCGCGCCACGTGGCCCGACAGCAGGCCATGCGCGCCGCGGTCCGCGAGGTGCAGGGGCAGCAGGTTCGCGTCGATCTTGCCCGACCGGGCGACGACGACGGTGGCGAGCGGGTAGTCGCGCATGAGCCGGTGCAACTCCTCGCGCCCGGTCATGGCGAACAGCGGTTGGACGTGCATGCGCCGCGCTACTTCGCGCCGCTGACCAGCGTCTGCACCGTCGCGCGTGAGATCGCGGCGATGTGCGCGTCAATCGCCGTCACCACCGGCTGGAACTCGGCCTTGCTCAACTGGTTGAAGTCCTTCGGTTCCGCGAAGTCCTTGAGCTGCCGCACGCGGCCCGCCTGCAGCGTCTTCAAGGGCTCGTAGGCCGAGAGCTCGATCGGAGGGGCGAGGGCGAAGACCTTGGCCTCCATCGCGGGCACGGCGGAATAGCGCGTCGAGCCGAACATGCTGCGGGTGAAGAGTCCCGAATTGGCCATGTAGCTCTCGGCGCAGGGGCCGCCGCTGCACTCCATGCGCGTCAGGGTGCGCTTGCCCTCGACCACGACGACCGCCGCGATCTGTTCCTCCTTGAGCTTCTGCATCGCCCAGGACTGGGCCGGGTTGGCGCGCCAGCCATCGTTCTGCGAGACCGCGAGCGCATTGACGGTGGTGGTGGCGTAGCTCGTGAGCCGCACGACCTGGAAGCCCGCCTTCTCGAGATCGGCCGTGAAGACGTCGTAGGTGCGCGACGTGGGGTTCCACGGAAACTGGTAGCCGGTCGAGAAGTTGTTGAAGACGGTGGTGCCCACGTGCATGTGCTGCGCGGGCGCCGGCATGTTGACGAGCAGGCCGACCTTCGCGCCCTTGGGCAGCTTGCCGGCGTTGGGTGGAACGGGAGGCGCCGTGGTGCAGCCCGCGAGCGCGGCGGCGAGAACGGCAAGGGCCAGGAGGCGCTTCGGCATCGGTTGTCTCCTCGTATTTTTCTTGGGGGCGAATGCGCGCGGGTGCGGGCACGCGCCATTCTGCAAGTGCGTCGCGCGCGGCGGCAAGCCGCATCGGTCGCGGGCGGCACAATCGAAGGCTTTGCTACAGGAGATGGCGTGAGCCGACCGGAGATCTTTTCGCATGCGGCCCTCGCCGGCCCGCGCAAGTGGCGCTGGCTGCTGGCCATCACGATGGTCGCAGTGCTCGTGCTGAGCCTGCTGCCCCAGAACGTGCCGATGCCGAGCACCGGCTGGGACAAGTCCAACCACCTGCTGGCTTTCGCGACGCTCGGCGGGCTCGGCTGCTGGTCGTGGCCCGGACGGCTGCGCCTCGTGCTGCCCGCGCTGCTGGCCTATGGCGGATTGATCGAGGTGCTGCAGTCCTTCACGCCCGATCGCTCGGCGGAGTTCGAGGACCTGCTGGCGGACGCGATCGGGCTGCTGATCGGCGCGGCCGTCGCGGCCTTCCTGGCGAGCCGGCAGCGGCGGCGCGTCTGAGGCGGGCGGGCCACGGATCGAAAGCCCCAAAAAAACACCCGCCGAAGCGGATGAGGTGAGCATGTAGCTCAGGGGGAGGGAGGATTCGAGCGAAGTTTCCGATGAAAACAAAAGTTCAACGTCGGTACTTTCCCTGCCTTCGTGCCGCGTGGGCGACAGCGGCGATCCGGCCCGGATCCGGCCGCGATTCCGTGAACGATTTCCTCGTGTCTACGCCCGCGTGGCGCATGAGACTACAGACCGCCGCCGCCCATCGGCGAAGGATGGCTCCATCGCATCACATCCGAAAGGAGCATCCATGATGTTCGACTTCCTTCGTTCGAGCCCGACCGCCTACCTGAAGCGCGCAGCCACGCTGCTCGAGGAAGCGCAGATGGCGCGCATCGAGCACCAGGCCGCGGCCGAGCACCACAGCGCGCTGGCGCGCATGTACGCCGAGCGGGTGCGCCGCCTCGAGAGCGAGCTCTACCGGCCGCAGCAGCCCGTCGGCGCCGACGCGCCCAAGGTGTCCGAGGAGCGTCCGCAGCCGCAGCTCTACTCGCTCGATGCCAGCCGGCGTGCCGGCGCGACCTCGGCGAGCTGATACTGCGCGTCGACGACAAAACGGCCGCTGATGCGGCCGTTTTTCTTGGGGGCGAGAGCGTCTTCAGTTGCGCGCCGCGGCCGCCGCGTTCGCGGCCTCGATGGTGCGCCGGCGCAGCGGCGCCAGCACCAGCTTGGCCGCGATGCCCGAGCCGATCGACACCACCGCGACCAGCAGGAACACGCGGTCCCAGTTGCCGCCCGCGGCCAGCACGGTGCCCAGCGGCACGAACAGCGAGGCGGTGCCCTTAGCGGTGTACATGGTGCCGGCGTTGCCAGCGGCGTTCTTGATGCCGAAGGTGTCGGCCACCAGCGCCGGGAAGATCGAGTAGATCTCGCCCCAGAACAGGAACACCAGCGCCGCGAAGGTCATGAAGGCCACCGGCTCGTGGCCGTACTGGCGCAGGCCCAGCAGGGCCAGGCCCTCGCCGATGAAGACGATCAGCATGGTGTTCTCGCGGCCGATCTTGTCCGACACGAAGCCGCACAGCGGCCGCGTGAAGCCGTTGGCCAGGTTGTCGATGGCCAGCGTCATGGTCAGCAGCGGCATCGACAGGCCGAGGAAGTGCATCGGCAGCTTGTCGATGTGGTAGTCCTTGGCGATCGGGCCGATCTCGGCCGTGGCCATCAGGCCGCCCGCAGCCACCAGCACGAACAGCAGGTAGGTGAGCCAGAAGACGGGCGTCTTCACCATGCCGGCCGGCGTGTAGTCGACCTTGGTCATCACCAGGCGGGTCTGCGCCACCACGCCCTTGGGCACGAAGGGCTTCACCATGAACATCGCCATCACGAAGATGCAGGCGCCCTGCAGGATGCCGAAGTACAGGAAGGTGTGTTCGTAGCCCGAGGTCTGAATCATGTTGGCGATCGGGATCACGGTGAGCGCCGCGCCGGCACCGAAGCCGGCGGCCGTGAGCCCCGCGGCCAGGCCGCGGCGGTCGGGGAACCACTTGAGCGCGTTGCCCACGCAGGTGCCGTAGACGCAGCCGGCGCCGATGCCCGACACCACGGCCGCGACGTAGAGCATCGGCAGGCTGTCGGCGTAGGCGTTGATGATCCAGCCGCAGGCCGCGAGGATCGCGCCGCCGGCGATCACCGGCCGCGGGCCGAAGCGGTCGACGAGCCAGCCTTCGATCGGCACCAGCCAGGTCTCGACCACGACGAAGACCGAGAACGCGATCTGGATCGCGGCCAGCCCCCAGTGGTGCTTGGCCTCCATCGGCGCGACGAACAGGGTCCAGCCGTACTGGACGTTGGCGATCATCGCCATGCAGACGATGCCCAGCGAGAGCTGGATCCAGCGCGTCGCGGGATTGCGGGTGTTGGGGGTGGATGCCGAGGCGGAGCGCGGCGCGCTGCTGCTCTCGACGGCGATGGGCGAGGGAGTGGTCATGACGAACCTGTCCTTTGTCTCTGGGCGAGTCTGTAGTTATGGAAGGTGCTCGGAGCCTTCGCGTGGAGGGCTTCCGAAACGGTTTCCACTGTCGGAGCGTTCGCCTCAAAAACTCTTGACGTGCGTCAATTTCATGCCGATGGCGGCATGCTCGTTCTCCCTTATTCGCTGTCGTGAATGGATGGCCGCGCGGGCCCGCATGCACCGCGCCTCAGCGCAGGAACACGTGCTGCATGAACTGCTGGATCGGGTACTGCACCACCGTCTGCACGCGCGCGGGCAGCTCGAGCGGACGCATCAGCATCTTGAGCGTGGCGCCCGGGCTCAGGTGGGTGCGGATGGTGCGGTTCATGGTGGCGCCGAGGCCGCGCACGTAGGCGGCATCGTCGGCGCGCTCGGGCGAGCGCGCGCGCACCACGTGGCGGATCGCGCAGTCGGCGTCCTCGCTCTT
The DNA here is from genome assembly GCF_900115375.1 of Variovorax sp. PDC80. Lineage (NCBI taxonomy): Bacteria > Pseudomonadati > Pseudomonadota > Betaproteobacteria > Burkholderiales > Comamonadaceae > Variovorax > Variovorax sp. PDC80. The sequence continues at coordinate 273,496 of NZ_FOWG01000005.1, read as the reverse complement.
GAGCTCCAGCGTGCGCCGACCGATGGTGCCGAGCACGCGGAAGCGGCCCAGCCGCTCCTGCTCGCGGTAGCGGCGGAAGAAGCGGTAGAAGTGCTTGTAGTGGTTGACCTCGTCGGTCGCGATGCGCGTCGCGAGGTCGTGCAGCACGGGCTCGTCGGTGCTGCGCGCCATGGCCTTGTAGTAGGTGGCGGTGCCGGTCTCGACCACGCAGCGCGCGCTCATCTCGAGGCCGCGCGTGGGCGCCAGCAGCTCGACCTTGCAGTAGGTGGCGTACTCCTCGAGGAAGCCGCGGTAGGCCTGTTCCCAGGGAAACTCGGGCCAGACGTACTCGACGTAGGCGCGCAGCGCCTTGCCGTGCTGCAGTTCTTCCTGTTCCCACTGGGTGCTGAGCCAGGCGGTGACTTCCTCATCGCCACGAAAGAAATCGACCAGGTTGTGGGTGTAGAGGTCCGACCCGCTTTCGATGAAGGAGGCGGCGGCCACCAGGTAGAAGAGGTTCTCGTCGGAGCGCACTCTGTCGAGCGCGATGCGCGAGAAGTCGAGGTCTTCGATCGTCCAGTGCGCTTCCACCTCGTGGCTTGCCATGCGTGTTCCTTGATTCATGTCCAGATGAATAGGAGGAGCCCGGCCGGTTTTGGTTCTCGTCGGTCGCCGGATTCGCGTCAGGGCGCATATTAGCCCCGTGTCCGGGAGCGTGCAGGGCGGGCCGTCCGGGGGCGTGGGGGCCGGCCGCGGGGGATTGCATCCGGCCGGGCCGCCCGGCGGGCGCCAAACCTATAATCGATTGTTCAAGCAAATCAAGCAGTTAGGCCGGTTCGCCGCAGTGGGTTCGACATGAGGGTCGCCATCGCCGCGCCGCCCTCGACAGAAGACGAATCCAAAGATGAGCCAGCCCACATTCACTGTCGCGGACATCCGCAAGACCTTTCTCGATTTCTTCGCCTCCAAGGGCCACACGGTGGTGGCCTCGAGCCCGCTGGTGCCGGGCAACGACCCGACGCTGATGTTCACCAACTCGGGCATGGTGCAGTTCAAGGACGTGTTCCTCGGCGAAGACAAGCGCCCCTACGTGCGCGCCGCCTCGGTCCAGGCCTGCCTGCGCGCCGGCGGCAAGCACAACGACCTCGAGAACGTGGGCTACACCGCGCGCCACCACACCTTCTTCGAGATGCTGGGCAACTGGAGCTTCGGCGACTACTTCAAGCGCGAATCGCTGCACTGGGGCTGGGAGCTGCTCACGCAGGTCTTCAAGCTGCCGCCCGAGCGCCTGCTGGCCACCGTCTACCACGAGGACGACGAGGCCTTCGACATCTGGACCAAGGAGATCGGCCTCCCGCCCGAGCGCGTGATCCGCATCGGCGACAACAAGGGCGGCAAGTACAAGTCCGACAACTTCTGGATGATGGCCGACACCGGCCCCTGCGGCCCGTGCTCCGAGATCTTCTACGACCACGGCCCGCACATCCCCGGCGGCCCCCCGGGCAGCCCCGAGGAAGACGGCGACCGCTTCATCGAGATCTGGAACCACGTGTTCATGCAGTTCGACATGCAGCCCGACGGCAGCGTCGTCAAGCTGCCCGCGCCCTGCGTCGACACCGGCATGGGCCTGGAACGCCTGGCGGCGATCCTGCAGCACGTGCACAGCAACTACGAGATCGACATCTTCGACGCGCTGATCAAGGCGGCCGCGCGCGAGACCGGCGAGAAGGACCTCGCGAACAACTCGCTCAAGGTGATCGCCGACCACATCCGCGCCACCGCCTTCCTGGTGGCCGACGGCGTGATCCCGTCGAACGAAGGCCGCGGCTACGTGCAGCGGCGCATCATCCGCCGCGCGATCCGCCATGGCTACAAGCTGGGGCAGAAGAAGCCCTTCTTCCACAAGCTGGTGCCCGACCTCGTGAAGTTGATGGGCGAGGCGTACCCCAAGCTGGTGGTTGACGAAGCCAAGATCGCAGAGACATTGAAGGCCGAGGAGGAGGGATTCTTCCGAACCATTGCCAACGGCATGGCGATCTTGGAGGGCGAACTGCACCAAGGTGTGACGACGCTTTCAGGCGAGTTGGCTTTCACCTTGCATGACACCTTCGGCTTCCCGTTGGATTTGACTCAGGACGTCTGTCGCGAGCGCAACGTGTCCGTGGATGAAGCGGGCTTCTGGGAAGAGATGGAGAAGCAGAGGAAGAAGTCGCGTGAAGGCGGGGACTGGGTACAAGAGCGCAAGGTTGAGTACACCGGTGCTGGCAATGTCTTTACTGGCTACGAACATCTGGAAGAAAGCGCGAAGGTCCTTGCCTTGTACTTCGAAGGCTCCTCCGTCCAGGAACTCAAGGAAGGCCAACCGGGCATCGTGGTGCTCGACACCACTCCGTTCTACGCCGAGAGCGGCGGTCAGATTGGTGACCAGGGCTTCATCTCGGCCGAAGGCGTGCAATTTGGTGTCAAAGACACGCTCAAGATCAAGGCCGACGTCTACGGCCACCACGGCACGCAGACCCAGGGCACGCTCAAGGTCGGCGACAGCGTCAAGGCCGCGGTCGATGGCGCGCGCCGTGCCGCCACCATGCGCAACCACTCGGTCACCCACCTGATGCACAAGGCGCTGCGCGAGGTGCTCGGCGGCCATGTGCAGCAGAAGGGCTCGCTGGTCGATGCCGACAAGACGCGCTTCGACTTCGCGCACAACGCACCGGTCACGCGCGAGCAGATCCTCGAGATCGAGCAGCGCGTGAATGCCGAGATCCTCGCCAACGCCGCCACGCAGGCGCGCGTGATGGACATGGAATCGGCCCAGAAGACCGGCGCGACGATGCTGTTCGGCGAGAAGTACGGCGAGACCGTGCGCGTGCTCGACATCGGCTCGAGCCGCGAACTCTGCGGCGGCACGCACGTGACGCGCACCGGCGACATCGGCCTGTTCAAGATCGTGAGCGAAGGCGGCGTGGCCGCCGGCGTGCGCCGCGTGGAAGCCATCACCGGCGCCAATGCGCTGGCCTACCTGCAGGACCTCGAATCCACCGTGCACAGCGCGGCCGCCACGCTCAAGGCGCCGGCCGCCGAGCTGCAGGGCCGCCTCGGCCAGGTGCTCGAGCAGATCCGCGCGCTCGAGCGCGAGGTCGGCTCGCTCAAGGGCAAGCTCGCTTCCTCCAAGGGCGACGAGCTGCTGGCGCAGGCCATCGAGGTCAAGGGCGTGAAGGTGCTGGCCGCCAAGCTCGACGGCGCCGATGCCAAGACGCTGCGCGACACCATGGACAAACTCAAGGACAAGCTCAAGAGCGCCGCCATCGTGCTGGCCGCGGTCGACGGTGCCAAGGTGCAGATCGCGGCCGGCGTCACGGCCGACGCGATGGGCAAGGTCAAGGCCGGCGAGCTGGTCAACTTCGTGGCCCAGCAGGTGGGCGGCAAGGGCGGCGGCAAGCCCGACCTGGCGATGGCCGGCGGCACCGATGCCGCGGCGCTGCCCGCGGCGCTGCAGTCGGTGCAGGCCTGGGTGAGCGAACGCCTCTGATCCCGGCGCCCTCGCGATGAACGACACGGTGCCCGGCGAAGTCCTCGTGATGGGCGCGGGCACCATCGGCTGCTTCGTCGGCGGCAGCCTCGCGGCGGCCGGCGTGCCGGTCACCTTCGTCGGTCGCCCGCGCGTCCTGCAGGCGCTGGCCGCGCAGGGCCTGGCGCTGACCGATCTCGAGGGCCGCAGCCACCGATTGCCGGCCGCCGGCCTGCACCTGATCGACCGCGTCCCCAGCGGCATCAAGCCCGCGCTGGTGCTGCTCAGCGTCAAGAGCGGCGCCACCGCCGAGGCGGCGGCCGAGCTGGCCTTCGCGCTGCCCGCGGGCACGCTGGTGGTCTCGCTGCAGAACGGCGTGTCGAATGCGGCGGTCGCGTCCGAGGCCGGTCCCACGCTCAACGTGGTGCCGGCGATGGTGCCCTACAACGTCGCCGAGCTCGGCCCCGGTGCTTTCCACCGCGGCACGCCGGGCCGGCTCGCGGCGCGCGACGACGCGGCGCTGCGGCCCTGGCTGCCCGTGTTCGAGCGCGCCGGCGTGCCACTCGACCTGCATGCCGACCTGCAGCCGATCCAGTGGGGCAAGCTGCTGATCAACCTCAACAACCCGGTCAATGCGCTGTCGGGCCTGCCGCTGCGCGAGCAGCTGATGCAGCGCGGCTACCGGCGCTGCTTCGCGGCGCTGATGGACGAGGGCCTGCGCGTGCTGCGCCAGGCCGGCATCGCGCCGGCCCAGGTCACGGCCGTGCCGCCGCGCCGGCTGCCGGGGCTGCTGCGGCTGCCCGACTGGCTGTTCCGCATCGTCGCCGCGCGCATGCTGCGCATCGATGCCAAGGCGCGCTCGAGCATGGCCGACGACCTCGCGCTCGGCCGGCGCACCGAGATCGATGCGCTCAGCGGCGAGATCGTGCGGCTGGCCGAGGCCTGCGGCCTGGAGGCACCGCGCAACGCGCGCATGCTCGAGCTGCTCGAGGCCTGGCCGCGCTCGCCGCGGCGCTGGTCGGCCTCCGAACTGCAGGACGCTTTGAAGCTGTAGCCGCGCCGCTGTACCCTCGCGGCATGCCGGCTTCGGCAGCGGGAGGTCTTCGATGCGGGTTCTGGTCCTGGGCAGCGGTGTCATCGGCACCTCGGTGGCGTATTACCTGGCGCGCGACGGCCACGAGGTGACGGTGCTCGAGCGCCAGCCGGCGCCGGCGCTCGAAACCAGCTTCGCCAACGCGGGCGAGGTCTCGCCCGGCTATTCGGCGCCCTGGGCCGGGCCCGGCGTGCCGCTCAAGGCCGTCAAGTGGATGCTGATGCAGCACAGCCCGCTGGTCATCAAGCCGATGCTCGATCCGGCCATGTGGCGCTGGGGGCTCGCGATGCTGCGCAACTGCACGCAGGCGCGCTACGAGGTCAACAAGGCGCGCATGGTGCGGCTGGCCGAATACAGCCGCGACTGCCTGAAGGCACTGCGCGCCGACACCGGCATCGCCTACGACGAGCGCATGCAGGGCACGCTGCAGCTGTTTCGCAGCCAGCAGCAGCTCGACGGCAGCGCCAAGGACGTCGAGGTGCTGAAGGCCTCGGGCGTGCCCTACCAGCTGCTCGACCGCGACGGTTGCGTGGCGTACGAGCCCGCGCTGGCCGCGGTGCGCGAGAAGTTCGTCGGCGGCCTGCGGCTGCCGGGCGACGAGACCGGCGACTGCTTCAAGTTCACGCAGGCGCTCGCGGTGCTGGCCGAGGGCCATGGCGCCAGCTTCCGCTTCGGGGTGAACATCGAGGCCATCGAGCACGACGGCGGCGGCGTGACCGCCGTGCGCACCGATGCCGGTCGCTTCGTGGCCGACCGCTACGTGCTCGCGCTCGGCAGCTACTCGCCCGCGCTCGCCAGGCCGCTGGGCATCGACCTGCCGGTGTACCCGGTCAAGGGCTTCTCGATCACGGTGCCGATCGCCGACCCGGCGGGCGCGCCCGAATCCACCGTGATGGACGAGACCTTCAAGGTCGCCGTGACCCGGCTCGGCGAGCGCATCCGCGTCGGCGGCACGGCCCAGCTCTCGGGTTTCGACCTGCGCCTCGATGCCGGCCGGCGCGACACGCTCGAGCACGTGGTGACCGATCTGTTCCCGCGCGGCGGCGACGTGGGCACGGCCAGCTTCTGGACCGGCCTGCGCCCGATGACGCCCGACGGCACGCCCGTGATCGGCGCCTGCCGGCTGCCGAACCTGCTGCTGAGCACGGGCCACGGCACGCTGGGCTGGACCATGGCGGCCGGCACCGGCCGCGTGATGGCCGACCTGGTCGGAGGGCGCGCGCCGGCGATCGACATAGAAGGGCTGACGGTCGCGCGCTACGGCGGCTGAGCGCGAGCGGCCGCCGCACGTGCGAGCGGCGCGGCGGTGTAACGGACCTGTCGCATTCGGATGTAACCATTGCGGTTTACATCTTGGAACCGCGTCTTGCCCGACGAATCTGTCCCGTGCCTGCGCACGCCCTTCGGTTGAGTTTTCGCGAGGTGGCGTTCTGCTTGTCGTGGGGGCTCGGCGGCCCGGCGTGGGCGACCGTGGACGCGGCGGCTCCGCCGCCCCAGGTCCGTGAGGCCGACCGGGCGCCCGCTCCCGGCGCATCCGACAGCGCGGCGCCGCGCTTCGACTTCGACATCCCCGCCCAAGCCCTGCATGCCGCGCTGAGCCGCTATGCGGACATCTCGGGCCAGCCGGCGCTGTTTCCCAGCGACATCGCGGATGCCCGCACCTCCACGGCCGTGCGCGGCCGCCTGACGGCGGAAGCCGCGCTGCGACGCCTGCTGCAGGACACCGGCCTGGTCGCCGACAAGCGCAGCTCCGCGCTGGGGCAGACCTTCGTGCTGAAGGAGGCGGGCGCGCCGCGCGGCGGCAGGGCCGCGCTGTTCGGCGACGAGGGCTACGCCGGACTGCTGCAGTCGCGCGTCTGGCAGGCGCTGTGCGCCAATGCGCGGACCCGGCCGGGTGCCTACGACACCCTGCTGCGCTTCGAGCTGGACGCGAACGGCCGCGTGGGCAGCACGCAGCTGATCGGCGGCAGCGGCGATGCGCAGCGCGACGCCGCGCTGCTGCGCACGGTGGACGGCGTTCGCCTCGACCGGCCGCCGCCCGCGGCCATCGTCCGCCAGCCGCTCACGCTGGCGGTCCGGCGCGACGAGGCGGGCACCGGGCCGCAGTGCGGCCCGCGGCGGGGAGGCGGCTAGCGATGGCCGACGACACGCAGCTCGTCCTGCTGAACTACCTGGGCAAGCACTACACCTCGCTCAAGCAGCGCCTGACCCGCAAGCTCGGCAACGCGGACGACGCCGGCGACGCGCTGCACGACACCTGGCTGCGGCTGAAGGGGAGCGAGGACCACGGCGCGGTCCAGAACCCCGGCGCCTATCTGTCGCGCATGGCGGTCAACATCGCGGTGGACGTGCAGCGCCGCAACAGCCGCCTGCTGTCGGGCGACGACATCGACGAACTGCTCGAGGAGGTCGAGGATCCGGCGCCCGGTCCGGCACGCAGCGCCGAAATCCGCTCGGAGCTCGAGGCGGTGCTCACCCTGCTCGAGCGCATGCCGGAGCGCCGCCGCGCCGTCGCGCTGCTGGTGCATGCCGAGGGCCTGACGCAGAGCGAAGCCGCCCGGCGGCTGGGCGTTTCGCTGCGCACGGTGGAGTACGAGCTCCAGCGTGTCCACGAGCGACTCGATGCCTATCTGGCCGCGGAGAAAAAATGATGCGGGTTCTCGCGCCGCCATTCGTCACCCAGCATGACACCCCGAAAACCACGTGCGCGGCACGGGCCGCGCACCCGCTGCGCGGCCGCGTGGCCGGGCGGGCGGGCCTGACACGATGAAGCCCTCTGCCCACAGGGACGGCGAAACCGCCCAGCCCGACGACCTGGAAGCCCAGGCATGGCGCTGGCTGCGCCTGCTCACCTCGGGCGAGGCGCGCGAGCTCGACGCGCAGCGCTTCCGCCGCTGGATCGGCGCCAGCCCCTCGCATCGCGCCGCGTACCACGACGTCAAGCGCCGCTGGGATGCGATCGAAGAGCCCGCGCGCGAGCTGCTGCGGCGCCGGCCCGAGGCCGCGACGCTGCGCGAGCCGCGGCCGGCCGTGCCGTTGCGGCAGCGCCGGGCCTTCATCGGCGCGGCCGTGAGTGCCGCGGCGGCGGCCGGCGTGGTCGTGGCGGTGGCGCCCCCGGGGCTGTGGCAAGGGCCCGACGCCTGGCAGGCCGACGACCACACGGCTGCGGGCGAGCAGCGCACGGTCGCGGTGCCGGGCGATGTGGACGTCACGCTGAACACCCGCACCAGCGTGCGCCGCGAGGTGGTCGCGGGCCGGATGGTCGGGCTGGACCTGCTCGCCGGCGAAGCCGCGATCGACCTGCGCGGCACGCGCGGCGCGTTCGTGGTGGTGGCCGGCGCCGGCCGCAGCGTGGCCGAGTCGGGATCGTTCCAGGTGCGCCGCTGGGACGGCAAGGTCTGCGTCACCTGCCTCGAAGGCCGCGTGCGCGTCGAGCATCCGGCGGGTGTGCGCCAGCTCGAGGCGCGGCAGCAGACCGTCTACCACGCCACTTCCGTCAGCGGCATCGCGGGCGTCGACCCGGACACCGCCTCGGCCTGGCGCCAGGGCATGCTGGTGTTCCAGCAGACCCGGCTGGCCGACGCGCTGGAGGAGATCGACCGCTACCGGCCCGGCCGCGTGCTGCTGCTCAACGACGCCGCGCGCGACAAGCCCGTGAGCGGACGCTTTGCCATCGCCTCGCTGGACCTCGCGCTCTGGCAGCTGCAGGAAGCCTTCGATCTTCGCGCGCGCTCGCTGCCCGGCGGCCTGCTGGTCCTGAGCTGAGCGCGTGCGCCGGCGCATCGCGAACAGCGCGCAAAAAAAGTTTGCGGCATTCGACGGCTGCCACTCGTCACTCCTACGTAGGGGGGCTGTTGTGTCGCTGGCGCGAGTCGTTGGCGGTGCCTGCGGTCCTTCGCGCATGGGGCTGAGCGGCACAGGCGGTTCGGCCCGATGACATCGAACCAACGATCGGGCGAGAACTTCACATGAGCACACGCGGGCAAGGCCCCAGGGACCGTCGAACCCCACGCACGGACAACAGGATCTTCAGGCTGGCGCCGACGGCCCGGGCCATCGCTTGGGCGCTGGCCGCCGGCGGCCTGATCGGCCCGGCGCAGGCGCAGCGCGCATTCAGCCCGGTCTGGTTCGCGGACAAGGGCGCGATCCACAACACGGCCGTGCAGACCGGCCGGCTGCCCAACGGCATGCCCGCGTCGATGCTCACGAGCCCGCAGGCGCAACAGCAGCAGGCCCAGGCGCAGCTGCAGCGTTCCATCGGCAACCTCAACCTGGCCGCGCGCGGCATCGCCGCCCAGCAGGCGGCGCAGGCCGCCGCGCGCGAGGCCGCGCTCCGGGACGGGGGCAGCGTGCCCGACGGCCTGGCCGAAGGCGGCCTGAAGATCGACGGCAACTCGCTGACCGCCGGCTGGCTCAACGCCAACGCGCCCGAGCAGTCGCGGCAGGCCGACGGCCGCACCCAGGTCGCGATCCAGCAGACGGCGGACAAGGCGATCCTCAACTGGGAGAGCTTCAACGTCGGGCGCAACACCACGCTCGAATTCAGGCAGCAGGCCGACTGGGCCGTGCTCAACCGCGTCAATGACCCGCAGGCGCGGCCCTCGCAGATCCAGGGGCAGATCAAGGCCGAGGGCACGGTGCTGATCGCCAACCGCAACGGCGTGGTGTTCAGCGGCAGCAGCCAGGTCGACACACGCAACCTGGTTGCCGCAGCCGCGCGCATCTCCGATGCGCAGTTCAAGGCCAACGGCATCTACGCGAACGGCAGCACGCCCGGCTTCACCGACGCCGGCGGCACGGTCGAGGTGCTGCCGGGCGCGCGCATCGCCACGCGCGCGCCCACGGTCTCGACCGATGGCGGCGGCTACGTGCTGCTGCTCGGGCGCGAGGTGCACAACGGCGGCGACATCGCCACGCCCCGGGGCCAGGCGGCGCTGGCGGCGGGCGACAGCTTCCTCATCCGCAAGGGCGCGGGCACCGGCGGCAACCAGGCTTCGACCACGCAGGGCAACGAGGTCACGCCGCAATTCAATGCGGACAGCCTCGCGGGCAAGGTCGTCAACACCGGCCTGATCGTCGCGCGCGAGGGCGACGTGACGATGGCGGGACGCGAGGTGCAGCAGAACGGCGTGGCGCTGGCGACCACCACCCTCAACACCCGCGGCACGGTCCACCTCGCCGCCGTGGGCGAGCGCGGCGCGGTCGCGCTCGGGCAGGGCGCCGTCACGGCAGTGGCGATCGAGGACGACGGCCGGGCCACCGCGCTCGACAGCCAGCGCGACGGACTGCGCGGCCCCGCGCTGCCCGTCGCCAACCAGGACATCGTGGCGGTGACCGACCGCCGCGACCAGTCGCGCATCGAGATCGCCAGCGGCGGCACGGTCGACTTCCAGGCCGACTCCCTGACGCTCGCCACGGGCGGCCAGATCGCGGTCACCGCCGCCGGGCGTGCGCTGGTGCGCGATCGCGCGCAGATCGACGTGTCGGGCGCGGTTGGCGTGAACCTGGCCATGGAGAGCAACAACCTCAAGGTCAACGTCCAGGGCAACGAGCAGCGCGACGCGCCGCTCAACCGGGACGGCAAGAGCCTCAACAACAACGACGTGTGGATCGACCGGCGCAGCCTGGTCTTCGTGCCCAAGGGCACCAACGGCTACGCCAGCGACCGCTGGTACACCGCGGGCGGCCTGCTCGAGGTGGGCGGCTACCTGGGCACCGAGGGCCATGGCATCGGCGAATGGATGGCGCAGGGCGGCACCGTCAGCTTCGGCGGCGCGGAGCTCGTGACGCAGGGCGGCTCGCGCATCAACCTCTCGGGCGGCACGCTCGACGTGCAGACCGGCTTCATCCGCCAGACCTGGCTCAAAGGCGCGGACGGCCGCCTCCACGAAGTGTCGAAGGCGCCGGGCGACCAGCGCTACGAGGGGCTCTACCGCGGCTTCGAGGACGCGCACAAGCGCTGGGGCGACAAGACCACCGGCTTCTTCTACAACCCGCTGATCGGCCCGCAGAAGCGGCTGGAGAACGGCTACACGGTCGGGCGCGACGCCGGCACGCTGGTCGTCTCCACCGCCGCGGCGGTGCTCGAGGGCGACATCGTCAGCGAAGCCTTCCAGGGCGCGCGCCAGACCCAGGCCCCGCAGGCGGGGCTCGATGGCTACGACCAGTCGCACGACGCGGCCTCCCGGCGCGGCCAACTGGTCATCGGCGGCTATGTGCCCATGTTCGACCGCAGCACGGGCAAGGTGAGCCACGTGCTCAGTGCCACGCTGGAGCGGGTCGAACTGGGCGCGACGAGCGAGCGCATCGCGGCCGGGCTGGACCTGGGCACGGCACTGCCGGCCGAACGCCGCGACAAGCTGGTGCTGGACACCGCGCAGCTCAACGGCATGGCGCTGGGCGCCGTGCGCATCGCCGCGCGCGGCCGGATCGAGGTCGATGCCGAGCTGCAGGTGGCCGCGGGCGGCAACCTCACGCTGTACGGCAACGAGGTCGCGGTGCAGGCCCACCTGACGGCGCGCGGCGGCAGCATCGTGCTGGGCAACGTGCTGTCGCAGCTGGGCGCGAGCGGCCGTGTCGACACCCTCGTGAACACCGCGACGGCGGTCGGCGACGTGACGCTGGCCGAGGGCGTGAAGCTGGACGCGAGCGGCCTGTGGCGCAACCTCGAGCTCGACCCGTCCGCGCAGGACCTCGCTTACGCCAACGGCGGCAGCGTGTCGATCCGCGGCAGCGGCGACGTGGCGCTGCGGCGCGCGAGCGTCATCGACGTGTCGTCCGGCGCCGTGATGCGCACGGGCGGCAAGGCGCTGGGCGGCAAGGGCGGCAGCGTGACCTTGGCCGCCACCACGCCCACCGCCACGCTCCAGCTCGATCCCGAGGCGCAGCTGCGCGGCCACGGGGTCGCGGGCGGCGGCACGCTGGCGCTGGAGGCCGCCAGGGTGCTGGTGTCCGACCGGCCGTCCGATGCCGGCCCGGGCACCCTGGTGCTGGGCGGCGGCTTTTTCGACAAGGGCTTCTCCGCCTACGAGATCGCCGGCAGCGAAGGCCTGAGCGTGGCCGAGGGCACGCAGGTCGACGTGACCATGCCCGTGCTGCGCTTGCGGGACGACGCGCGCCACGTGGCGACCGCCAGCGGCACGGCGCGGGCCCTCGAGCTGTGGACCCCGCCGCTCTACCAGGAGGACGCCGCGAACGGCGTGCTGCTGCAGCGCAAGGGCGCGAGCCTCGGCCTGCAGGCCGGGCGCAACCTGCTGACCGAGATCGATCCGGCGGCCAGCCCGCTGACCGTGGGGCGCGGCGCGCGCATCGAGGTCGACCCCGGGCAGGCCATCGCGCTGCGCGGCGCCGGCCAGATCACCATCGACGCCGTGCTGGTCGCGCACGGCGGCAGCATCGACGTGCGCCAACAGCAGCATGGCTTCGTCGATCCGGCCGTGTCGACCACGGAGGTCGACGGCAAGGTGCACGAGCGCTCGATCTGGATCGGCGACAACGCCGTGCTCGACGTGTCGGGCCGCGCGCACACGGCCACCGACGTGCAGGGGCGCAGCTACGGCGTCGTGGATGGCGGCGGCCGCATCACGATCGGCGGCGAGATCGACCACGACCGGGCCGTCGCCACCTCGGCCGATGCCTACGTGATCGTGCGGCCGGGCGCCCGGCTTGATGCCTCGGGCGCGCAGGCGGTGCTCGACCTGCCGGGCATGGGGCGCACCCGCGTCGCCAGCGACGGCGGGCGCATCTCGCTGAGTTCCTTCCTCGGCCTGCACATTGACGGCTCGCTGCGCGCGGCGGCCGGTGGCGCAGGCGCGGCCGGCGGCGCGCTGGACATCGCGCTCGAATCGCCGCTGTACGACGCCACCGGCACCGACCGGGCGCAGCAGGAGGCCATCGTCCCGCGCGAACTGATCGTGGCGCAGACGGCCGACTCCCTGCTGCCGGACGGCCTCGCGCCGGGCCAGGCAGACCCCGCGCTGCGCTACGGCAAGACCCGCATCTCGGTCGACCGGCTGAGTGCCGGCGGCTTCGACCAGCTCACGCTGCTGGCCAACGGCCAGCTGTCCTTCGAGGGCGACGTGAGCCTGCGCCTGGGCCGGAGCCTGTCGCTCTATGCGAGCTCGCTCACGCTGGCCGAGTCATCGAGCGACACGGCCCGCGTGCAACTGGCTGCACCCTACGTGAAGCTCTCGGGCACGGGGCTCTACCACGCCGACAACGGCGTGCTGCGCCCACGCATGCTGCATGGCATGACGCCGCTGGATTCCGAGGCCGCGTTCTCGGTGCAGGCCGGCCGCTTGCTCGAACTGGGCAACAGCATCTCCTTCGGCACCGAAGGCCGCTATGCGCAGCAGACCGAGTTCACGCCGGTGCCGGTCGTGCGGCGTGGCTTTTCGGACGTGACGCTGGCGAGCGACGGCGAGATCCGCTTCCTCGCCCCCAACGACGGCAGCGCGCTCTCGCGCCTGTGGACGCGTGGCGGCCTCACGTTCGCCGCCGCCCAGCTCTCGCCCGAGACCGGCGCCAGCGCGCAGGTCCAGGCGGGCTACCGCATGGACCCGGTGCTGCTGCGGACCTACTACGACCCCGGCAGCGTGCTGCGCATCGAGCGCCGCGGCGAAGCGCCGGCCGGCGTTCCGTACTCGGCCTTCGGCTCGCTGGAATTCGGCGCCGCCGTGATCGAGCAGGGCGGCACGATCCGCGCGCCGCTCGGCAACATCACGCTGGGTTCCGAGCTGGGGCAGGGCACCCGGCGCGTGGCGCTGCTGCCGGACAGCATCACCTCGGTCAGCGCCGCCGGGCTGGCGATGCCCTACGGCGGCACCACCGACGGCATCGGCTACCAGTACGACGGCCGGACGGTGGCGCTCAAGGGCGCTGGCAGCGGGGCCGGCATCCGCCTGGGCGCCGAACTCGTCGACGTGCAGGCCGGCGCGCTGCTCGACCTTTCGGGCGGCGGCGAACTCAGGGGCGCCGGCTTCATCGCGGGGCGCGGCGGCTCGACCGATGCGCGCTTCCATCCGCTGATGCAGATCGGTGCCGATGGCCGCTTCTCGCTGCCGTCGCTGTCGACCAACGCGGTCTATGCCATCGTCCCCGGCGTGCAGCCGGTGGCGGCCCCGAGCGGCGGTGCCGCGGGCGCGTCGCAGGCGGCGCTCGGCCGCCAGATCACCATCGGCGCCGGCGTGCCCGGGCTGCCGGCGGGCACCTACACGCTGATGCCCTCGACCTATGCGCTGCTGCCGGGCGCCTTCCGCGTTGAACTCAACGGCGCGCCCGGTGCCCACGGCGCCGCCGCGTTGCCGCTGGCGATGCGCAACGGCTCCTGGTCGAGCAGCGGCCAGCTCTCGGTGGCCGGCACGGGTCTGCGCGACAGCCTGCCGAGCCAGCTGATCCTGACGCCGGCCGACGTGCTGCGCAGTTACGCGCAGTACAACGAAACCAGCTATGCCGACTTCGTGCGCGCCGATGCCGCGCGCCTGGGCGTGCCGCGCGCCGTGCTGCCGGCCGATGCCGGCTCGCTGGCCTTCGTGCTGAGCTCCGGCAACGACGACGTCGCGCTGCGCTTCGACGGCCTGGCGCGCTTCCAGGCGGCGCAGGGCGGGCGCGGCGGCACGGCCCTGGTGCTCGGCGGCCACCTCGAGGTGCTGGGCGCGGGGCAGCGGCACACGGCGGGCTTCGACGGCGCGTCGGTGCGTTCGGACACGCTCGACGCGCTCGATGCCGGCCGGCTGGTGATCGGTGCCACGCCGACGGTGGTCTACGGCCAGCGGGGGCGCTTCGTCACGTTCAGCGCGCCGTCCGGCCTCGTGACGCTGCGCGCCGGGGCTTCGCTGAGCGCCCCCGAGGTCTTTCTCGCCGCGCGCGACGTGGCGGTGGAAGCCGGCGCCGGCATCTCGACGCTGGGGCAGGGCGATGCGATCTACGACGCGTCGACGGGCTTCGCCTACCAGCCCGGCACCACCAGCCTGCTGGCGGTCTCGAACGGGCGGCTCGACGTGCTGGCACCGCTGGCGCCCAGCGTCGGCGGCGCGGGCTCGGTGCGGCTGGGCACCTGCGCGCTGCCGTCCTGCGACCGCGCCAGCACCCTCTATTCCGAGGGCACGCTGACGGTGGCTACCAACGGCGCCTTCGAACTGGGCGACGCGACCCGCTACGGCACGCGCCACCTCGCGCTGGCGGTGGGCGCGGTGAACGCGGGCTCCTCGGACTCGCTGGCCGATGCGCAGGCGCGCGGCGTGCTCGCCAGCGGCCTCACGCTCACGCAGGACCTGCTGCAGCGGCTGCTGAACGGCGACACCGGCAGCGGCGCGCCCGCGCTCGAGTCGCTCACGCTCACGGTGCGCGACGCCATCAACTTCTACGGCAACGTCACGCTCGACACCATCGACCCGGTCACGGGCAGGTCGCGGCTCGACACGCTGGTGCTCGCCACGCCCGCCATCCATGGCGCCGGCGCGGCGGGCGACGTGGCGACCATCCGGACGCAGAACCTGGTCTGGAGCGGCGCCACCCAGGCGCCCGGCATGGTCATCGCCGGCGGCGCGGGCACGGGCAGCGGCACGCTCGACATCCAGGCCGCGCGCATCGAGCTCGGCGACGCGCCGCACACGGTGGCGAACGGGCAGGACGACGAGGCCCGCCTCGCGCTGGGCTTCTCCACCGTGAAGCTGACCGCCAGCGAGCGGCTGAGCGCGGGCCGCAAGGGCAGCCTCGCGGTCTACCGCAGCCAGGGCACCTACGAGGAGGGCAAGGGCTACGCCTACAGCGGCGGCGACCTGGAGATCTCGACGCCGCTGATCACCGGCGAGGCCGGCGCGGTCCTGCGCATCACCGCGGGCGAGGGCTTGCGCATCGGCGCGCCCGAAGGCCGGGCGCTCGACGCGGCGGCGGCCCAGGGCATCCAGGCACTGGGCGCCAACCTCGCGTTCGACGCGCGCACCATCGCGCTGGCTTCGGCCATCGTGCTGCCCAGCGGCAAGCTGACGCTGACGGCCCAGGACGACATCACGCTGGCCGATGGCGCGCTGATCGACGTGGGCGGCCGCAGGCTGGCCTTCAACGACGTCGACAAGTACAGCTGGGGCGGCGACGTCGCCCTCGAAAGCCGCGCCGGCAGCATCCGCCAGGCGGCGGGCGCCAGCATCGACCTGTCGGCGCAGCAGAACCGCGCCGGCATGCTCTCGGCCGTGGCGCTCGGCGCGGCGGCCGGCACGGTGGACCTGCAGGGCCGCATCCTCGGCGCCAGCGGCCGCCACTACGACGCCGGCGGCACCCTGGTGCCGTTCAAGGCCGGCAGCGTGGACATCCGCGCGCAGCGCCTGGGCGATGCCGGTACGCTGGACGAGCAGTTCGCGGCCCTCAACCGGCGCCTGAACGACGGCGCGGTGTTCGGCAACCGCAGCTTCCAGCTCAAGCAGGGCGACCTCGTCATCGGCGACGGCCTGAAGGCCGGCGAGGTCAACGTCTCCGTCGACAACGGCAGCCTCACGGTGCGCGGCACCATCGATGCCAGCGGCGAGCGCGTGGGCAGCATCCGGCTGGCGGGCAGGAACGGCCTGACCCTCGGCGGCAGCGCCGTGCTCGATGCGCACGGCACGGTGCTGCGCGTGGACAGCCGCGGCCGGATCATCGACGCGCCCAACCGCGCCATCGTCGAGCTCGATGGCAGCCAGGGCACGCTCACGCTGGCCGGCGGCGCGCGCATCGACCTGCGCCACGGCACCGACGCCGCTGTCGGCAGCCAGCCCGGCCAGCACGACGGGCAGCAGCGCGGCACGCTCGAACTGAATGCGGCGCGCACCGGCGAGACCAGCGGCGACATCCGCATCGACGCCAGCGGCCGCCTGGACATCGAGGGCGCGCGTTCCATCGCGCTCAACGCCGTCTGGCGCTACGACGACAGCGATCCGGCGGCCGTCATCAAGGACGGGCTGGACTCGGTGAGCGGCCGTCCGTACCGCGAGATCACGCAGGCCTACCTGGACCAGAAGCACGCGCAGAGCACGAAGTTCATCGACGCCGCGCTCGCCAACGGCGCGCTGCTGCACGGCAAGCTCGCCGGCCTCAACAACGCCACCTATGCCGACGCGCTGCACCTGCGCCCCGGCGTGGAGATCGTGACCGACAAGGACCTGGTGGTGCAGGGCGACCTCGACCTGTCGGGCTACCGCTATGCCAGCCTGAACCCGCGCACGCAGAAGACCGGCGTCTACGGCTCGGGCGAAGCGGGCAGCCTGGTGCTGCGCGCGGCGGGAAACATGGACGTCTACGGCAGCATCAACGACGGCTTCGCGCCGCCGCCGCTCACGCCCGACGAGAACGGCTGGGCGCTTGTGCCGGGCGTGCAGCCCTACAACGGCGACCTCGTGCTGCCCATCGGCGGCGTCCGCCTGGCCGAGGGCACGGCGTTCCCGTCGGGTGCGACGCTGAACTACGACCTGCCGATCCAGGCGCTGACGCTGGGCGCGGCCGTGCGCCTGCCCGCTGTCGCGACGCTGGCGCAGCCGCTCTCGCTGGCCGCCGGCACCGTGCTGGCCGCCGATGTGCGCGACGCGGCGGGCACGCTGCTGCATGCGCGCGGCACCTTGCTGAAGGACGCCGTCACGCTGCCGGCCGGCACGCAACTGGGCGCCGGCACGCCGCTGCCGAGCGGCACCGCGCTGCGCGACATGCGATGGCCCAAGGGCGTGCCGCTGCCGGTGGCCTACGAGAACGACGTCGTTCGCAACACCGTGCTGCTGCGCGGTGCGCTCGAACTGGGACGCGGCGCGCTGATTCCGTCGACCACGCGGGTGGTGCTCGAAAACGGCGTCGGCTACATCGAGCTGCGCCCCGACAGCGACGGCACGCGCGGGCGCAATTGGGCGCTGGCGCCGATGCTGCCGGCGGGCAGCGAGTCATGGGCGGTGCGGCTGGTGGCCGGCGCCGACCTGGGCGCGGCCGACACCCGCATCGCGCTGGCGAACACCGGCAGCCTGCGCCTGGCCGACACGCATTACGGTGCCACCGTCACCAAGGGCGGCGGCACGCTGGTCTGGGCGGAGAACAACAACTGGGGCATGCCCGCGGGACAGCCGGTGACCAAGGAGGAGGAGGGGCTGTGTCCGATCATCGACCCGTCCGACTGCGTCAGCAAGACCGGCATCGTGTGGGCGCCGGACAACGTCTTCGGCGAGCCCGCCGGCACCACCGTTCCCGACGAGTACCTGGTGCTGTGCGACATCATCGCCGGCTCCTGCATCGACTACGGCTCGGCCACCAACGTGATCGCCGCGCACGGCCAGGGCCTCAGCATGGTGCGCACCGGCACCGGCGACCTCGACCTCATCGCCTCGGGCGACGTGGACGTGCGCTCGCTCTACGGCATCTATACGGCCGGCACGCCGTCGGCAGGTGTCGACGGCCGCTTCAACCGGGCACGCGGCAACGCGCCGGGCGCGAGCAGCGTGCTCGGCGCGGGTGGCACCGAGTACGAATCGCTGGTGGCCGGTGACGGTCGCGTCTACCAGGCGTGGTTCCCCGAAGCCGGCGGCAACCTCACGGTGCGCGCGGGCGGCAACCTCACGAGCGACATGCTGTCCGCGTCCACCAGCGACGTGGTGCAGCAGGCCAGCGTGGGCGTGGGCAACTGGCTCTGGCGGCAGGGCGACGGCAGCGCGCAATTGCCGACGGCGTGGTGGATCAACTTCGGCAGCTACGCGGTGAACCCGGCGGGCGTGCTGGGCGCCGACCCGAAGCCGTCGTTGGTGGGCTTCACCGGCTTCGGCACGCTGGGCGGCGGCAATGTGCAGATCCTCACCGGCGGTGATGCCGGCATGCTCGAGCGCAAGGGCACGACCCGCAGCCAGGGCCTGGTGGTCGCGGTCGGCAGCACCGGCCGCGTGGCCGACGACGGCAGCCTGGTGCTCACGGGCGGTGGCGACATCGACATGCGCATCGGCGGCGGCATCAACAGCTCGCAGCTGGCGCGCGGCAACGCCAACAGCACCTTCGTTCCGAACCACGACCTGCAGGGCGCGCTGGTCAACCTGCGCGGCGCCACGCAGCTGAGCGCGGCCTCGGTCGGCGGCATGATCCTGGGCGGCCGCGACCTGAAGGACCCGCGCGCCTTCGATCCCTTCAGCGCGAACCGTGCCGAGGCGACCGGTGGCCTGGTGCTGGTGCCCGGCGACTCGGCCGTGCGCATCGACACGCTGGGCGACCTGGTGGTGGGCGCGGCGGCCGACCCGGGCCGCGTGCGGATGCTGAACAGCTCGCCCTTCAGCGTCGGCACCAGCGCCTACGGCGGCGGCGGGCTCAGCTGGTTCTCGCTGTGGACCGGGCGCACCGCCATCGACCTGTTCTCGGCCGGCGGCAGCCTGACGCCGAGCACCCAGATGAGCGAGGCGACGAGCTCGTCGCTGACCGCCAGCGTCAACGCCTCGGCCAGCGACTACCGCTTCGTCTACCCGGCCATCCTGCGCGCGACGGCCGCGGGCGGCAGCATCTTCAGCGGCGCGGCCGCGAACGCGGCGAGCGACAGCGTCAACGACTTCGCCTCGCGCACCTCGCTGCTGCTGGCCCCGTCGCGCAGCGGCCAGCTGGAACTGCTGGCCGGCGATTCGCTGTATCTGGGCAGCTATCCCATCAACCAGTCTGGCGCCGACCCGGCGGCGATGCCCGGCCCGCTGAACCCTGCCTTCGCCGGCTTCAGCGGCAATGCGCGCGTGGCCAGCAATCTCGGCACCGAGGGGCTGAGGATGACGGCGCGCACCGACCCGTTCCGCCTGTTCGCCTTCGTCCCCGAGACCTATGCGGGCACGAGCGGCGATGCGCCGCGCACGCCGGCGCGCTTCTATGCGCTGGCCGGCGACGTGGTGGGCCTGCGCAGCGGCGAGATCCTGGCGCGCGAGGATGGCAGCACCTGGTACGAAGCCGCCGCACCGAGCTGGGTCATGGCCGGACGCGACATCGTGGGCGCGGGCACCGCGCCCGGCCAGTCGACGCTGGTGAGCCTGGACAACGCGGCGACCTCGAGCGGCAACCTGGCGATCCACGGCCATGCGCAGGACGTGTCGCGCGTGGTCGCCGGCCGCGACATCCTCTACAGCAGCTTCTACGTGGCCGGCCCCGGCACGCTGGAGCTCGGCGCGGGCCGCAACATCGTGATGGAGGACCGTGCCGCCATCGCCAGCCTGGGCTCGGCGACGCCGGGCGACAAGCGGCCGGGCGCGCGCATCGCGATGACGGCCGGCACCGGCGCGCAGGGCGCGGACTATGCGGGCTTCCTCGCGCGCTATCTCGATGCGGCCAACCGCGCGCAGTCGGGCACCTCGCTGGCCGACCAGCCCGGCAAGGTCGTCAAGACCTACGAGGCCGAGCTGCTCGCATGGCTGGCCGATCCGGCCAACGGCTTCGGCTTCGCCGGCACGGCGGCCGATGCGCGGGCCTTCTTCGAGGCCCTGCCGCCCGCGCAGCAGCGCGTGTTCGCGCGCCAGGTGTATTTCGCCGAACTGAAGGCCGGCGGGCGCGAGTACAACGACGCCGACGGCGTGCGCTTCGGCAGCTACCTGCGCGGGCGCAATGCCATCGCGGCGCTGTTCCCCTCCACCGATGCCGCGGGCGGCGCGCTGAGCTACCGCGGCGACATCACCATGTACGGTTCCGCCGGCATCAACACGCTGTTCGGCGGCGACATCCAGCTGCTAACTCCGGGCGGCGCGCAGGTGTTCGGCATCGAGGGCGACGCGCCCGTGGCCAGGGGCCGGGTCACGCCGGGCGTCATCACGCAGGGCCGCGGCGACATCTCGACCTATGCGCTGGGCAGCATCCTGCTCGGGCAGAGCCGCATCATGACCACCTTCGGCGGCCACATCCTGGGCTGGTCGGCCGAGGGCGACATCAACGCGGGCCGCGGCTCGAAGACCACCGTGGTCTACACGCCGCCCAAGCGCGAGTACGACGCCTGGGGCAACGTGACGCTGTCCTCGAACGTGCCGAGCACCGGCGCCGGCATCGCCACGCTGGCGCCGATCCCCGAGGTGCCCGCGGGCGACATCGACCTGATCGCGCCGCTGGGCACCATCGATGCGGGGGAGGCGGGCATCCGCGTGTCGGGCAACGTGAATCTCGCGGCGCTGCAGGTGGTCAACGCGGCCAACATCGCGGTCAAGGGCGAGTCGGCGGGCATCCCGGTGCTGGCGGCGGTGAACGTGAGCGCGCTGACCAATGCCAGCGCGGCCACCTCGCAGGCGGCCGCCGCCGCGCAGAACGTGCTGCAGCGCGAGCGCACGGCGCAGCGCCAGGCGCTGCCCTCGGTGTTCACGGTGCGCGTGCTCGGCTTCGGCAACGAGCCCGGCGAGGATGGCAGGCCGCCCGAGCCGCGCCGCACCGGCCTGCAGTCGCGCGGCGTTCCCTACGACCCGGCCAGCCCGGTGCAGATCGTGGGCGTGGGCCAGGACTTCGATGCCGGGCAACTGGCCCGCCTGACCCGCGAGCAACGCGGCCAGTTGCGCCAGGACCGCTGAGCCGAGCACCGCGCGGCCGCGCCGCCCGGTCTCCCGCCTGCACGCGTGCAGGACGGGAGCGGGCGGGCACGGCGCTGCGCGAACCATCCACGACCGAAGAGGGAGATCCGCCATGGCGTCGAATGCGCTCCACGATCTTGACCTGTCCGCTGCGCACGAGGCGGCGAACGAGCCGCTCGACGAGGCGCAGCGCCAGTGGGCGCTGCAGGCCTGGCTGGCCGCGAACTACCGGCGCCTGCACCAGCGCCTGGTGCGCCAGCTGCGGTGCCCCGACCTCGCCAGCGAGTGCCTGCACGACGCCTGGCTGCGCCTGGGCGAGACCCCGGTCGCGTCGGTGCAGAACCCCGAGGCCTATGTCTACCGCGTCGCGTGCAACGTGGCGATGGACCGCATGCGCGGCAACCGCTCGTGGCAATACGCCGCCGACACCGAGCTCGAGGCGCTGGTCGACCACGCGCCGGGCCCCTGCGCGATCGCCGAGGCGCGCAGCGCGCTGCATGCGGTGGACCGCGCGATGCGGCGGCTGCCGCAGCGCCACCGCGCCGTGTTCATGGCACTGCGCGTCGACGAGATGACCCGCGAGGAGGTGGCGCGCCGCAGCGATCTGTCGCTGCGGCGGCTCGACACCGTGCTGCGCCAGGCACTGGCGTGCTGCGCCGAGGAAGCCGGAATGGCGACGCTCGGTTGACGGCGTGAGGCCGTGACTTTTTCGAGATTTGTTGACTAGGGTTTCTACTTAGATATGAAGTTGTCCTGATCGTTATCCTTCGTGGCGTTCCATTAATAAATCGTTGTTTCGTTAGTGAAACAAACAACGATCCACCCGGACCCACGAATCCATGCCCTTCACTCGCCGCCACGCCCTTGCCGCCGCCGTCTGCGCGGCCGCCGCCAGCGCCACCGGGTCCGCCTGGGCCGATGCCTATCCGGCCAAGCCGATCACGCTGGTGGTCGCCTACCCGGCCGGCGGCGACACCGACGCGCTCGCGCGGCTGTTCGCCGAGAAGCTCGCCACGCGCGTCGGCCAGCCGGTGCTGGTCGACAACCGGCCCGGCGCCAGCGGCATCATCGGCAGCGCCTTCGTGTCGAAGGCCGCGCCCGACGGCTACACGCTGCTGCTCGCGCCCAGCACCTTCTCGATCGCGCAGCTGGTGCTCAAGACCGGCGGCACCTCGGGCTACGACGTGCTCGCGGGCTTCACGCCGATCGTGCAGACCGGCAGCCAGCCGCTGTTCCTGGTGGCTGGCGCCGGCAGCGGCTTCGCGAGCCTGAAGGACGCGGTGGCCGCGGCCAAGCCCGGCAAACCGCTCGGCTACGCGAGCCCGGGCAGCGGCTCGCCGATGCACATCCTCGGCGAGATGTTCGCGCGCGCCTCGGGCGCCAGCCTCGCGCACGTGCCCTACAAGGGCGTGGCGCCGGCGGTCAACGACGTGCTCGGCGGCCACGTGCCCGTCACCTTCATCACGCTGGGCCCGGTGGCGCCGTACTTCGCCAACGGCAAGCTGCGCGCGCTGGCCGTGGCCTCGGCCCAGCGCACGCCGCTCGCGCCCAACGTGCCCACGCTGGCGGAGCAGGGCTACAAGGACGTCGAGGTGACGGCCTGGAACGGCCTCTGGGGCCCGCGCAACCTGCCGCCGGAGATCGTGAAGACGCTCAACGGCCATTTCAACGAGATCCTCCGCATGCCCGAGATCGTCTCGCGCATGGCCGTGCTCGGCACCACGCCGGTGGGCGGCGAGGCCGAGGTGCTCGGCAAGACCAATGCCGCCGACTACGCGCGCTTCGGCAAGGTCATCAAGGAGCTCGGCATCCAGGCCGACTGAACCCGCCATGACCGAACTCAAGACCACCGCCGATCCCGCCAGCCTGCAGGCGCTGCTGGCCGAACTGCCGGCCAACCTGCTGGCCGGCCGCCGCGTGCTCGTCACCGGCGGCGCGCGCGGCCTCGGCCTCGCGTTCGCGCAGTGCATCGCCGCGGCCGGTGCCGGCGTGGTGCTGGCCGACATCCTCGGCGAGCAGGCCGAGACCGAAGCGAAGGCGCTGCGCGACGCCGGCCGCCAGGCGCATGCGCTGGCCATCGACCTCGCGGACCCCGCCTCGATCGAGGCCGGTGCCGCCGAGGCGATCCGGCTGCTCGGCGGGCTCGACGGCCTGGTCAACAACGCCGCCATCACCAACTCGGGCGGCCGCGACGCGCACCAGCTCGAGATCGACATGTGGGACCGCGTGATGGCCGTCAACGTGCGCGGCAGCTGGCTCATGGGCCGTGCCTGCCGCGCGGCGCTGGCCGAGAGCGGCCGCGGCGCCGTCGTCAACCTCGCCTCCGACACCGCGCTGTGGGGCGCGCCCAACCTGCTGGCCTATGCCTCGAGCAAGGGCGCGGTGATCTCCATGACGCGCTCGCTGGCGCGCGAATGGGGCGGCGACGGCATCACCGTCAACGCCGTGGCGCCCGGCCTCACGCTGGTCGAGGCCACCGAGTACGTGCCGATGGCGCGCCACCAGAAATACCTCGAGGGCCGCGCCATCCCGCGTGAACAGCAGGCGGCCGACGTCTGCGGCGCCACCGTGTTCCTGCTCTCCGGCCTCGCGCGCTTCGTGACCGGCCAGTTGCTGGCCGTGAACGGCGGCTTCGCGATGCACTGAATCCCTTCCTCTTCGACCCAGGAGTCCCACACCATGAGCGATCTGTCCGAACAGCAAAAGATCAACGATGCCGGCAGCAACAGCCTGGCGCAGCCCGCAGGCAGCAGCCTCGCCGAGTGGATGGACAGCCGCATCGCGCGCTATTCGACCCGCAAGTACGACTGGGACGCGCTGAAGTTCCAGGCCGACTTCGATCCCAAGTTCCGCCGCGCCCAGATGCGCTACGTGGGCACGGGCGGCACCGGCGTCGCGAAGGACGTCAACACCGTGCCGGCCGAGCACTTCACCTTCTCGACCATGGTGATCCCGGCCGGCCACGAAGGCCCGCCGCACCTGCACACCGACGTGGAGGAAGTGTTCTTCCTGATCCGCGGCAAGCTCAAGGTGGTGATCGAGAAGGACGGCGAGCGCTTCGAGACCATCATGACCGACCGCGACCTGATCTCGGTGCCGCCCGGCGTCTACCGCGAGGAGATCAACATCGGCGACGAGGACGCGCTGATGTGCGTGATGCTCGGCGCCAAGAAGCCGGTGACGCCGACCTATCCGGCCGACCACCCGCTGGCCAAAATCAAGCGTTGAGCACGGCGGCCATGCAGAGCACCGACATCCAGGCCTCGATGCCGCCCGCTTCCGAGCTGGCGCGGCTAGATGCGCGCTTCGCGGCCCGCGAGGTCGCGGTCGCGGGCGGTGCCGTGGTGTCGGTGCGCGAACGCGGGCAGGGCCCGGCGATCGTCTGCCTGCATGGCATCGGCTCGGGCGCGGCCTCGTGGCTCGAGGTCGCCGAACTGCTCGCACCCGAGGCGCGCCTGATCGCCTGGGACGCACCGGGCTACGGCGCATCGACGTCGCTCGAGGCCGATGCACCGGCGGCCGCCGACTACGCGGCGCGCCTGGGCGCCTTGCTCGATGCGCTGCGCATCGAGTCCTGCGTGCTGCTCGGCCATTCGCTCGGCGCGATCGTCGCCGCCGCGACCGCGCGCCGCGATGCGCGCATCCGCCGGCTGCTGCTGGTCAGCCCCGCGATCGGCTACGGCGCCGCGCAGCGCGAGCCAGCGCGCGCCAAGGTCCGCGCCGAGCGGCTCGCCACGCTCGACCAGCTCGGCATCGCCGGCATGGCCGCGCAGCGCGCGGGCCGGCTGGTGTCGGACCAGGCCAGCGAGTCCGCGCGCCAATGGGTGCGCTGGAACATGGCGCGCCTGAACGACCGCGGCTACCGCCAGGCCGTCGAGCTGCTGTGCAACGCCGACCTGCTGGCCGAGCTGCCGCCGCCGATGCCGGTGCGCGTGGCCTGCGGCGCGCTCGATGCGGTCACGCCGCCCGCGGCCTGCGAGGAAGTGGCGCGGCGCTGCGGCGTGGCGCTCGAATTGGTGGACGATGCGGGCCACGCCGGCTACGTGGAGCAACCGCGGGCCGTCGCCGCGCTGCTGCGCGAATCGCTCGCGCACTGAGCGCCATCACCCCTATCCAACGAAGGAAATCAAGAGACATGGCCACCAACGACAACGACGCGATGGACGAAGGCGCGGACCGCTACAACGTGCCCGCGCTCGAGCGCGGACTGCGCGTGCTGTGCGAGTTCAGCCGCGAGAGCCGCACGCTCTCGGCGCCCGAGCTGGCGCGCCGCTTCGACCTGCCGCGCTCGACCGTGTTCCGCCTGCTCACCACGCTCGAGAACATGGGCTTCCTCGAGCGCGCCGAGGGCGGGCGCGACTACCGCCTGGGCCTGGCCGTGCTGCGCCTGGGCTTCGAATACCTGGCCTCGCTCGAGCTCACGCAGCTCGGCACGCCGCTGCTCAACCGCCTCTGCGAGGAACTGCGCACGCCCTGCAACCTGGTGGTGCGCGACGGCCGCTCGATCGTCTACGTCGCCAAGGTCGCGCCGCCCACGCCCTTCGCGAGCTCGGTCACCGTGGGCACGCGGCTGCCGGCCCATGCCACGGTGCTGGGCCGCATCCTGCTGGAAGACCTGACCCTGCCGCAGCTGCGCGCCCTCTATCCCGAGGACAAGCTCGAGACCTTCTCGCCGAGCACGCCGAAGACCGTCAACGAGCTGTTCGACATGGTGCAGGCCGACCGCCAGCGCGGTTACGTGCTCGGCGAAGGCTTCTTCGAATCGAACATCTCGACCATCGCCGCGCCGGTGCGCGACCACGGCGGCCACATCGTGGCGGCGCTGGGCGCCACCATCACCTCGGGCCACATCGACGAGAACCGCATGGACGAGATGGTGCAGCGCGTGCGCGGCACGGCCGACGAGATCTCGGGCCTGCTCAACTACTCGCCCGCGCGCGCCGCCAAGGTGGTGCCGCTGCGCAGCGCCTGAGACCCATGGCTGCTTCTTCTTCCTCCTCCTCGTTCTTCTTCGCCGCCGATGCGCTGGCCGGCCGCGTGGCCGTGGTCACGGGCGGGTCGTCGGGCATCGGCCTGGCCACGGTCGAGCTGCTGCTGGCCTGCGGCGCCGCGGTCGCGCTGTGCGGCCGCAATGCCGAGCGGCTCGATGGCGCCGTGGCCGGCCTGCGCGCGCGCTTTCCCGCGGCGCGGTTGTTCGCGCAGCCCTGCGACGTGCTCGATGCCGCCGCGGTACGCGCCTTCGCGGCCGCCAGCGAGGCCGCGCTCGGCCCGGCGTCGATGCTCGTCAACAACGCGGGGCAGGGCCGGGTCTCGACCTTCGCCGACACCGACGACGAGGCGTGGACGCAGGAGCTGCACCTGAAGTTCTTCTCGGTGATCCATCCCACGCGCGCCTTCCTGCCGCAGCTCGCGGCGCAGCGCGCCGTGCTCGGCGACGCCGCCATCGTCTGCGCCAACTCGCTGCTGGCGCGCCAGCCCGAGCCGCACATGGTCGCGACCTCGGCCGCGCGCGCGGGCCTGCTGAACCTGGTGCGCTCGATGGCGACCGAGTTCGCGCCGCAGGGCGTGCGCGTCAACGGCATCCTGATCGGCCTGGTCGAGTCGGGCCAGTGGCGCCGCCGCTTCGAGGCGCGCGAAGACAAGTCGCAGGACTGGGCCGCCTGGAGCGGCCAGCTCGCCAAGACCAAACACATCCCGCTGGGTCGCCTGGGGCTTCCGACCGAAGCCGCGCGCGCGATCCTGTTCCTTGCTTCCCCCCTCGCTTCCTACACGACGGGCAGCCATATCGATATCTCCGGAGGCCACTCGCGCTATGCATGAGCCCACCCCCAGCCTTGCCCACTTCGTGTGGCTTCTGCACCCCCTCGAGGGGGCAACACCAGCGGCCCGGCAAAGCCGGTTCCGCGGTGTTTCCCGCCTCAATTGCGCCGGTAATCGCGCGTGTGCCATCCAATGGCTTCTCGAGAAGAACTGAATGAAGACCAATCAAGTAACAGTGGGCGCGGTCGTCGCCGCCTTCCTCGAGCAGTGCGGCGTCAAGGCCGCCTTCGGCGTGATCTCGATCCACAACATGCCGATCCTCGATGCCTTCGCGCAGCGCGGCACGATCCGCTTCGTCTCGGCGCGCGGCGAGGCCGGCGCGGGCAACATGGCCGATGCCTACGCGCGCTCCACCGCGAGCCTGGGCGTGTGCATCACCAGCACCGGCCCGGCCGCGGGCAACATCGCGGGCAGCCTGGTCGAGGCGCTGACCGCCGGCGCGCCGCTGCTGCACATCACCGGCCAGATCGAGACGCCCTACCTCGACAAGGGCATGTCGTACATCCACGAGGCACCCGACCAGCTCACCATGCTCAAGGCGGTGTCGAAGGCGGCGCTGCGCGTGCGCAGCGTCGAGACCGTGCTCGGCACGCTCAAGCGCGCGGTGCAGCTCGCGCTGACCGCGCCCACCGGCCCGGTCAGCGTGGAGATCCCGATCGACATCCAGTCGGCGCTGACCACCATGCCTGCCGACCTGTCGCCGTTGCCGATCGAGCGGGCCGTGCCCTCGGCGGCCGGGCTCGATGCGCTGGCCGCGCGGCTCGCGGCCGCGAAGCGCCCGCTGCTGTGGATCGGCGGCGGCGCGCGCCATGCCCGCGCCGCGATCCAGCGGCTGCAGAAGCTGGGCTTCGGCGTGGTCACGACCACGCAGGGCCGCGGCACCGTGCCCGAGGACGATGCCGGCTCGCTCGGCGCCTACAACATCCAGAAGCCGGTCGAGGCCTTCTACCAGAGCTGCGATGCGCTGCTGGTCGTCGGCTCGCGGCTGCGCGGCAACGAGACGCTCAAGTACGAACTCAAGCTGCCGCGCCCGCTCTACCGCATCGATGCCGACGCGGCCGCCGAAGGCCGCTGCTATGCCTCCGAGGCCTTCGTCTGCGGCGACTCGGCGCTCGCGCTCGAGGGCCTGGCCGATCGCCTCGAGGCGGCGGGCTACCGCGCCGATCCGCAACTGCTGGTCGACCTGCGCGCCGCGCACGAGCAGGCGGTGGCCACGCTGCGCGACGGCCTCGGCCCTTACGCCGAACTCGTGCGCCGCCTGCAGTCGGCGGCCGGCCGCCAGTTCAACTGGGTGCGCGACGTGACGGTCTCCAACAGCACCTGGGGCAACCGCGAGCTGCGCATCTTCGAACCGAGCGCCGGCGTGCACGCCACGGGCGGCGGCATCGGGCAGGGCATGCCGATGGCGATCGGCGCGGCCATCGGTGCCGCGGTCACCGGTTCGGGCCGCAAGACCTTCTGCCTGGCCGGCGACGGCGGCTTCATCCTCAACCTCGGCGAGCTGGCCTGCATGGTGCAGGAGAAGGCGCCGATGGCCATCGTGCTGATGAATGACCAGAGCTACGGCGTGATCAAGAACATCCAGGACGCGCAGTACGGCGGCCGCCAGTGCTATGCCGAGCTGCACACGCCCGACTACGAACTGCTGTGCCGGTCGATCGCGCTGCCGCATGCGCGCGTGAAGGACCTGGCCGAGCTGCCGGCGCGGCTCGACGAGGCGCTGTCCACCGACGGTCCTTTCCTGCTCGAGATCGACATGCTGTCGATCGGCGGCTTCAAGACCAGCTTCGCGGGCCCGCCGACCAACACGGTCACGCAGATTCCCGCGCTCGGCACGGCCAAGTGACAGTAGAAGTGACAGCGAGCGAGACCCGATCCATGACCGCCCCCACGCGCATCGCCCTGGTCGGCTGCGGCGCCATCGGCACCGCGGTGCTCGAACTGCTGCGCGACGACCCGGCCCTGAAGGTGACGACCGTCGTCGTGCCCGCCGACGGCGCCGAAGCCGCGCGCCAGGCCGCGCCCGGCGCGCGGGTGCTCGCCGCGGTGCCGGCCGAAGGCATCGACCTCGTGGTCGAGACCGCGGGCCATGCGGCCATCGAGCAGCACGTGCTGCCGGCGCTGGAACGCGGCACGCCCTGCGTGGTCGCCTCGGTGGGCGCGCTGTCGGCGGCAGGCTTCGCCGAACGGCTCGAGGCCGCGGCGGTCGCGGGCCGCACCCAGGTGCAGCTGATTCCGGGTGCCATCGGCGCGATCGATGCGCTGGCCGCGGCCCGCATCGGCGGCCTGGCCAGCGTGCGCTACACCGGCCGCAAGCCGCCGAAGGCCTGGAAGGGCACGCCGGCCGAGCAGGGCCGCGACCTCGATGCGCTGGCGCAGGCCACCGTCATCTTCGAGGGCAGCGCGCGCGAGGCGGCCTTGCTCTATCCGAAGAATGCCAACGTGGCGGCCACCGTCTCGCTCGCGGGGCTGGGGCTGGACCGCACGCAGGTGCGGCTGATCGCCGACCCGGCCACGGCCGAAAACGTGCACACCGTCGAAGCCGAGGGCGCCTTCGGCAGCTTCGAGCTGACCATGCGCAACAAGCCGCTCGCGGCCAATCCCAAGACCTCCGCGCTGACCGTCTACAGCGCCGTGCGCGCGCTGCGCAACCGCGTCGCGGCGCTCGCCATCTGAGCCACCCCATGATTTCTTCCGAACTTCTTCCGATCTGCATCGCCGGCGAATGGCGCCTGGGCGGTGGCGACATCTACGAGAGCCTGTACCCGGCCACGGGCGAACCGATCGCGCGCCTGCGCGCCGCGAGCCTGGCCGATGTCGAGGAGGCCATCGCGGGCGCCGACCGTGCCTTTCGCACCAGCGGCTGGGCCCAGCGCCTGCCGCACGAGCGCGCCACCGTGCTGCACCGCGTGGCGCAGCTGATCCGCGACGAGGCCGAGTCGCTGGCGCAGAAGCAGCGCCTCGACAACGGCAAGCCGATCAACGAGACGCGCAACCTCGTGGCCAGCGCCGCGGGGACCTTCCAGTTCTTCGCGGCCGCGCTCGAGACGCTCGAGGAAAGCATCACCCCCTCGCGCGGTGCCTTCGTCACGATGAGCGTGCACGAGCCCATGGGCGTGGTCGCGGCGATCACGCCGTGGAACTCGCCGATCGCGAGCGAGGCGCAGAAGCTCGCGCCCGCGCTGGCGGCCGGCAACGCGGTGGTGGTGAAGCCCGCCGAGGTCACGCCGCTGATGGCGCTCGAACTGGCGCGCATCTGCGAACAGGCCGGCGTGCCCAGGGGCATCGTCAGCGTGCTGCCGGGCCGCGGCTCGGTGATCGGCGATGCGATCACCAAGCATCCGCTGGTCAAGCGCGTGTCCTTCACCGGCGGCACCACCACCGGCCGGCACATCGCCCACATCGCGGCCGACAAGATGATGCCGGTGTCGCTCGAGCTCGGCGGCAAGTCGCCGACCATGGTGCTCGAGGACGCGGACCTCGACCATGCGGTCAACGGCGTGCTCTACGGCATCTTCAGCTCGTCGGGCGAATCGTGCATCGCGGGCTCGCGCCTGTTCGTGGCGCGCGGCATCTACGACGAGTTCCTCACGCGGCTGGCCGAGGGCGCGAACGCGCTGCGCGTGGGCGACCCGGCCTCGGAGCGCACGCAGATGGGCCCGCTGATCACGGCGAAGCACCGCGAGGGCATCGAGCGCTACGTGGAACTCGGCGTGTCCGAGGGCGGCCGCATCCGCACCGGCGGCGTGCGTCCGCAGGGCGCCGGCTACGACAGCGGCTACTTCTACCGGCCGACCATCATCGAAGGCCTGGACAACCACGCGCGCACCAGCCAGGAGGAGATCTTCGGACCGGTGCTGGTCGCGATGCCCTTCGACGACGAGGCCTCGCTGATCGCGCAGGCCAACGACAGCGTCTATGCGCTGGCCGCGGGCGTGTGGAGCCGCGACTTCAAGCGCGCCTGGAAGCTCGGCCGCGCGGTGCAGGCCGGCACGGTCTGGGTCAACACCTACAAGCAGTTCTCGGTCTCCACGCCCTTCGGCGGCTGGCGCGACAGCGGCCTGGGCCGCGAGAAGGGCCGCGAAGGCATCTTCCAGTACATGGAGCAGAAGAGCATGTACTGGGGCACCAACGAACAACCGCTCGCGTGGGCGAACTGAACAGGGCCACACCATGAGCGTTCTAGGCATCGACCAGATCACCTACGGGGCGGACGACCTGCCCACCTGCCGCCGCTTCTTCGAGGACTGGGGCCTCGCGCTGAAGTCCGAGGCGCCCGGCGAACTCGTCTTCGAGTGCCTCAACGGCTGCCGGGTCGTCGTTGCGGCGTTGGACGACGCGCGCCTGCCGCCCGCGATGGAGGAGGGCCCGACCCTGCGCGAGGTGGTGTGGGGCGTGGAGAGCGAGGCCGACCTCGAGCGCTATGCCGCCGCGATCGCGAACGATCCGGGCTTCCTCGACGCCAGCATCGACGGCGCGCGCCGCATCGGCTGCATCGATCCCAACGGCCTGGCCGTGCGCCTGCAGGTGAGTCGCAAGCATGCCGTCGAGGTCGACTGCGGCGCGATGAACACCTGGAACGCCAAGCCGCGCCTCAACCAGCCCGCGCCGATCTACGAGCGCGCCACGCCGATCGAGGTCGGCCATGTGGTGTTCTTCGTCGGCGACGTGAAGGCCACGAGCGCCTTCTATGCCGAGCGCTTCGGCTTCGTCGGCTCCGACAGCTATCCGAACCGCGGCGCCTTCATGCGCTGCGCGCCCGAGGGCGGCCACCACGACCTGTTCCTGCTGCAGATTCCCTCGGGCAAGCGCGGGCTCAACCACGTGGCCTTCACCGTGCGCGACATCCACGAGGTGTTCGGCGGCGGGCTGCACTTCTCGCGCCAGGGCTGGGACACGCAACTCGGCCCGGGCCGGCACCCGGTCTCCTCGGCCTACTTCTGGTACTTCAGGAACCCGGCCGGCGGCCTGATCGAGTACTACGCCGACGAGGACCAGCTCACGGCCGACTGGGAGCCGCGCGAGTTCGAGCCGGGCCCGACGGTGTTCGCCGAATGGGCGGTCGATGGCGGCCTCGACGGCCACACGCGGCGCCAGAAGAACGCGGAGGGGCCGAAGGGCGCCTTCCTCACCGAGAAGAAATGACGGTTCCGATCACCATGCAACGACGCTTCTCCCTCTCCCTCCTGTTCGCGGCGCTGGCTGCCATCGCTTTGCCCGCGGCTGCGCAAAGCGATGTGCACAAGCAACTGGCCGCCGAGCGCTTCACCATCGTCTCGCCGTTTCCGCCCGGTGGGCCGGTCGACACGCTGGCGCGCATGCTGTCCGACGGCCTCGCCACGCGCTATGGCCAGGCGGCCGTGGTCGACAACCAGGTCGGCGCGGCCGGCAACATCGGCATGGAGAAGGTCAAGCGCGCCAAGGGCGACGGCCACACGCTGCTGGTGATCCCGGCCGGCAACGTCACGATCAATCCCACGCTGATGCCGAACTTCCCGTTCGACATGCAGAAGGACTTCGTGCCGATCACCATGCTGGCCAAGGCGCCCAACGTGCTGGTGGCATCGCCGGCCTCGGGCATCAAGAGCGTGAAGGAACTGGTGGCGCAGGCCAAGGCCAAGCCCGGCACGCTGTCGTATGCCTCGCCGGGCGTGGGCAGCGGGCTGCACCTGGCGGGCGAGCTGTTCAAGCAGCAGGCCGGCATCGACCTGCTGCACGTGCCCTACAAGGGCACGCCGCCCGCGCTCAACGACGTGCTCGGCGGCTCGGTGCCGCTGATGTTCAGCAACCTGCCCGCGACCCTGCCGTTCATCGGCAACGGCAAGCTGATCGCGCTCGGCGTGACCGAGGCCGTGCGCAGCCCCGCCGCGCCCGACATCCCCACCCTGGCGGAGCAGGGCATCCAGGGCGTGGCCGTGACCTCGTGGTACGGCCTGATGGCGCCGCGCGGCACGCCGGCGGCGGTGGTCGACCAGCTCGCGAAGGACGCGGCCGAGATGCTGGCCCAGCCCGAGGTGCGCGAGCGCCTGAAGGCGCAGGGCATGACCGGCGCCGCGATGAAGCCGGCCGAGTTCGCCGCCCACATCCGCGACGAGACGGCCGTCTGGGCCCGGATCGTCAAGGCGCGAAACATCGTGGCCGAGTGAGCCGCGAACAAGAAGGAAGAGACACACACCCATGAACACCAGCGAATCCACCCTCGGCATCGTCGGCGCCGGCATCGGCGGCCTGGCCGCCGCCATCGCGCTACGCCGTGCCGGCCACGACGTGGTCGTGTTCGAGCAGGCGAAGCAGTTCGCGCGCGTCGGCGCCGACATCAACCTCACGCCCAACGCGGTGCGCGCGCTCGACGGCCTCGGCGTCGGCGAGGCGGCCCGCGTGACCGCCGCGCGGCCCTCGCACCGCATCAGCCGCACCTACGACAGCGGCGTGGAGACCTCGCGCCTCGAGATGGCCGAATCGGCCGAGGCACGCTACGGCGCGCCGCAGCTCACGATCCACCGCGCCGACCTGCTGGCCGCGCTGGCCCAGATGTTCCCGGCCGAGCGCGTGGCATTGGCCAGGCGCGCCGAGCGCATCGCGGCCGACGAGGGTGGCGTGACGATCTCCTTCACCGACGGCAGCGAGGCCCGCGTGGGCGCGCTGATCGGCGCCGACGGCATCCACTCCTGCGTGCGCAACGCGATGTTCGGCGCCGAGAGCCCGCGCTTCACCGGCATCGTGGCCTACCGCGCCGTGGTGCCCGCTGAACGCGTGGCCGGCCTGCCGAACCTCGGCGCCTTCACCAAGTGGTGGGGGCCGAATCCGCAGAGCCAGATCGTCACCTTCCCGCTCAACCGCGGCAAGGACATCTTCATCTTCGCGACCACGCCGCAGGACAGCTGGCAGCTCGAGTCCTGGACCGCGCCCGGCGACGTGGACGAGCTGCGCGCGCAGTACACGGCCTACCACCCCGAGGCGCGCGCGCTGCTCGATGCCTGCGACACGGTGCTCAAGACCGCGCTCTACGAACGCGACCCGATGCCCGCCTGGGCGCGCGGCCGCATGGCGCTGATCGGCGATGCCGCGCACCCGATGCTGCCGTTCATGGCGCAGGGCGCGGGCATGGCGATCGAGGATGCGGTGGTGCTCGCGCGCCATCTCGAGGGCGTGGCGATGGACGGCGTCGCCGCCGCGCTGGCCGACTTCGAGACCGCCCGCATCGAGCGCGCGAGCCAGGTGCAGCTCGGCTCGCGCGGCAACAACTGGCTGCGCGAGGGCGGCAATGCCGACTGGGTCTACGGCTACGACGCCTGGACCGCGCCGCTGGCCACGCCCGCGATGGCCGCGATGGCCGCGACCGTTTGAAGAATTCCACCTCACCCACGGAGGACCCCATGCCACAAGACCGCTACCTGCAACCGCACCAGGCGCGCCAGCGCCCGGCCACCACCTACGAAGACCTGCTGGGCGACGTGATCGAGCGCGCCTTCGCCGACGGCATCCACGACCTGCCGGGCCTGGTGCAGCGGCTCAACGACAGCGGCCTGGCCACGCCCGGCGGCCTGGCCTGGACCGAGGCGCTGTACCGCAAGGAAATGGCCACGCTGGCCGGCTGAGGAGACACCCATGAGCATCGCCATCCAACCCGTTCCCGCCGACCCAGTCGACCACCTGCTCGAGATCGGCCTCAAGGACCTCTGGTATCCGATCTGCCCCTCGCACTTCATCAAGGAGAACCCCGTCTCGCTGCGCCGCCTGGGCCGCAAGCTCGCGCTGTGGCGCGACGGTGAGGGCGTGCTGCATGCGCTCGAGGATCGCTGCCCGCACCGCGGCGCGCCGCTGTCGCAGGGCGTGGTGCTCGGCGACCGGCTCTCCTGCCCGTACCACGGCGTGGAAGTGCGGCACGACGGCGTGGTCACGCGCGTGCCCGGCAGCCCGGGCTGCAAGCTCGAGGGCTCGAAGGCCACGCGCCACTTCCACGTGCAGGAGCGCGCGGGGGCCGTGTTCCTCTACAACTCGAAGGAGCCGGTCGATACGCCGCCGTCGCTGGTGCTGCCCGAGCAACTGACCGACGACGCCGAGTATTCGAGCTTCCTCTGCTACACCGAGTGGAAGGGCGACTACCGTTACGTGCTCGACAACGTGATGGACCCGATGCACGGCACCTACCTGCACAAGCAGTCGCACTCGATGGCCGAGGGCGACTCGAGCGCCAAGTTCGGCATCCGGCCGACCGACATCGGCTTCGTGTTCGAGAAGGAAGGCCAGCGCAACGTCAACTTCGACTGGACCGAATGGGCCGACACCGGCATCCACTGGATGCGGCTGGAGATCCCGTATCCGAAGACCGGCGGCCCCGGCGGCAACTTCATCATCGTCGGCGCCTTCTCGCCGATCGTGAAGGGCATGACCGCCACCTTCTTCTGGCGCGTGCGCAAGCTGGCGCCGGGCTGGCAGCGCGACACCTGGCGCTTCCTCTACCGCAACCGGCTCGAGGCGCGCCACTGGCACGTGCTCGAGCAGGACCGCGTGATGCTCGAGGAGATGGAGGCCGACGCCAACCAGCACGAGAACCTCTACCAGCACGACCTGGGCATCGTGCGGCTGCGCCGCCACATGCGCAACCTGGCGGTGGCGCAGCTCGCGCAAGCGGCAGAGCCGGTCACCGCCTGAGCGAGGAAGCGATCGCCATGTCTTCCCCCACGCTGAACGCCCTCGTGCACACGATGCGCTACGAGGCCGACGGCATCGTGAGCGTCGAGTTCCGGCCGGCCACGCCCGCGGTGGACTTTCCCGCCTTCGAGGCCGGCTCGCACATCGACCTGCACCTGCCCAACGGCCTGGTGCGCAGCTACTCGCTGTGCAACCCGGCCAGCGACCGCCAGCGCTACGTGGTGGGCGTGCTCAACGACCGCAAGAGCCGCGGCGGCTCGCGCTACGTGCACCAGCAACTGCGCGTGGGCATGACCCTGCCGATCTCGGCGCCGCGCAACAACTTCGCGCTCGAGGAGGATGCTCGGCGCTCGGTGCTGGTGGCCGGCGGCATCGGCGTCACGCCCATCTGGTGCATGCTGCAGCGGCTCGCGTCGCTCGGACGGCCGGTCGAGCTGGTCTATTGCGCGCGCAGCCGCAAGGAAGCGGCCTTCGTCGACGCCATCGAGGCGCTGGCGCGCGACAAGGCCATCGAACTGAGCTGGCACTTCGACGACGAGCAGGGCGCGCCGCCCGATCTCGCGAAGCTGCTGGCAGGGCGCGGCACCGACAGCCATTACTACTGCTGCGGCCCGACGCCGATGCTCGATGCCTTCGAGCGCAGCTGCGAGCAACTGGCCTGTGCCAACGTGCACATCGAGCGCTTCGCCGCCGTCCACGTGGAGGCACCGGCCGCCACGCAGGGCTGCGTGGTGGCCTGCGCGAAGAGCGGGCGCGAGATCGAGGTGCCCGCGGGCAAGTCGATCCTCGACAGCCTGATCGATGCCGGCCTCGACCCCGACCACAGCTGCAAGGAAGGCGTGTGCGGCGCCTGCGAGACGGCCGTGCTCGAAGGCGAGATCGACCACCACGACGGCATCCTCACCAAGGCCGAACGCGCGGCCAACAAGACCATGATGATCTGCGTGTCGCGCTGCAAGGGCGCGCGCCTGGTGCTCGATATCTGATTCCCCTCCCAGGCCTCAGGCCAGAAGAAAAACCACCCGAGACATTCCATGAAAAAGTACTTGCTCACGCTGGTTTCGATCAGCGCGGCTGGCGGAGCGCTGGCCCAATCCTCCCTCACGATCTTCGGCGTGGTCGACGCCGCCGTCACCTACACGCGCGGCAACGGGCCCGGCGCGGGCAGCAAGACGCAGCTCACGAACAGCGGCAACATGTTCAGCCGGCTCGGATTCCGCGGCACCGAGGACCTCGGCGGCGGGTTGTCGGCGAGCTTCTGGCTCGAGATGGGGCTGCAGAACGACAGCGCGCTGGGCTTCCCCTCGAACTCGAACAACCAGGCCAGCGGCAACGGCACGCCCGGCGTGCTGAGCTTCAACCGCCGCGCCACCGTGAGCTTCGCGGGACCGTTCGGCGAGATCCGCCTGGGCCGCGACTACGTGCCGGCGTTCTGGAACACGGCCATCTACGACCCCTTCGGCACCGGCGGCGGCATCGGCGCCAACCAGCTCTACTTCTCGGGCCTGGGCGGCCTCACGGCACCGACCGGCACGCGTGCTTCCAACAGCGTGGGCTACCTGCTGCCGGGCGGCCTCGGCGGCTTCTATGGCCAGGTGATGTACGCGATGGGCGAGAACGAATCGACCTCGGTGCTGCCGGGCACGCTGGTGTCGAACAAGCGCGACGGCAACCATGCGGGCCTGCGCCTGGGCTATGCCGACGGCGGCTTCAACATCGCGCTGGCCACAGGCAAGACGCGCTACGCGAGCGGCGACCTGCGCGTGACCAACCTCGGCGCCTCCTACACCTTCGGCCCGTCGCTGATGAATTTCAAGCTCACGGGCGAGCTCTACAGCGAGTCGAAGGGCTCCGCCGATGCCAAGGGCGCGCTGATCGGCTTCCACCTGCCGATCGGGCCCGGCGAGATCAAGGGCTCGTACGCGCGCTACCGGCTCGAGCCCTTCGGCGCGCTGCGCAATCCCACCTCGTCGAAGCTCGCGCTGGGCTATGTGCACAACCTGTCGAAGCGCACCGCGCTCTACGCGACCGTGGCGCGCATCAGCAACAGCAACGGCGCGGCCGCGGCCCTCACGGGCGCGATCACGGCGCCGAACCGGTCCTCGAGCGGCACCGAGTTCGGCATGCGCCACATGTTCTGAGGGCCGCATCGCGCGCCCGGAAAGTCCCATGCGAAGCCAGAGCAAGAACCTCCGCTGGTACGGCGTGATCACGCTGTTCCTGATCGTCGCGATCTCCTATGTGGACCGCATCAACATCGCGGTGCTGATCACCGACGCCGACTTCCTGCGCCACGTGGGTCTCGCGCCGGACGACCGGGTGCGCCAGGGCTTCCTCGCGACGGCCTTCATGCTGGGCTACGGCATTTCGGCCTTCGTGCTCACGCCGTTCTGCTCGGCGCTGTTCGGCGTGCGGCGCAGCCTGATCTTCGGGCTGGTGCTGTGGGGCGTGGTGACCTGGGCCTCGCCGCTGTTCCACAGCTACGGGCTGCTGCTGGCCTCGCGCGTGCTGCTGGGGGTGTCGGAAGGGCCGCTGTTCTCGCTGGCCTCGTCGTACATCAAGGCGCATTTCCGCGGCGACGAGAACGGCAAGCCCAACGCGATCGTCAACATGGGCACCGGGCTCGGGCTGGCACTCGGTTTTCCGTTGGTGGGCTGGCTGCTCGCGCAGTACGCCTGGGACACCTCGTTCCACGTGCTGGGCGTGCTCAACATCGTGCTGGGCATTCCGCTGGTGCTGGCCTTCGTGCGCATGCCGGCGGGGCAGGGCGATGCGATCGCTCCGAAGTCCTTCGGCGACGCGATGGCGCGCGTGGGCGGCATCGTGAAGGGCGCGCTGCAGACGCGCCACCTGTTCCTGATCACGCTGCTGACCTCGGCCGCGCTGGCCTACCTCTGGGGCAGCAGCAACTGGCTGCCGACCTACCTGCGCGAGGCGCGCGGCTTCTCGCTGCGCGAGATGGGCTGGCTGGCCTCGCTGCCGCAGTACGCGACCGTGCTCGCGGTGTTCGTGGGCGGCGTGCTGGTCGACCGGCTGGGCCGCGCGCGCGTGCCCTTCATCTTCATGGGCGCCAGCGCGGGCGTGGCGCTGTCGGTGCTGCTGGCGATCAGCGCGCACGATCCCTACGTGGCGGCCTGCTGCCTGGTGGCGGCGAACTTCTTCTGGGGCCTGCAGAGCCCGGCGATCCCGAGCACGGTGCAGCACTGCGCGCGGCCCGAGCACACGGCCAGCGCCTTCGGCGTGACCAACGGCGTGGGCAGCCTGGTGGCGGGCTTCATGCCGGTGCTGATGGGCGGGGTGATCGGCGCGCTCTCGTCGGCCGGCGCGGCGGGCCATGGCGCCGGCGGCGGATCGGCGGCGGGCTTCTTCGCGGGCTTCGCGCTGCTGATCGGCACGCAGGTGGTGGTGTTCGGCTGCGGGCTGGCGCTGTGGCGGCGCGACCGCGCGCCGGCAGTGGCCGGCCGTGCCGAAGCCGTGTCCCGGGCATCCTAGCCCGGACCGGGATCAGGGCGCGACGCTCGCGCCCTCGATGCCGTGGCGCTGCAGCGCCTCGGCCACGAAGCCGCTGGCCTTCATCTCCTCGACGAAGGCCGCGAGCAGGGCCTGGGCCTCGGCGCCGCGGCTGGCCGGCGTGCCCATGGCCTGCTGGATCACCATGAAGCGACCCGGCAGCAGGCGCACGCCCGAGGAGCGCTGCGCCTCGGTCTCGAGCAACTGGCGGATGCCGGCCGCCACGTCGACCTGGCCCGCGCG
The DNA here is from genome assembly GCF_900115375.1 of Variovorax sp. PDC80. Taxonomy (NCBI): domain Bacteria; kingdom Pseudomonadati; phylum Pseudomonadota; class Betaproteobacteria; order Burkholderiales; family Comamonadaceae; genus Variovorax; species Variovorax sp. PDC80. The sequence continues at coordinate 234,180 of NZ_FOWG01000005.1, read as the reverse complement.
CAGCGCCGAGAGCACGGCCTGCGCGCCCTGCACGCGCACCAGCTCGGCCTGGTGGATCTCGCGCGTGAGGAACAGGTCGTAGGCGCTGCCCGCGCCGACCGCGATGCGGTGGCCGGGGGTGTCGACCTCGGCGTTGTCCTGCAGCTCGGAGCCGTCGCGCACCAGGTAGCTGCCCTCGATCAGCACATAGGGCGCGGTGAAGCGCAGGCCCTCGCTGCGCGCCGGGTCGATCGCGAAGAAGCCGATGTCGGCGCGCTCGGCCCGGACCGCGTCGACCGAGGCCGCGGCCTTGTCGAACACCACCAGCTCGACGCCCACGCCGAGGCGGCGCGCGAACTCGTGGGCCAGGTCGATCGACACGCCGACCGGCTGGTAGCTGACCGGATGCTTGTTGGCGAGGATCGGGTTGCCGAGGTTGATCGAGGCGCGCAGCGTGCCGCTGGGCGCGAAGGCGGTGACGAGGGCGGGGGAGATCTGGGTCATGGCAGTCCGTCGGAGGGAGGCGCGCGAGCGGCCGGCGCGGCCCTGGAGTTTACGGGCGCGGCGCCGGGCCCGCCGATCGCCCGCCGCCCGGCGCGCCCGGGCGGCCGAAATTCCTACTTGGGCTGAAGGTTCTCGCTCACCGGATGTTCAGCCCCATCGCGTAGGCTCGCTGCATCCGAAAAAAAATACCGAGGCTGTCGCCCATCGTGCCGATCTCCACCTTTCTCGTCGAAGACAACCCCCTCATCCGCCACAACCTGATCGCCGCCATGGAGGACGAAGCCGACATCCTGCTGGTGGGCACGGCCGCCACCGAGGCCGAGGCCATCGAGCGGCTCGATGCCTGCGATCCGCCCTGGGAGCTGCTGGTGGTCGACCTGTTCCTCGAGGAAGGCTCGGGCCTCGGGATCGTCAAGCGCTACCGCGAGCGCCGCGCCGGCCAGCGCGTGGTGGTGCTGACCAACTACGGCACCGACGACATCGCGGGCTGGGCGCGCGAGCTCGGCGCCGACGCGGTGTTCGACAAGTCGGCCGGGCTCGACGACTTCTTCTCCTTCTGCGCCGGACTCGGGGCCGAGGCCCCGGGCGCGCGCTGATGGCGGCGCCCGGACCGGCGGCCTCCGCCGCGCTGCAGCCGCTGCGCGAAGCCACGCGCGAACTGCACCATGCGCTCGACAGCCGGCTGCGCATCGGCGGCGAGGACGCCACGCTGGCCGACTATGCCGAGCACCTGCGCGCGCTGCGGCCATGGCTGGGCGCGGTGCGTACCGCGCTGGCGGGCTCGGGCGTCGCGGCGCTCGAGGTGGTGGCGAGGCAGCTCGGGTTGCGGCTCGAGGCGCTCGAACTCGACCTGCGCGATCTGCGCGATGCGCAGGCGGCCGGGCCGGCCACGCCGCCCGCCCTGGAGGACAGCGCGGCGCTCGCCGCGCAGGCCGCCGACCCCGGCTTCGCCTGGGGCCTGGCCTACGTGGTCGAAGGCTCGCGGCTCGGCGGCAGCGTCATGCACCGCCGGCTGGCGCCGCGGCTCGCGCCGCATCCGATGCGCTACTTCGCGCCCGTCGGCGCCGAGGACGGCACGCCCGCGCACTGGCGCCATTTCGTCGCCCAGCTCGGCGAGGCGCTGCGCGACCGCGCGGCCGTGCAGTCGGCGCAGCGCGGCGCGGTGGCGGGCTTCGAGGCGCTGATGCCGTGCTTCGGCCTCGAGCGCGACGGCGGAACCGCGCCGTCCCCAAGCCGCGCCGCCAGCCTGCATGCCGGGTAGGAATCGGCCGACGAAGCGGCCCCCGGGGCCGCTGGCATGATCGATCCGACCCCGATTCATCCCCCCTCCAACCCCGTGCCGGCCGATCCGGCCCCGTCCTTCCCCTCGAAAGTGTCAGCACTTCCCACGTCCTCGAACCCTCACCAGCCGGGTGCCCCGGGTGCTGTTTCCGGCTCGCCGGACGCGGCCGACCTGACGAGCTGCGATCTCGAGCCGATCCGCGTGCCGGGCTCGATCCAGCCGCACGGCCGCATGCTGGTGCTGGCGGCCGAGGGCCTGGAGCGGCTGGCCTGGAGCGACAACTGGCCCGAGGGCGAAGCCGCCGCCGCGGCGCAGAGCCTGCGCGGCATGGCGCTGCCGGTGCTGCAGCCCGGCGCCTCGCCGGTGTCGCTGGGCGCATTCGAGATCGACGGCCGCCTGTTCGACGTGGCGGTGCACCGCACCGAACAGCACCTGATCGCCGAGTTCGAGGCCGCGAAGCCGGCCGCGGGCAACGAGGCGCCGATCTATGCGCTGAGCCGCGTCCTGCTGCCCGCGCTGCAGCAGGCGCGCGACGTGGACGAACTCACCGGGCTGGTCGCGCGCGCGATGAAGCAGCTCACGGGCTTCGGCCGCTGCCTGGTCTACCGCTTCGATGCCGCGGGCCACGGCGAGGTGCTGGCCGAGGCGGCCGACGCGGGCTACGACAGCTACGTCGGCCACCACTTCCCGGCCTCCGACATTCCGCAGCAGGCGCGCGCGCTCTACCTGGTCAACCACTTCCGGCTGATCGCCGACGCCAACTACCGCCCGGTGCCGCTGGTCTCGAGCGACGCGGCGCTGGCGCCGACTGGCATCGACCTCTCGCAGGCGCAGTTGCGCAGCGTGTCGCCGATCCACCTCGAGTACATGCGCAACATGGGCACCCTGGCGTCGATGTCGGTGTCGATCGTGGTGCGCGGCCAGCTCTGGGGCCTGATCTCCTGCCACGACCACGACCCGCGCTTCCTCGACACCGCGACCCGGCTGGCCTGCGAGCACATGGGCCAGCTGCTGTCGATGCAGATCGACGCCAAGCAGACCCATGGCGAGGTGGCCGACCGGCTCGAGCTGCGGCAGCTCACGCTGCAGACCGTGTCGCAGCTCGCCGACAGCGACGCCACCCTGCGCCGGCTGGTCGAGGAGGGCTCCCTGCTGTTGCGCGTGGCGCGCGCCACCGGCGCGGCCGTGGTGCTCGACGACGCGGTCTGGACCGTGGGCGACGTTCCCGACGAAGCGCGGGTCCAGGAGCTCGCGCACTGGATCGCCGGGCTCGGCGTCGAGGTCTACGACAGCGATTCGCTGGCCGGGCATTTCAAGCCCTTCGCCGACTGCCAGGCGGTCGCGGCCGGCGTGCTGGCGATCTCGATCTCGCAGGTGCACCGCCACCTGATCCTGTGGTTCCGGCCCGAGATCGTGCAGACGGTGCAATGGGCCGGCGATCCGCGCAAGCCGATGGTGCCGAACGGCCAGCGCATGCATCCGCGGCTGAGCTTCCAGAGCTGGGTCGAGCACATCCGCGGGCATTCCAACCCCTGGTCGGCGGCCGAGGTGGGCGCAGCCGTCGAGCTGCGCCAGGCGCTGATCGGCATCGTGCTGCGGCGCGCCGAGGAACTCGCGGCCGTGGCGACCGAACTGGGCCGCGTGAACCGCGAGCTCGAGGCCTTCTCGTACACCGTCTCGCACGACCTGCGCGCGCCCATGCGCCACATCGCGGGCTACGTCGATCTGGTGACGCAGACCGAGGGCCAGCAACTGACCGACCGCGCGCGGCGCTACCTGGGCCACGTGAAGGACGCGGCGGCCTTCGCGGGCCAGATGGTCGACGCGCTGCTCGACTTCTCGCGCATGGGCCGCGCCGCGCTGCAGAAGCGCACGGTCGACACGCCCTCGCTGGTCGAGGGCCTGGTGCGCGAGCTGGTGCGCATCGAGCCGACCCGCGCCATCGAATGGCGTGTCGAGCCGAACCTGCCGCCGCTGTACGCCGACCCGCTGCTGCTGCAGGTCACGGTGCGCAACCTGCTGGCCAACGCGGTCAAGTACTCGCGCACCCGCGAGCCCGCCGTGATCACGGTGCGCGCGGTGCGCAACGACGCCGGCACCGGCCTCGAGGTCGAGGACAACGGCGTGGGCTTCCAGATGAAGTACGTCGACAAGCTGTTCGGCGTGTTCCAGCGGCTGCACCAGGCCGAGGAGTTCGAGGGCACCGGCATCGGCCTGGCCAACGTGAAGCGGATCGTGGAGCGGCATGGCGGCACGGTGTGGGCGCGCGGCGAACTGGGCGCGGGCGCCTGCTTCGGCTTCGTGCTGCCGGGCGCGGAGGCGGATGGAACGAATTCGAGCAACGCAACTGACGGAGAAGAGGATGCTTAAGCCGATCCTGCTGGTCGAGGACGACAAGCGCGACCTGGAACTGACCCTGGTGGCCCTGGAGCGCAGCCAACTGGCGAACGACGTGGTCGTGCTGCGCGACGGCGCGCAGGCGCTCGACTACCTCAAGCGCGAGGGCGAGCACGCCGATCGCGCCGAAGGCAACCCGGCCGTGATCCTGCTCGACCTGAAGCTGCCCAAGGTGACCGGCCTGGAGGTGCTGCAGGAAGTGCGCGCCTCGGCGACGCTGCGCAGCATCCCGGTGGTGATGCTGACCTCGTCGCAGGAGGAATCGGACGTGCTGCGCAGCTACGAGCTCGGCGTCAACGCCTATGTGGTCAAGCCGGTGGCTTTCGACCGGTTCGTCTCGGCGATCGCCGACCTCGGGGTGTTCTGGGCCGTGCTCAACGAACCGCCGCCGGGGTCGCTCAAGGCCACCCGGCGCCATGAGTAGCGGCACGGCTTCCACGACGGCCCCCGACATCCTCGTCCTCGAGGACTCGCGCTTCGACGTCGAACTGCTGACCGAGGCGCTGGTCGCCGCGCTCCCCGGGGCGCGCGTGACCGTGGTGTGCGACGAGGAGGGCTTCACGGGCGCGCTGCAGAGCGCGCGCTACCAGCTGATCCTGTCGGATTACGAGCTGCCGGGCTTCTCGGGCGCGCATGCGCTCGAGATCGCGCGCGCGGTGGCGCCGCTCACGCCCTTCATCTTCGTCTCGGGCGTGATCGGCGAGGACAACGCGGTCGAGCTGCTCAAGCGCGGCGCCACCGACTACGTGAGCAAGGGCCGGCTGGCGCGGCTGCCGGTGGTGATGGAGCGCGCGCTTAAGGAAGCGGCCGACCGCGAGGCCAAGCAGGCGGCCGAGGCCAAGCTGCGCGTGGCCCACGAGATCTTCGGGGCCGCCGAGTCGCGCCGGCTGGCGCTGATCGAGCTCAGCGACCGCATCCGCGACATGGACGGCATCTGCGAGATCGCCTACACGGCCTCGCAGATGCTCGGCATGCAGCTGCAGGTGGACCGCGCGGGCTACGGCGTGGTGAACAAGGCGGCCGAGACCATCGAGATCGAGCGCGACTGGACCGCGCCCGGCGTCAAGAGCCTGGCCGGCACGCTGCACTTTCGCGACTACGGCAGCTACATCGACGACCTGCGCCAGGGCACGACGGTGGCTTTCGCCGATGCCCACGACGATCCGCGCACGCGTGCCACCGCCGATGCGCTCGACGGCATCGGCGCGCGCGCCGTGGTCAACATGCCGCTGACCGAGCGCGGCGGGCTGGTCGGGCTGCTTTACCTCAACCACGGCAGCGCGCGCGCCTGGTCGCGCGACGAGCTCGACTTCACGCGCGAGGTCGGCGAGCGCATCCGCTCGGCGATCGCGCGGCGCGAGGCGCAGCTCGAGCTGCAGGCCTTCGCCGAATCGCTGGCGCGCGAGGTCGAGGTGCGCACGCGCGAGCGCGACCGCACCTGGGAACTGAGCCAGGACCTGCTGGCCGTGGCCAACGGGCAGGGCAGCTTCGAGAGCGTGAACCCCGCCTGGGAGGCGGTGCTCGGCTGGAGCCGCCAGGAGCTGATGGCGATGCCGTTCCGCCAGCTGGTGCATCCCGACGACCTGGCCGCGACCGAGGCCGAGCTCGCGCGGCTGGCCAAGGGCGAGCGCACGCGCGGCTTCGAGAACCGCTACCGGGCCAAGGACGGCAGCTACCGCTGGCTGTCGTGGACCGCGGTGCCCGAGGGCGGCCTCAACTACTCGGCCGCGCGCGACATCACGCAGCAGAAGGAGCGCGCCGCCGAACTCGACGCGGCGCGCGAGCAACTGCGCCAGAGCCAGAAGCTCGAGGCCGTGGGCCAGCTCACGGGCGGCCTCGCGCACGACTTCAACAACCTGCTGGCCGCGATCGGCGGCAGCCTGGAGCTGATGCGCCGGCGTGGGCTCGAGGGGCGGCAGGCCGACCTCGAGCGCTACATCGGCGTGGCGCACGGCGCCGTCAAGCGCGCGGCCGCGCTCACGCACCGGCTGCTGGCCTTCTCGCGCCGGCAGACGCTGGAGCCCAAGTCGGTCAACCTCAACCGCCTCGTGAACGGCATGGAAGACCTGCTGCGCCGGACCCTGGGCCCGGGCATCGCGCTCGAGAACGTGGCCGCCGTCGGCCTGTGGAACGTGCATGCCGACCCGAGCCAGCTCGAGAACGCGCTGCTCAACCTGTGCATCAACGCGCGCGACGCCATGCCCGAGGGCGGCACGCTGGTGGTCGAGACCGCCAACCGCTGGGTCGACGCGCGCACCGCGCCGGCCCGCGACCTGCCCGAGGGCCAGTACGTGTCGCTCACGGTCAGCGACAACGGCGTGGGCATGAGCGCGGAGGTGGCCGCGCGCGCCTTCGATCCCTTCTTCACCACCAAGCCCATCGGCATGGGCACCGGGCTCGGTCTGTCGATGATCTACGGCTTCGCCAAGCAGTCGGGCGGCCAGGTGCGCATCTATTCCGAGGTCGGCCAGGGCACCTCGGTCAGCATCTACCTGCCGCGCCACGACCGCACGGAGGAGAACACCACGGAGGCCGAACAGGTCGAGACCGCGCCGCGCGCCGACCGCGGCGACACCGTGCTGGTGGTCGACGACGAGGCCTCGCTGCGCATGCTGATCGTGGAGGTGATGCAGGGCCTGGGCTATGCCACGCTCGAGGCCGGCGACGGTGCCGATGCGCTGCGCATCCTCGAGTCGAACCAGCGCATCGACCTGCTGCTGACCGACGTCGGCCTGCCCGGCGGCATGAACGGCCGCCAGGTGGCCGATGCCGCGCGCACCCTGCGCACCGGCCTCAAGGTGCTGTTCATCACCGGCTATGCCGAGAACGCCGTGCTGAGCCATGGCCACCTGGCGCCCGGCATGCACGTGATGACCAAGCCCTTCGAGATGGATGCGCTGGCCAAGCGGGTCAAGACGCTGATCGAATCGCGCTGAGGGCAGGGATGTTCGCCCGCCGCTAGGATCGGCGGGTCCTTCTCGCATCCTCCTGCATCCTCCTCGGCGCCATGACCCAACTCTCGCCCCTGCTCCTCATCGCCGGCGTCTACCTCGCCGTGCTCGCGAGCCCGGGCCCCAACTTCTTCATCCTGAGCCAGATGGCGCTCGACGGGCGCCAGCGCGAATCGCGCTACGTGGTGCTGGGACTCACGACCGGCTCGATCTTCTGGGTCGTGCTCTCGCTCGCGGGCATGTCCACCCTGATGGCGCACCATCCGTGGCTGGCCTCGGCCGTGCGCTTCCTCGGCGCGAGCTACCTGGTCTGGTATGGCGCGAGCCTGCTGTGGCGCGCCGTGTCGCCGCCCGCCAAGACCGCGGCGGGAAGCGCCCGCCGCACGCCCGCGGGCACGCGCCGCGATGCACGCAGCGCCTACCGCGCCGGCCTGCTGACCGGCATCACCAACCCCAAGGGCGCCGCCTTCTGGACCAGCGTGTTCGCGACCCTGGTGCCCGCGCAGGCCGCGGGCTGGTTCTATCCCGCCACCATCCTGATGGTGGCCGTGCTCTCGCTGCTGTGGCACTTCGGCATCACCGTGGTGTTCGGCGCCGAGGCGATCCGCGCGCGCTACCTGCGCGTGGAGCGCTGGGTCGATGGCGTGGCCGGCGGCATGCTGGTGATGCTCGGCGTGCAGCGGATCGTCGCTCGGTAGGGCCTCAGGCGGCGGCGGCTTCGGGCAGCTTCGCGACCACCTTGATCTCGAAGTCGAAGCCGTAGAGCCAGGTCACGCCAATGGCGGTGGCCGTGGGGTGCGGCGCCTCGCCCCAGAACTCGGCGAGCACCAGTTGCCAGATGCGCTCGAACTTCGAGGCCGGATCGACGATGAAGATCGTCACGTCGATCACGTCGGCGAAGCTGGCGCCGGCGGCCGCGAGCACGGCATTCAGGTTCTGGAAGGCCAGCCGGACCTGGGCCTCGAGCTCGGGTTCGGGCGAACCGTCGGGCCGGCTGCCGACCTGGCCCGAGACGAACAGCAGGCCGTTGGCGCGCACGGCCGGCGAGTAGCGGTGGCGCTCGTAGAGCGCCTGGCGGCCGGCGGGGAAGACGACATCGCGTGCGGAGGACATGGGATTCACTTTCTTCGATGGTTGCGGATGCAGTGAATCTAGGTGTTCGCTCTTTGCGGATAAACGAGCAAGACGCACAATGACTGTTTGGTAATCCCAAACAATCAGGCGATCAGATGGACCGTTTCGATGCGATGCAGGCCTTTGCGCGCGTGGTGGAGGCCGGCAGCTTCACCAAGGCGGCGCAGACCCTGCACATGAGCAAGACCACCGTGACCCAACTGGTGCAGCAGCTCGAGGCACGGCTGCGCGTGAAGCTGCTGCACCGCACGACGCGGCAGGTCAAGGTCACGGCCGATGGCGCGCTCTACTACGAGCGCGTGGTGCGCCTGCTGGCCGATCTCGAGGATGCCGACACCAGCCTGGCCAGCGCCTCGGCCTCGCCCAAGGGCCGGCTGCGCGTCGACGTGCCGGCCCCGCTGGCGCGGCTGATCCTGGTGCCGGCGCTGCCGGCCTTCCATGCGCGCCATCCCGAGATCCAGCTCGACCTCGGCGTGAGCGACCGCGTGGTCGACGTGATCGGCGACAACGTCGACTGCGTGCTGCGCGGCGGCGAGCTCACCGACTCCTCGCTGGTGGCGCGCCGCGTGGGCGACCTGCAACTCGGCGTCTATGCGGCGCCCGGCTACCTGGCGCGCGCCGGCACGCCCGTGCATCCGCGCGAACTCGAGGACTCGCACCACCGCATCGTCGGCTTCCTGCGCTCGCGCAGCGGCACGCTGGCGCCGATCGCGCTGTCGCGCGCGGGCGAGCAGTTCGTGCCGCAGGGCCGTTACGTGGTCGCGCTCGATGACGGCAACGCCTATGCCGCGGCCGGTGTCGCGGGCATGGGCGTGCTCTGGCTGCCGCGCTACATGGCGCAGGCGCATCTCGCCAGTGGCGAGCTGGTGCCGCTGTTCGAGGACTGGGAGGTGGCTTCGATGCCGCTGTACCTGGTGTTCCCGCCGAACCGGCACCAGAGCGCGAAGCTGCGCGTCTTCATCGACTGGGTCGACGAGCTGATGGCGAAGCATGCGCCGCTCGCCATGGCGGGCGGCGCCTGACGCGGCGCGCGCCTCAACGCGAAGCGAGCGGCTCCAGTCCCGTTTTCGCGATGGTCGGCGCGCTGGCCGGCGAGTTCAGGTAGCGGATCAGTTCGCGCGCCGCCTCGGGCTGCGTCGACGCGGTGGCGATGCCGGCCGAGAACACCGTCACCTGCTGCACCTCGGCCGGCAGCGGGCCCACGTAGTCGATGCCCTCGATCGGCAGCAGCTCGCTGACCTGCTGCAGGCCGAGCGCGGCGTCGCCGCGCGCCACCACGCTGCCCACGCGCTCGCTGAGGATGCGGCGGCTCTTGGGCTTGACCTGGGCCTCGAGGTCGAGCTTCTTCAACAGCTCGGTCTCGTAGTAGGTGCCGCTGGCGCTGGCCGAATAGGCGATCGACGGCGCCGCGAGCAGGGTGCGTTTGAGTGCTTCGACGCTCGAGATGTCGGGCCTGGGCGCGCCCTTGCGCACCGCGAAGCCGATCGAGGAGCGCACCAGGTCGACCTGGCTGCCGGCCCGCACCTGACCCTGCGCGACCAGCGCATCGAGCGCGGGCCGCGCCAGGATCACGACGTCGACCGGCTCCTTGCGCGCGAGGCGGCTCGGGATGGAGTCGCTGGCATTGCCCATCGAGGCGCCGTAGGCGGTCTTCACCGCGCGGCCGCTGGCGCGCTCGAAGCCGGGGCGCAGTTCGTTGTAGGCGGCGGTGAAGCCGCCCGAGGTCATCACGTGGAGCTCGGGCTTCGGTGCCTGCGGATTGCCGCCGGGGCTGCCGCAGCCCGCGAGCGCGAGCCCGAGGGCGGCGCCGAGCAGGGCGCGGCGCGTGAAGGCCGCGAGGCGGGGGCGCTGGATGGTCATGGGGTCTCCTGTGTCGATGTCGCGCCCGCCATCGTAGGAGCCCTGCCTGTCAATCCGCCGTCAGCGCAGCGCGGGTCTTCACCGAGGCCGTGGCGCCCGGCTCGATGCCTTCGCGCGCGAGAGGCAGCCGCACCGTCACCAGCAGGCCCGGGCCGGGCCGCGTTTCGCCGAGCACGATGCTGCCGCCGTGCGCCTCGGTGGCCGAGCGCACGATCGCGAGGCCCAGGCCGCTGCCGGTCTGGGTCTGGTCGGGGTCGCGGAAGAAGCGGTCGAACACCCGCTCGCGCAGCTCGGGCGGAATGCCCGGGCCATGGTCGGCCACGCTCAGCTCGGCCTGCGCGCCGTCGCGCCGGATGCCCACGGTCACGGTCGATCCCGGCGGGGCGTACTTGGTGGCGTTGTCGATCAGGTTGTCGATCATGGACACCAGGCTGTCGCGGTCGCCGGCCACCGGTGCCGGGTCATCGCTCAGCAGCTCGACCTCCACGCCGCGCGTGCGCGCCAGCACCGACAGCGTGGCCAGCCGTTCCTGCACCAGATCATCGAGGCGCAGCAGCGCGGGGCGCGGCGCCGACACCTGGGCCGCGCTGCGCATCAGGTGCAGCAGCTGGTTCACCAGCCGTTCGGCGCGCGCGCTGGCGCTGACCATGCGCGCCATCAGCTCGTGCTGGCGCGCGGGCGGCACCGTCCCGGGCTGCGCCTGCAGGCCCTGCAGCGCCTCCACGTTCACGCGCAGCGCCGCGATCGGCGTGCGCAGCTCGTGCGCGGCATCGGCGATGAAGCTCTGCTCGCGCTCCATGCTCGCGCGCAGCCGCTGCATCAGCGCATTGAAGTTGTCGACCAGCGGGCGCAGCTCGTCGTGGCGCGTCTGCGTGGCCAGCGGCGCGAGCTCGCGCACGTCGCGCGACGCGATCTCGCGCGCCACCTTGCGCCAGGGCCGCAGCGCGAGCCGGATCGACAGCCAGGCCGGCAGCAGCAGGAAGGGCACGCTGATCACCAGCGGCAGGATGTAGTAGCCGCGCGAATGGAAGGTCAGCCACATCTGCGGGCCGGCCGGCAGCACCAGCGCGACCCGGGTGGCGCCGTCCTCGCTCTCCAGCGAACGCGTGCGCCACTGCTTGCCCTGCGCGGTCACGTCCTCGGGCACGCCGAGGCGGCTGTTGGCGATGTCGGCCGGCACGCCGTCCGAGTGATAGACCAGCCGGCCGTGCTGCCACACCAGCAGGCTCGGCGAGAGCGAGGGATCGTTGTCGCTGCCCATGGTCTCGCGCAGCGCGATGTCCATGCGCTGGAGGCTCTCGGCCAGCGCGGCGGGCCGGTCGGCCAGGTTGTGCGCCACCGACAGCACGCTGCGGTGCGAGGTGTCGACCATGCCCATGTCCTCGGTCAGCGAGGTGCCGAGCACCAGGCCCACCGCGATGCTCCACAGCAGCGTGAGCATCGCCACCTGCGCCAGCATCAGCCGGCGCACCAGCGTGGGCCGCAGCAGCCGACGCCAGCCGCGCGGGGCGTCGGAGGCCGCCGCCGTGGCCGTCAAGACGGCGTTCCCGGCAGCTTCAGCGCGGCCTGGTCGATCACGTAGCCGATGCCGCGCACGGTGCGGATGTAGCCGTCGCCGATCTTGCGGCGCAGGTTCGAGATGTGGACCTCGAGCACGTTGCTGCCATGGGTCTGCCAGGCCGGCAGCACCTGCTGCTCGAGCATGCGCCGCGTGATCACGCGGTCGGTGCGCTTGATCAGCAGACTCAATAATTTGAACTCGCTGCGCGACAGGTCGACCGGCTGGCCGTTCACCTGCACGCGCTGCGTCGGCTCGTGCAGCCACAGGCCGCGCACCTCGAAGGTCACGCCGTCGCTGCCGTAGCTGCGGCGCGCGAGCGCGCGCACGCGCGACAGCATCTCGGCGAGAACGAAAGGTTTCACCAGGTAGTCGTCGGCGCCGTTGTCGAGCCCGAGCAGGCGGTCGTCGAGCGCATCGCGCGCGCTGAGGATCAGCACCGGCAGCCGCGATTCGGCGCGCCGCACGTGCTGCAGCAGGCCCAGGCCGTCGCCGTCGGGCAGGCCCAGGTCGAGCAGCAGCAGGTCGCAGCCCTCGCCATCGAGGATGCGCTGCGCATCCTCGATGCGGCGCACCCACACCACCTCCATGCCCTGCGTCTGCAGCGCCACCCGGATGCCGGTCGCGAGGTCGAAATCGTCTTCCACCAGAAGGATCTTCATGAATGCAATCTAACCGGCGAAGCTGAAGGAATTCCTAATACTTCTCGATCGGGCCCGAAAGGTGCAAGGCGCTGCGAGTCGCCGAATCTTCAGCCGATCTTCATCTGCGCCGCCCACGATGCCGCAGGCTCGCGCGTTGCTCACCGGCCGGCCCGTGCCGGCATGGCATTCCCCCGTCTTCCTTCGCCTCCCGACGATGTCCCTCGACGCCACTTCCTTCCTGCCGCATTTCCGTTCGCCCCAGGCCCATGCGGCGCTCTCGCAGTCGTACGACCGCGTGCTCGCGCACTGGCCGGTGCCGGTGGAGTCGCGCCATGTCGACACGCGGCGCGGCCGCGCCCATCTGCTGGTATGCGGTCCGGCCTATGGCGTGCCGGTGCTGCTGCTGCATGGCGAGGGCGGCAATGCCACCACCTGGGTCCACATGGCCGGCGTTCTCGCGGGCGCGCTGCGCGTGTACGCGGTCGACATCGTGGGCGATGCCGGCCGCAGCGAGGGCCGCCGGCCGGCCAGCGAGGACGACTACTGCGACTGGCTCGAGGACGTGCTGATCGGCGTCGGCCGGCCCAAGGTGGGGCTGTGCGGCGTCTCCTTCGGCGCCTGGCTCGCCGCCGCCTACATGCGGCGCTCGCTGCGCCGCGTCTCGAAGCTCGCGCTGCTCGCACCGCCGCGCATCGGCCCGCGGCGCGTCGTCCCCGCCGCCTGCGCGCTGCTGGCACGGCTGTGTCCCACCGACGGCAACCTGCGCCGCCTGCATGCACTGAGTTCGTCGCCGCGCGCCTGCCCGCTGCCCGAATGGGCGCTCGAGGACCTGCTCGTGCGCTGGCGCAGCCAGGGCGCCGGACTGCCGCGCGCCGCCGGCCTCAGCGACGCCGAGATGCGGCTGCTGCCGGCCGGCACCCGCGTGCTGCTCGGCGAGGACGATGCGCTGCATGCCATCGACATCGCGAGCCGAAGGTTGCGCGTCAATGCGCCGCGCGTGGAGCTGATGGTGGTGCCCGATGCGGGGCATGCGATCGAGTTCGATCAGGCGCAGCGCGTGGGGCAGATATTGCTCGACCACTTTCGGGGGCGGGGGTACGTGCTGTAGGTCGAGGAAGAGCGCCGGCGCCGTCGCGACCCTGCCTGGCCGTCGCCGCTAATCAACGGCGCAACCCCATCCGTCTCAGAAGAAGAGATACCCCGACAGATTGGCCATGTTCCGGGCATCGTCGATGCCTCGGTGCGGCGTACCTTCGAAAGGCAGACCGACGCGCCGCAGCGCCTGCTCGAGTCCGCAGGCCTTTCGCAGGTTGAGGCTGCTGGCAAAGCGTGTCTTGATGTTGATGTGTTCTTCGCCGAAGGGGTAGGGCACGTCGTGGTACGAGCAATCCTGTTGCAGCTGGTATCGGTCGTAGTCGCCCCAGCTGCAGAACACGGGCGAGTCGAAAGCCTGGATCCAGGCCGCGAATCGTTCGAGAACCGCGGGGAATGGATCCGCGGCCTCCACCTTCTTTTGCGTGATGCTCGTCAGGCGTCTGCAGAAGTCGGTGAGGACCGGGTGTCGGGTGGGCTTGACGAACGACTGGAACTCGCCGCGCAGATCCGGCCCGTTCTGCCAAAGGGCCACTGCACCGATCTCGATGATCTCCATTTCCTCGCGGGGCACCTCGTTCCGGTCCGAGCAGGTGGCCTCGAAGTCGACAATGATGTAGGTCACACGGCTCCTCGGGACTTCTTGTTTTCTCAGGCGTATCGGGCCTGCGGGTCGGATGAATTCTGCCGCATCGAATGTGCGTCGTCCTTCATGGCAGGTCGAGAGCAACCACCAGTTCACAGGCCCGGCCCGGATCGACCGGCGCATCACGGCCAAGCCGCAACCTCGCCATCAGCACCGCGAGTTCGAAGCGGATCACCGGCTTGGAGCCACTGAGCTCGGTCGATGCCTTGTCGGGGTGGGGATGGCGATAGAGCTCGAAGAGCGCGCCGAATTCATCGCGCGCAACCCGCGGGTCTTCGAGTTCCTTGTTGCCTTGCAGTCGCGCGACGTTGGCCAGCACGTCGTGCATCCCGATCGTCGCGGCGTGGTGCCAGCGCTTGCGGCTGCGCAGCGCCGAGAGCGCCAGTTCCGGCTCCTCGCCCACCAGCGCGATGCGCGCCGCGTCCAGCGCGTAGCCTTCGGCGAAATACGCGTCGCTCGAGTTCTCCCGCACGCTTCGCAGCGCCAGCTCGCAGGCCAGCAGCAGCCGGTCCTTCTCGAGGTGGCCGGTCTTCAGCCAGCGCGCATAGGTCTCCGCGCGTTCGAGCTGCAGGTGGCAACTGGCCGGCTGCGGCCTCGCATCGCACAGGCCATCGATGCGCACGCGCTGCGCGATCTGCAGCGCACGGTCCAGCAGTGCCTCGCAGGTCTGCGGTTCCTTGGCGACGTACTTGAGCATCAACGCCAGCTCGAGATCGAGCTCCACGTCCAGCGCTGGCAGCGCGCTCTTCGCGAGATGTTCGACGCGGTCGAACCCGGGCGCCAGAAGCACGGCCATTCCACCCGGCTGACGCGCATAGGCGCGCTGCCATGCGGCGGCGACGGTTTCCGAAGAGGCGTCGGCGGGCTGGCCGAGCACCTTCCTGAGCCAATGCAACATCTGAATCGTGCTTCCCGTTCGGTATGCGGTCCTCGACTCATCCAGGTCCGCGGATCGCGCGAATTCTGCCGCACCGATCCGCGCTGTCGAAAGACTGCATCGCAAGCCACGCCGCGCTCATGCGCGAACCAAAGAACGCATGTCTTGCCATTGATGCAACTGTGCTGCAGCAACGATTCTGCATCGCAAGTGTTGGCTGCGCGCATCGATGCACTCGCATCGCATCGCCGCGTTGTGGGGTCCATCTTCGTACCCCACGAAGCATCGCGCGGTCTTGACTCCATTCGTCGTATGACGCGCGAACAATTTGAGAGGGAAAAGTTCCGCGCTTCGTTGACGCACGGGGGGAGCGGCAGTTAGAACTGTGCGCACTCGATGGAGGGAGAACGCGTGAAGATATCGAACACCAAGCGCACACACTCCCGCCGTTGCGTCCTCGCTGCCGATCGCCTCGTGGCCGGTGCGGGAAGACGCAAGGCGGCCGATGGGTCCATGCCGATCGCGGCCTCGGCCCTCGCCCGTCGCGTGCATCGCACGCGCGCCCTGCGCTGAATCGAACGTCCCGGATCCTGGTGCGATTCATCCTCTGGCTGCCCCGCGCATCGTCGGGTATGCACATCCTCTTGCGCACACCGAATCCGCCGATGCCGCGGATCCTCGGCCCGCCGCATCGATCGCCGGTGCGGTCGCACGCGGCACGCGCTTGCCGCGTCCACTGAAACCGCTGCTCATGGCTGGCACTGCCTGCCTGTCGAACGATCGGTTCGACGGGAGGGCGGGGTCTTGCCGCTGCGCGAGTCTTTCACCCCCTTAACCCGCGCGCGTTCCATGCAGGAGCCGGCCACACGCCGGCAGGTGCAGGACGGCGCATGTCCCTACAAGAGGCGATCATGAAGAAATTTCTCAAGCCCGCAGTCCCGTACTTTGCCATCGGTGCAGTGACCCTTGCCGCGCTCGTGGCTTGCGGAGGCGGCGGTGGCGGCACGCCATCGTTCGGCGGCACCGGCGCCGCGCCCGACACCGGCAACGTGGTGGCGCAGAACGGCAATGCCGACGCGCCCGACGATGGCAATCCCCAGGCCGCGCCCGACGCGGCCGCGAGCAACAACATCGATCGCTCGGCCCAGCCGATGGAGCTGCCCGACACGGTCTGGCCGAAGAACTACAAGCTGTGGTTCCGGCCCGATGCGGCACTCAAGACCTTCACGGGCCGCGGCGACGTCGAGATCGAGGTGCTGAAGCCGGTCGATGCGATCGTGGTGGCCGCGCACGACCTCAAGTTCGCCAATGGCCGCACCACGCTGCGCAAGCTCTCGAGCCCGGGCGAGGCGATCGCGCTGATCCCCACGCCGCAGACGCGCGGCGACTTCGTGCAGCTGCGGCTCAACGACGGCCAGATCGCCAAGGGCAAGTACCTGCTGCACATGGAGTGGGACGGCAAGATCCAGTTCTCCGACGCCGAGTACTGCCCGCCGGCCGAGATGATCAAGAACCCGCTGTGCTCGGCCGCCACGGGCGTGTTCAAGGTCGGTCTCTCCACGCCCGAGGGCGTGAGCAGCGATGCCATCGTGACCCAGGGCGAAACCAACTTCGCGCGCCAGTGGTTCCCGGGCTGGGACGAGCCCGCGTTCCGCCACACCTTCGAGATCTCGGCCGAGGTGCCGGGCGACTGGAAGACGGTGTCGAACGGCGCGCAGAAATCGCAGGCCCGGCTGCCCGACGGCTACCAGCTGGTGTCGTTCGAGAAGACGCCCTCGATGCCCATGTACCTGACCTTCTTCGGCGGCGGCAAGTTCGACATCCTCGAGGACAGCTTCAAGAGCCCGCTCGACGGCAAGAACATGCCGCTGCGCTGGTTCACGCCGCCGGGCCGCTCGACCTGGGCCACCTTCGCGATGGAGTGGACCAAGGTCGCGATGGACTACTACTACAAGTACACCGGCATCCCGCTGCCCTTCGACAAGTTCGACACCGTGGCCGCCAACGACAGCTACGACAACAAGCCCAACACCGGCTTCGGCGGCATGGAGAACTGGGGCTCGATCTTCGAGTTCGCCGACTCGGTGCTGACAAAGCCCGGCGACACGCCCACGCTCTATTCGGTGACGGTGGTCACGCACGAGGTCGCGCACCAGTGGTTCGGCGACCTGGTCACGCTCGACTGGTGGGACAACGTGTGGCTCAACGAGTCGTTCGCGCGCTGGTTCGAACGGCGCACCACGATCAAGTTCCACCCCGAGTACTACAGCTTCTCGGACTACGTGCTCGACAAGCACAGCGTGATCGTGGCCGACCTCAAGAACACGGCGGTGCCGGTGCAGCGCAACCTCAACGACGCGGGTTCGTTCGGCTTCATCAGCCCGTCGATCTTCGTCTACAACAAGGGCAGCCACGTGCTCGAGACGATCCAGAACTACATCGGCGAGGAGGCGATGCAGAAGGGCCTGCAGATCTACCTGAAGGACTATGCCTATGGCAACGTCACGCCCTCGCGGCTGTGGAGTTCGCTCGAGAAGGCGACCGACAAGAAGGTCAGCGCCATCGGCGACAGCCTGATCCGCCAGACCGGCGTGCCGCTGCTCACGGTCGATGCGCAGTGCGCGGGCGACCGCACCTACGTGTCGATCACGCAGGAGTCGTTCCCGAACCAGAACCAATACCCGGCCTCGACCTGGACCGTGCCGGTCACGCTGGCCTATGGCGACGCGATGGCGCAGCGCAAGACCTTCGTGATGGACAACAACCGCACCAACCTCGAGCTGCCGGGCTGCACCGCGGTGCTGGCCGGGCCGACCGGGCAGGACTACTACGTGAGCAACTACAGCGCCGCCTCGTGGAGCGCGCTGCTCGCGCAGGCGCAGAACTTCGCCGACAACAAGCCGCTGCTGCTGAACATCGAGCGCGATGCCTTCCGGCTGCTCGGCGTGGGCCGCATCACGCAGGCGCAGTACGACCAGATCAAGGGCGTGCTGAACCTGCCGACCGCGCTGCTGGCCAAGACGCAGGAGAGCCAGCAGAAGATGGCGGCGGTGGATGCCGGCGCCAAGGAGGAGTACCCGCATGCGCTGCGCTTCCAGGGCAGCCTGAAGCTGCGCGAGAACCTGAAGCGCTGACGGCCTGAACCCACCGGGCGACGCGCCCGGTGGGCCACCCATCTTTCACCGGAGACCATCGATGAGCACATGGAACAACGCACTGCGCGCGCTCGCGTGCATCGCCTGCGCGCTGCTGCTGGCCGCCTGCGGCGCACGCGGCGGCCCCGAGGCCGAGCTGGTCGGCGTCTATGCCGTGAAGCAGGGCGGGGCGCTCAAGGAGCTGATCAAGATCGAGCGCAAGGATGGCCGCTACGTGCTGCGCGACAAGGTGCGCACGCCCGAGTGGAGCGAGCCGAAGCTGCAGCTCGCGCCGGCCACGCGCGACGACTGGCGACGCATCACCACCGACACCGCGCAGACGGCCTTCGTCGGCATGAAGAGCGAGCAGCTCGCGCTGTTCAAGGTACCGCCGGGCTGGGAGAAGAACGGCTTCCGGACCTCGACCGGCTACTTCCTGTTCTATTCGCACGGACCGGTCGAGGCCTACAAGCTCTGAGCGTCGCCGTGCGCCAGCCGGTTCAGGCCGGCAATGCGAATGTCGCGACCGCGGTCGCGAGCGTCTGGCCGGTGGAGGCCAGGTCCATGGTCACGCGCGCGAAGGCCAGCGAGCGGCCCGAGCGCACCAGCTCGGCATGCGCGAGCACGTCCTCGCCGCCGCCCGCGCGCATGAAGGTCATGTGCAGGTCGACCGTGGCGATCGGGCGGCGCCCGCGGCCGTCGGTCCAGATCGCGAAGCACATCGCGCTGTCGGCCAGCACCGAGAGCGCCTGGCCGCCGAAGATGTTGCCCTCGCGCGTGGCCTGCTCGCCGGCCGGCATGCGCAGCGTGGCCTTGCCTTCGCCCAGCGATTCGACGCTGACGCCGAGGCTGCGCACGCAGCCCGGCAAGGCGGTGGCGAGGACGTCCCTGGCTTCTTCGAGGGTGAACGCGGTCATGGCTGGAGGTCTTTCCGTGGTCGATGCGGTGGAGGGGCGCCGCGCGCCCGCGCGGCGAAGGCCGGCAGCGTACCGCACCGGCGCGCCGCGATCGATTCCACGAAAGAGATAGTCAGCCGCGCGCCGCTTCGAGGAAGGCCAGGATCTCTTCGCCCAGCCACTGCTCGCCACTGTCGAAGTGGGCCATGACCGAGACGTGGTTGTGCCCGGGCACGCTCAGGTGGCGCGGCGCGCTGCCCTGGGCCGTGGCCATGCGCCAGGCGAACTCCGTCGCGTAGACGTCGAGCAGCGGGTTCTCGTACTCGGCATGCACGACGAAGGTGGGCAGCGCCAGCCGGTGGGCATGCGCCATCGGCGACCGGCCCTCGTAGGCCGCGGCGTCGTCGCCGAAATAGGCGCGCACGCCGGCCGCGTTCGGGTTCTCGGGCCGCGCGTCGGCGCGCAGCCGCGCCGACACCAGCACCAGCGCGCGCAGATGCCGGCCCATGAAACCGAGCGAGGGATCGCAGGCATAACTGACCGCATGCGTGCCGCCGGCCGAATGCCCGATCAGGCAGATCGCATGGGGATCGCCGCCGTGCTCGGCCGCATGGCGCGCGACCCAGTCGCAGGCCGCTGCCACGTCGAACGCGCCCTGCGGATGCATGGCCTCGGGCGCGAGCCGGTATTCGACGTTGATGCCCACGCAGCCCCGGCGCGCGAACCAGCGCAGCACGTTGCCGTACATCGCGGCATTGATGTCCTTGGCGCCGCGCACGAAGGCGCCGCCATGCACGAACACGATCACCGGCGCGGCCCGTGCGCCGCGCGGCCGGTAGACGTCGAGCACCTGCCGCGGATGCGTGCCGTAGGGCAGGTCGTGGACGATCTCGCAGCCGTCCGCGGGCGCGGCCAGCAGCAGCGGCAGGTAGGCGGCCTTCACGCGGTCGCCGGCCGCGCGGATGTCGGCCTGCCAGGCCGGGCCGGTCTCGCGCAGCATCCGGTCGATGGCTTCGGAGCGTCCGTCGGGGCGCATGCCGTCTTCAGTCGGCACGGAAGGCCGAGGCCTCGACCTCGATGCGCCAGGCCGGCTGCGCGAGCGCCTGCACCACGAGCAATGTCGAGGCCGGGCGCGCCTCGCCGAGGAAGCCGGCGCGCACCGGGCCGAGCCGCGGCACGTCGGCCGCGTCGGTCAGGAAGGTCGTGACCTTGACCAGGTGCGACACGTCCATGCCGGCCGCGCGCAGCACGGCCACCAGGTTGGTCCAGGCCTGCCTGGCCTGCGCCTCGAAGCCCTCGGGCAGCGTGCCGTCGGCCGCGGTGCCGATCTGGCCCGCGATGTGCAGCCAGCGGCCGGGGCCCTGGGTGACGATGCCGTGGCTGTAGGCGCCGACCGGTGGCGCGACGTCCTCGGGTGCGATGCGGGTGGCGGCGGTGTGCGTCATCAATGCACCGCGCCGTCGAGTTCGGGAATGAACGGGATCTCGACGCCATAGGTGCCGATGTCCTCGCGGATCTTGTCGACCCCGCGCTTGATGATGCCCATCTCCTCGTCGGGATGGGTGGCGCCCAGGCCGTGGTCGGCCGCCAGCGCGCGGTTGCGGCCCGAGCGCCGGCGTTCGTCCTCGGGCAGGTTGACCACCGCGTAGACGCCGTTGAGCAGGCTGCCGCGCAGCTTCTTCGCGACCTTCTCGCCGATGGTGCGCTTCTCGTCGGCCGGCAGCTCGCTGAAGAAGCGCCGCATGATGATGCGGCCGAACTGGATGTGGCGCGCCTCGTCGCGCAGGATCAGCCGGCAGGCCTCGCGGATCGAGCCGAAGCGCGCGTTCTCGTAGCGCGCCTGCAGCAGTTCGCCCGAGAGCTGCTCGAACAGCGTGTTGACCGAGAGGCCTGCGAAGAAGCTCATCGCCTTCTCGTCCTTCTCGTCGTGGAAGCGCGGAATGATGTCGCGGAAGTAGTCGGCCCGCGGCGTGGGCTCGTAGGCCGCGAGGTGCTCGGCGATGCGGAAGCTGGCCTCGTGGTGGCGGAACTCCTCGGCGATGAAGTTCGTGATGTGCTGCTTGATCTCGAAGGGCTGGTGGCCAAAGATCGCCTCGCGCAGCCGCTCGGCGCCATAGGGCGTGGCGCCGTGCTCCATCCAGGCGCGCAGGCTCCACCACTCGGCGCCGGCCTGGCGCACCTCGGGCGGCAGCTCGGCCTCGCGCAGGTCGCTGTAGTCGATGTCGGCCACCGGGTCCCAGGCCAGTTCGCGCGCCTGGGTGCACAGGCGCCAGACCTCGGGGTATTCGACCTTCGAGACCACGGGATAGGGGTTCGGCACGGAAGGGATCTCTTCGAGCAGCGAGGCTTGCATGGGCGGTGTCCGTCGTGGGTGGGGGAAAGGCCATGCTAGGAAGGCCGCGCTCATACATCCAATACTGTTTAAAGTGGCTCGTCATTCGTCGCAGCTATCTCCACGCCCATGTTCGAATTCAGACAACTGCGCCAGTTCGTGGTGCTGGCCGAGGAACTGAACTTCGGCCGCGCCGCGATCCGGCTCCACATGTCGCAGCCGCCGTTGAGCGTGGCGATGCGCAACCTCGAGGAGCAGCTCGGCGCGGTGCTGTTCGACCGCAGCCGGCACCACGTGCGGCTCACGCCCGCGGGCCAGGTCTTCCACAAGGACGCGCAGCGCCTGCTGCAGCAGGCCCAGGCGGCGGGCGAACGCGCGCGCCGCGCGGCGCAGGGGCTCGAGGGCTCGCTGCGGCTCTCGTTCGTGCCGAGCGCCGCGCTCGACGTGCTGCCCGCGATCTTCAAGCGCTTCCAGCACGACTACCCGACCGTGCAGCTGCGCCTCACGGCCGAGACCACCGCGCGCCAGCTCGAGGACCTGCGCAAGGGCGAGGTCGAGCTCGCGCTGGTGGTGGGCCCGGTCTACGAATCGCGCGGGCTGGTGCTGGTGGACCTGCAGGCGCAGAAGTTCGTGATCGCCGTGCCGCGCAGCCATCCGCTGGCGGTGCAGCGCTCGGTGAAGATCGCGGCGCTGGCGGCCGAATCCTTCATCTCGTTCCCGGCCGCCGAAGGCGCGGGCTTCGTCGCCGCGCTGCTCGGCGCCTGCCAGTCGGCGGGCTTCCTGCCGAAGGTGGTGCAGGAGGCCGCGCAGATGCAGTCGATCCTCACGCTGGTCGCGGGCGGCCTGGGCATCGCGCTGGTGCCGGCCGCGATGCGCGTGCTCGCGATGGCCGACGTCGCCTTCCTCGAGATCGCGGGCTCGCGGCCACCGCCGACCTACAGCCTGGTGTTCGCGCATGCGAGCGGCAACGACAACCCGGTGGTGCAGTCGTTCCTGGCGGTGGCGAAGAAGGCGGTGGAGGGGGCGGGGCGATAGGGCGCGCGAAGACCGAGTCGCCTCAGTCCCACCAGCAATAGAGTGGGTTGCCGCAGACGCCATGCGCGCCGAGGCTGTCCGCGTCCGCGCCCCAGAAGCAGTAGTACTGGTCCTCGTCGGGTTCATAGACCAGCCAGTAGCCTTCGGATCGCGCGAGAAGCCAGCCCGAGATCCGCGACCCGAGTTCGCGATGGGCGAATCCGGGCGCCACGACCGTGGCCGACACCATCTCCGCCCCGGTGGCATGTTCGCGAATGCTGGAACGCAGCCGCTCGAAGTACGCCCCCTCGTCCTCGCCCTGGGGGACGATGATTCCCGAGGTGTCGGACAAGGCGGCTTCGAGCTTCGGCCAGTAGGGGTGGGCGTGGTTCATTCCGGTGGCGCCAGCGAGGACGTCTCAACCCGGAATATCCGGCTCCACCAATTGCGCCAGCGCCACCAGCGACTCCTGCCAGCCCAGGTAGCACATCTCGACCGGAATCATCTCGGGAATGCCTTCCTGCACGATCGCCACGTCGGTGCCGCAGGACACGGCGGTCAGCGTGACGGTGGTCTTCATCGTGCCCGGCAGGTTGGGGTCGTCGAAAGTCGCGTCGTAGGCGATGCGCTGGCCCGGTACCAGCTCGAGGTACTTGCCGCCGAACGAGTGGCTGTGCCCCGAGCTGAAGTTGCTGAAGGACATGCGCCAGCTGCCGCCGACCACCGGCTCCATCTGGTGGACCTTGCCGGTGAAGCCGAAGGGCGGCAGCCAGCGTTCGAAGGCGCCGGGTTCGGTGAAGGCGCGGTAGAGGCGCTCGGGCGGGGCGCGCAGCACGCGGTGCAGACGGACTGTGTTGGTAGCCATGGTGTGTTCTCCTGGTGAAGTGGTGCGGAGGACGACCCTCCACTGACACGACGGACGAGCTCGGGACAGATCGACACGAATCCGAAAATTCTTTCGAATCGGCGGGATTCACTGTAGCCGGCGCCGGCCTTCGGCAGGCCGGTGATTCATTTCATATATGAACGCCGGCCAGTGAACGTATTGGACAGACCGCCGCCCCCGTTCGCACCATGCGGTTCCCAACATGGAGTCCCCCCGATGAATCTCCCTCGCACGCTGCTCGCGGGCCTGCTGCTCCTTGCCGCCGGCATCGCCGCGCCGGCCCTGGCCCAGGGCTTTCCCGATCGTCCGGTGACGCTGGTCGTGCCCTATCCGGCCGGCGGCTCGGCCGACATCCTGGCGCGCACGGTGGGGCAGAAGCTGGCGGCGCAGCTCGGGCAGCCGGTGGTGATCGAGAACAAGGGCGGCGCCGGCACGGCGATCGGCGCGCGCTTCGTCGCGGAAGCCAAGCCCGACGGCTACACGCTGCTGCTCGGCACGGTGAGCTCGCAGGCCATCAATCCGGCGATGTCCAAGGTCGGCTACGACCCGGTGAAGGACTTCGTGCCGGTCAGCGCGCTGGCGTCGATCCCGTTCGTGCTGGTGGCCCATCCGGGCGCGCCCTACGGCAGCGTGGCCGAGCTGCTCGCGGCGGCCCGGCAGGCGCCGGGATCGATCAGCTATGCATCGGCCGGGCCCGGCACCTCGAACCACCTGGCCGGCGAGATGCTCGCCTCGGCCGCGAAGCTCAAGCTGCTGCACGTGCCCTACCGCGGCAGCGCGCCGGCGCTGGCCGACGTGCTCGCGGGCCACGTGCCGCTGATGTTCGACCTGCAGACCACCTCGCTGCCCAACATCGCGACCCACAAGCTCAAGCCGCTGGCCGTGACCGGCAGCCGGCGCAGCCCGCTGCTGCCCGAGGTGCCCACGGTGGCCGAGAGCGGGCTGCCGGGTTTCGAGGTCAGCGCCTGGTTCGGCGTGTTCGCGCCCGCGAAGCTGCCGCCGCCGGTGCGCCAGCAGCTCTCGGCCGCCATGGCCAAGGTGCTCGAAGACCCGGCGCTGGCGCAGCGGCTGCGCGACATCGGCGCCGAGCCCGATCCGCGCAATGCCGCGCAGTTCACCGCCTATGTCGCCGAGGAAGCCGGCAAGTACGCGGCGGTGGTGAAGACCGCGGGTCTCGCGCCCTGACCGCTGCCTGACGAGCGCGCCCGCGGGCGCACCGAAACGGCCGATACCGGCGAGAATCCGGCCGCATTCACTGCCGCCAAGGTTCCCGTGTTCCAACGCCTTTCCATTGCCGTCCGCACGATGGCCTTCGTGGCCGCCGTGTGCCTCGCGCTCGTGGCGCTCGACGTCTGGCACAGCTGGGAGTCGCGCACGGCGCTGCTCGAGCAGATGGGCGTGGCGACGGCGAACCTCTCGCGCGCGCTGGCGCAGCAGGCCGACGACACGATCAAGCAGGCCGACACGGTGCTGATCGGCGTGGTCGAGCGCCTCGAGAACGACGGCGCGGGCCCGGCCCAGGTCGAGCGGCTGCGCCGGGTGCTGGCCGCGCAGGCGGCCGAGCTGCCGCAGATCGATGCGCTGCACGTTTACGACCAGGACGGCAACTGGGTCGCGAACTCGCGCGCGGTGCCGCCGCAGAACCTCAACAACGCGGACCGCGAGTACTTCGTGTTCCACCGCACGCACGCCGACCGCGGGCCGCATATCGGCATTCCCGTGAAGAGCCGCACCAGCGGCAAGCTGCTGATCCCGGTGTCGCGCCGCATCGACCATGCCGACGGCAGCTTCGCGGGCGTGGCGCTCGCGAGCATCGACGTCGACTTCTTCCTCAAGTTCTACGACAGCCTCGACATCGGCAAGGGCGGCGCCGCGGCGCTGATCCTCGAGAGCGGCACCATGATGGTCCGCCGCCCCTTCGGCCCGGAGATGGTGGGGCGCGACATGCGCGGCTCGCAGCTGTTCACTTCGTACAGGGAGAACGGCCCGGTCGGCACCGCCTACATCAAGTCGGCGCAGGACGGCGTGCTGCGGCTCAACAGCTTCCGGCGCCTCGACAACTACCCGCTGTTCGTGGGCGCGGCGCTGTCCAAGGACGAGATCCTCGCCGGCTGGTGGAAGGACACCTTCTGGCATTCGGGCGGCGTGCTGGCGCTCAGCGCCGTGGTCGCCTTCGTCGGCCTGGGGCTGGTGCGCCAGATCGAGCGGCGCACGCGCACCGAGGCCGAGCTGCTGCGCGCGCGCGACGCGCTCGAGGCGCTCAACAAGACGCTCAACACGCTGGCGATGGAGGACGGCCTGACCGGCCTCGCGAACCGGCGCCAGTTCGACGTCACGCTCGACACCGAGTTCGGCCGCGCGGTGCGCAATGCCAGCACGCTGGCGCTGATCCTGCTCGATGTCGACCGCTTCAAGGAATACAACGACATCTACGGCCACACGGCCGGCGACGAATGCCTGCAGAAGATCTGCCGCACCATCGCCAACGTGGCGGCGCGCCGGCCCGGCGACCTCGCGGCCCGCTACGGTGGCGAGGAGCTCGCGGTGCTGCTGCCGGGCACCGACGTCGAGGCGGCCGCGCTGCTGGCCGAGCGCATCCGCGCCGCGGTGCGCGCGCTCGAGATCGAGCATGCCGGTACTGCCGACGGCTTCGTCACCCTGAGCGCGGGCGTCGACGCGCTGCGGCCCGAGGCCGGCAGCGTGCAGCCCAAGGAGCTGGTGCGCGGCGCCGACAAGGCGCTGTACGTGGCCAAGTCGGGCGGGCGCAACCGGGTGTGCACGAACGCGGAGCCGAAGGCCTAGCGCGAAAACGTCGTCATGCGTCAGCCTGCGCACGCAGCCAGGCGGCGCCTTGCGCATGGAGACGCTCCAGCGATGCGCTGCCCGGTGTGGGCAGGTCCGGTGTGATGCTTGCGCCATTCGCGGCCTGCAGATAGGCCAGGTGGCGATAGCCTTCCGGATGCGCCGCGAGCCGCCGCGGGTCCAGCATGATCGTGCGTGCGGGATCCAGCACGTCGAGCCGGTCCTTCTCGTAGATGGGCACGCGGTGCAGGATGCGCCACTGCCCCTGGTGCCGGACGAATTGATCGTGGAAGCGCCCGTGGCAGGTCGCGTCGACCTCGATGCCATCCAGCCGCGCGCGCACCATGAGGATCATGCGGGTCTCCACCAGCGCCCGGTCGCCGTCGATCTCGATGCTCGCGGCGCCGATGAAATGCTGTGCGCGCGAGCCGCTCGCCGCCGCGGCGATGGAGCGCTCGACGAATTCGGTGGCGCTGCCCGCGAACCACGTCGTCCGCATCGTCGCGCCGGGCGCGAAGCAGGCGCGCAGCCGATCCCAGCGGCCGGTGTCCCGTGCCAGCCCCCAGTCCTGCACGACCTGGACCATGGCGGCACGGTCGAGCAGGTTTGACAGCTGCGGGTCGATGTAACTCGGTGAGCGGCCTTGGCCCATGGGGGTCTCGGGGTTCTGGGGTTGCTTCAAGGATAGGACTCCAGGGTGATCGCGAAAGATGAGTGGCTGCGTCCGGAACTGTAGAAGTGCATCGCAGCAAGCGGGAGATGACAGAAATGCGCGAATGCTGCGCGATTCGCATCGCCTGCCTGGCGCACCGCTCGGCGATGCTGCCGTGGCATCGGGGCGCTGTTTTTTTCATCTGTTCCCGGGCGGTCAGTATTCCTAGGATCGCTGAAGCGGGAGGGCGTGGATGTCGCGTCAACGTCCTTGATCGCTGGTCTCATCCTGAGGAGAGTCGTTTGAGTTTTACTGTCGAAATACGTCCGAGCGGGCGTACGTTCCAAGCCCAGGCTGGCGAATCGATCCTCGGCGCAGCCATCCGGGCCGGCGTCAATCTGCCGTACAGCTGCCGCGTCGGCATCTGCTCGTCCTGTAAATCGCGTGTGGCGAGCGGGACGATCGACCATGGATCGATCACCGAGGCCCACCTGCCCACGCCAGAACGCCAGAGCGGATTCACGCTCCCATGCCTCGCGAGGGCCGCGTCTGACCTCGTCATCGAGGCGTGCGAAGTCGAAGGCCTTCTCTCTGCGGAGCCGCGAAGCTATCCCGCGCGAGTGGTGGGCATGAGGCGCGTGGGGCCCGATGTGATGATCGTGACGCTGCGCATGCCGATGAATGAGGTCTTGCCATTCCGGGCCGGCCAGTACGTGCAACTGCAGCTTCCAGATGGCTGCACTCGCAGCTATTCCATCGCAAACAGGCCGGACGCGCACGAGATGCCGCATCTGGAATTCCATATTCGCCATGTGCCGGGCGGCAGTTTCACGGACCGTCTCTTTCGTGGCGGCATCAAGCTGCGCGACATGGTGCGTCTGGAAGCGCCCTGGGGCACCTTCTTCCTGCGCGACGCCAACCGACCCGCGATCCTGTTGGCCAGTGGAACGGGCTTCGCTCCGATCAAGGCCATCGTCGAGGATGCCATTCACCGGGGGGACCAAAGACCCCTGCATATCTACTGGGGGGGGCGCCAGCGTGCCGACCTCTATGGCGACGAGATGGCGCGCAGGTGGGCGCGGGACTGCGGCCATATCCACTACACACCCGTGCTTTCGGCATCTTCGGATGGCGACTGGCCGGGCCGCACCGGCCAGGTCCACAGGGCCGTGATGGAGGACTGGCTCGACCTGTCCGGTGCCGAGGTGTACGCATGCGGTGCGCCGGCCATGGTGGCCGCGGCCCGGCGCGATTTTTCCAACCACTGCGGTCTCTCGGCCAGCGACTTCCATGCGGATGCCTTTCTCTCTTCGATCGAGAAGGCCTCTTTCGAAATCCAACAGTGACCTTCCACTCTCATCACACCAACCCTATGCAGATTCCACAACCCGCCAGCGTCCCCCCTCCGAACGAGCGCGCCGTGATCCAGCCCTATGTGATGTCCCACGGGACGCTGGAAGTCGCCGACTTGGCCGTATCACGCCGCTTCTATGAAGACTTTCTGGGGCTGGAGTGCGTGCGTCATGCCCGGTCAGCCATGGCGGTGCGCTGCGGCCTGCGCTTTCACGTGATCTGCGTGCAGGTGGGCGAGCGTCTCAACTCCATGGGGCTGCTTAACCACTGGGGTCTGGACGTCGGTAGCCGGGAGAGCGTCGACGCGGCCTATACAGCCACATTGGCGATGAAGGATGCCTACGGAATCCGGGCAGTGACCGAACGCCAGAGCCAGCATGGCGTGTATGCGTTCTATCTGCAGGACATCGACCACAACTGGTGGGAGATCCAACACTACGAAGGCTTTCAGCACGACGACATCTTCGATTTCGGAGATCGCTTTCCGGAGTAGATGCCGAAAGGACGCCGATGGCGCGAGGATCCCCCGGGGTATCGATTCAGTCTGGGGTGATGTTGGCCGCCTTGACCACCTTCTTCCACCGAGCCAGGTCGCCTTGCATCAGGCTCTGGAGTTGCTGCGGTGTTCCGGTTCTCACCTGCAATCCCTGCCGCGAGAGTTCGGAGCGAACCTCGTCGGTATTCATTACCGCCACGAAGTCGGCATTCAGGCGCGCCACCAGCGCGGGCGGTGTACGTGCGGGTGCCAGAACCGCATACCAGGCGTCAATGGCGTCCACGTCGCCGAAGCCCTGTTCGCGAAATGTTGGCACCCCTGGCGCCTGGCTGCTGCGTTGTTCACCGGTCACTGCCAGCAACCGCATCCTGCCGGCCTGTACCTGTGTGCGTACCGAGGGCAACGAAGCGAACATCAGGTCAACGTGGCCGCCCATCAGGTCTGTGAGCGCGCCCGCGATTCCTTTGTAGGGCACGTGCGAAAACGAAACGCCCTGCGAGGACTTCAGCAGTTCCATTGCCAGGTGGTGCGGTGTGCCGCTGCCGGGCGTGGCGTAGTTCAGACGGCCAGGATGGGCCTTGCCATGAGCAATCAACGACTTCATGTCCGTCACCGGCAGGGCCGGGTTGGTCACGAGGGCCAGCCTGGCATCGGCGAGCTTGCCGATCGGTGCGAAGTCGCGCAGGGCATCGTAAGGAAGATTCCTGTAGACCGCTGGCGTGATGGTGTGGGTGTTGATCGTCATCAGCAGGGTGTGGCCATCGCCGTCGGCCTTGGCTGCGTAGGCCGTGCCGAGATTGCCGCTGGCGCCCGGGCGGTTGTCTACCACCACGGGCTGGCTCCAGCGCGTAGCGAGCCGTGGGCCGACGATGCGCGCGATAGTGTCGCTGCCGCTACCGGACGTGAAAGGCACTACCAGCGTGACGGGCCGCGACGGAAAGGACGGTGCATCCGCGGCGAGCGTGGGTGACGTCGCGCCGAGCATGCAGGCCAATGCCAGAGCGACATGGCTCTCGGGATTCACACCGCGCCCTTCGGCGTCGCCGGTGGCAACTTCAACAGCCGCTCGGCATTGCGGTACGCGACCTTCTCGCGATCGCTTTCGGCGATCGGAAGATGCGAGAACCAGCGCACCGCTTCCATATTCGATTCGAAGGGATAGTCGACCGAGAACAGGATGTTGTCCCATCCCATCACGCTGGCCGTGCACATGAGTTCCGGTGTGGAGAACACCCCTGAGGTGGTCACGCTGAAATGGTCGATGAAGGTGGCGCGCACCGATTTCTTCAGGTGCGGCGACTTCGGCGTGAGCCGTCCGTCGGCACGCCAGAGCGCAAAGGGCAGCAGTTCGCCCATGTGCCCGATGATCATGCGCAGGCCCGGAAAGCGGTCGAACACGCCCGACAGGATCAGCCTCAGCACGTGCGTGGCGGTTTCCACCGCATAACCCCACGAGGCGAAGCCCAATTGCGGATAGTCCTTGTAGTAAGCGTCGAACACTTGCGGGTGCGGGTTGGACGGGTGCAGATAGATGGGAACGTCGAGCGCTTCGGCCGCTTCGAAGATGGGCCAGAAGCGTTGCTCGTCCAGGTAGGCGCCGCGAGCGTGGCCGTTGATCATCGCGCCCTTGAATTGCATGCGTTGCACCGTGCGTTCGAGTTCGGCCGCTGCCGCTTGTGGCGCGCCGGTGGCCAGCGTGGCGAAAGCCGCAAGCCGCGTGGGATGGCGCGCGACCGCTTCGGCGAGATGGTCGTTGGCCGCTTGGGCCAGCGACGCGGCCTGCGCGCCGTTCTCGATCTCCTGCGCGCCAGGCTTGGTGTGCGATAGCACCTGCACGTCGATGCCTGCGCGGTCCATTTCCGCGATGCGCATGTCGCCCAAGTCGTGCAGCCCGGGCACGCGTGACGGCGACTGCAGGGCGCGGTCGGTGTCGTCGTAGGTCTCCAGCAGCCCATCGAACAGGAAATGCTCCTCGAGCGCGATGAGCCGTACGGGCGGCGGGGTGTAGATCTGAGTGAGCTGGGGGGTTCCGGATGGAGCGGTGCTCATGGGGTCTCCTTGTCGCGCCTCGGGTGCGCATTGGGTGGTCGTTCGAAGCCGCGGTGAGCGGCTGCTCGGGGTGGGTGATCAAGTCCTTGGGCGCGCATCGTAGGAAGGCGCCGCCGCCCGAAAAAGATGCTGGAAATGCGGCAACGATGCTGGAAGCGCATCGCTTGAAACCTGGCGGGTTCAGAACAGGTGTCGCATGCCGATCTGAAAGCCTCGGACATCCTGGCCGGCGATGGGAAAGCCGCTTGCGCCGATGTCCTGGCGAGCGGGCAGGAACACGATCCTCGAGCCGTCGTTCCAGATCTTGGAGACATTCGTATAGAGCAAGGTCCGCTTCGACAGGAAGTGGGAATAACCGAGCGTGAGCTGCGTCGCTCGCGTGGTGGCGGTGATGTTGTTCCTGCTGTAGCCCATGCGGACCTCGCCGGTGGCAACGGGCGCCACGGCACCGACCATCCAGCCGTCGATGTCCGTGAGCCGTTGCGCATGGTTCGTCTGGTAGTAGGCCATGATGCGGACCACCTTGAAGTCGTAGGAGGCGCCGAGCACCGTCGTGCGCGACCACAGGCTCGGTTGTGTCGCCGGCAATCCGACCGACGCGGCGGAAACCTTCAGGGCGTCGTGGGTCATTCCAAGCCACCATGGGCCCGCCTCGTATTCCAGGCCGAGGCTGCGCGTCTTGCTCAGGGCAGCACCTTCGGAAAGACCCAGCATGGCCCGCAGCATGAAGCCGCGCCATCTCGGGCTGGTGTACGCAGCCGAGTTGTTCTGAACCACCTGGTAGCCGCGCGGCCCACCCTGGAACAGGGCCACGACGTTGCCGAGTTGCGCGCGCTCGAAGGGACTGACCTTGAACGTGAGCCTGACATGCGGTGTGAGGTGGGACCCCAGGGTGAGCGTGCCGAACCTGTCGCTCTGCAGGCCCGCATAGCTGTCGCGATTGAAGTAGAACTCCTTGTTGCCCTGTGCCCCGGAGTCCACCTGGAATTGGCTTTCCATCTTGAAGAGGGCGCGAAGGCCCGCGCCGAGATCCTCGGTGCCTCGCATGCCCCAGTGGGACGAGTCGCTGGAAACGGTGCGCACGCTGGCCCGGTTCGGGCCGGAGAAGTGCAGCGAGTTGATGGAAGCGTCGAGGCGTCCATAGAGCGTGACGCTGGATTGCGCGAAGGCGGCCGATGTGCTGAGCGCGCATGCGGCGATCGCGCGCCTCCTGAGTTTTTTCATGAAGTCTCCCGAATTCGAGTCATGGGGTTTGCGGCGTGGCGCGGTGACGCCATGCGAACGCCCGTGGAATCTAGGCAGCATGAAATCGAACCAGAAGATGACAACTTCTTCTCAGCGATAGCACGGCCGCATCGCATGCGTCGGTTGGCTTCGACGATCCGCGCCGATGCGCACAGCGGCGATGCGAATCCGTTATCGCAGTCGGATGTTTTTCATCTTCTGCGGGTTCGGCTCGATTCCTAAGATCTGGAGACCGGACGTGGGCTGCTTGCGGCCCGGCGGACGGAGGACACGGCCCACATCGATGCCTTCGATGGCATCAACGATACGGAGACAGACAGTGACCCATGCGATGCGATGGCGCCGGGGATTTCCCCGGCACGGTTTCTTGACCCTGATGGCGGCCACGGTGCTGGTGGCTCTCGCGGTGCCCGCGCCTGCATCCGCGCAGGATGCTTCGAAGCGGCCGGTGCGGGTCGTCTCCGCGTTCCCCGCCGGAACCGGTCCGGACGTCGCCATGCGGCTTCTGGGCGAGCAGGTCGCCAAGCAGGGCGGCAGGCATTTCGTGATCGAGGCGATCCCCGGTGGCAACGGCGTGATCGCCGTGTCGGCGCTCAAACGCGCACCTGCCGATGGCAACACCTTGCTGCTGGTCAGCAATGCCCACCTCAGCATCGTTCCCGCACTGATGCCGAACGCGCCGTACAGCGTACAGCGCGACATGGTGCCGGTGGCGACGCTGTACAGCGCGCCGTTCTTCCTGGCGGTGAGCGCGAACAGCGGCTTTCGCAATCTGCAGGAGCTGCTCGCCAAGGCAAAGGCCGAGGAGCGCGGCGTCAGCTACAGCATTGCGTACTTCGGCGCGGCCCAGCACCTGGGCATCGAGGTGCTTGGCAACCTGGTCGGCGCAAGGATGCTCCCGGTTCCATACAAGGACGGGGGGCTCACATCGGTGGCCAAGGGGGAGGTCGACTTCAACATGACGGTCCTCAATTCGGTGCAGCCGTTCGTCGAAGCCGGCAAGGTGAGGGTCCTGGCGGTGTCGTCGCTCCAGCGTTCCGAACTGATGCCCGATGTGCCGACCGTGCAGGAGGCGGGAGGCCCCAAGGGATATCAGGCGGAAACCTTCGTCGGCCTGATGGCGCCGCGCGGCACGCCGGCCTCGGTGATCCAGGAGGCCAACGATCAGATCGCGCGCGCGTTGCGCTCGCCCGAATTGATCGAACGCTACAAGCGCGCTGGCGTGAGTGTCCTGTCGAGCACGCCCGCACAGATGTTGACGCTGATGCAGGACGACGCCGCGCGGGTCGCCGAGCAGGTGCGGCGCACCGGCATCAAAGTCGAATGAATCCGTCCGTTACTTCTTTATTTTTCTTCACATGCACACCAATCCATCGTTCAAGCTTCTGACGTACTCGCTCGGAGATAGCCGGCCGCCGCGCGCGGGCCTTCTGGTCGGCGAGGATGTTTTTGACGCGGCCCCCCTTCTTGGCGACGGGACTTCCCATGGCGGCGTCGACGTGTTGGCGCTGCTGGAGGACTGGGCCGTTTCCCTGGCCGCCATTGCCCGCTACCTGAAGAGCGGCCCGGAGCCCACGGCCGCGTTGGGCGACGTGGTGTTGCATGCGCCGCTGCTGTATCCCGGCACCGTCTACTGTGCCGGCGCAAACTACCGTGACCACATGCAGGAAATGGCGCGAGCCGCCGGCAGACCGAGTGCCGTCGATCCCAAGGCGGCTGGCAATCCTCCATGGCACTTCGTGCGACCTTCGCGTGGCTGCGTGGTGGGACAGGGTGCCACCGTCGTCGCGCCGCCGGGATGCGCAAAACTGGACTGGGAGGCCGAACTCGGCGTGGTCATCGGACGCAAGGCGAGACACGTGCGCGTGGACGACGCGTTGAGCTTCGTGGCGGGCTACCTTCCGGCCAATGACCTTTCCGCGCGCGACCTGTTCCGGCGCCCGAACGCCGAAGCCGGGACGCCCATGCATTTCGACTGGATGGGGCAGAAGGGGTTCGAGGG
Source organism: Variovorax sp. PDC80 (assembly GCF_900115375.1). Classification (NCBI taxonomy): domain Bacteria; kingdom Pseudomonadati; phylum Pseudomonadota; class Betaproteobacteria; order Burkholderiales; family Comamonadaceae; genus Variovorax; species Variovorax sp. PDC80. The sequence goes on along the minus strand of NZ_FOWG01000005.1, from coordinate 200,395 downwards.
CGCCTGTCCCATCGGCCCCTGGATCACCCCCGCAGCCGAGGTCCCCGATCCGCAGAACCTGGCCTTGCGGCTGTGCGTCAATGGCGAGATCAAGCAGCAGTCCAACACCTCGGAGATGATCTACTCGGTCGCCGAGCAGATCGCCCATCTTTCGAAGCTCGTGACCCTGTATCCCGGAGACCTGCTCTTGACAGGAACACCGGCCGGTGTGGGTGCAGGACGCGGCGAATTCCTCGCGCCGGGCGACACGATGACGCTGGAGGTCGGCACCTTGGGAACCCTGGTGACGCACGTGCGCGGCTGACACAGGGCGTGTTGCGGGCATTCGCAAACGCGCACCGTCGCGATCCCGCTTGCTCGCCCCTGACGATGGCCAGGCCTAGCCATCGAAACGGCATTGGCGGGAAACGCGTCAGCGCGCGAGCGGCTGCACATGCAGCGCCGCGCGCCGCACCATGTCGCAGAAGTACTGCGCGGCCGGAGTCAGCGGCAGACCGGCGCGATGCACGAGGCAGATCGGTGCAGCGGCCAGGGGATCCACCACGTCGATGGTCTGAAGAAAGCCGCGGAACAGCGGTGTCTGCGCCCATTGCACCGGCAGCATCGCCAGCAGATCGGTATGGGCCACGACGAAGAAGAACGTGAGAGCCGAATGTCCCTGGATGACCGAACGGGGCTCAGGGAGGCCCTGCTCCCTGAAGATGAGGGTGAGCTCATCCTCGGGGTGGTGCACGCCCGACATCGTGATCCACTCGGCATCCGCGATCTCGCGCAGCGAGCGCGCCCCGGCCAGCGGATGCCCCCGGCGCCCCAGCACGACGCGCTTGTTGTCGAAGAGCTTCTCCACCGCCAGCTCGCTGGTGGGCTTTTCGGGGACCGGCCCGATGTAGAGATCCATCGTGCCGCCGATGAGTTCGAGCTGGACCCGCGGCAGCACGGCGTCGACAACCTCCAGCTTCACCGCGGGAAAGCGTTGCCGGAACGCGGGCAGCGAATCGGCGAGCAGCGCCATGTGCGCGACGCCGGACAGGCACATGCGGATGTGCCCGTGAACAGCACCCTTGAGCTGATCGATCTCCTCCTTGGCCCGAGCGAGTTCGCTGCGCACGGACCGCGCACGCCGCAGAAGGACATCGCCCATCGTGGTCAGCTGCACGCCCTTGGCGCGGCGCTCGAACAAGGTGGCGCCGAGCTCGCGCTCCAGCTCCTGGATGCTGCGCGTCATGGCCGGTTGCGCCAGGCCCAGGTGGCGTGCGGCGGAACGCAAGCTGCCGTGCTCTGCGACTGCGAGGAAGTCTCGAATGGAATTGATCTTCACGTGGGCTTTGCCGGTGATGCGAATTGGCTATCGTTTTGCCGATTTTCTGGAGTTTTGATATCGATCGACCATTGGAGCTATCCCGCATCGGCATGCCGTAACTGCACCGGCGTCTTGCTTTGCAATGCCTCCGATCGCCTTCGACACACAAGGTCGGCCGCTGTGCTTGTTACGGTCGACGTGTTGGTGAGCCTTGCATTTCGTCGAGGTGACTGCCGTATGAGAACTTGCGTACTGCTCGATCTCGCCAGGTGGCGCGCCCTCGCGCGGCGCTCTACGATCGCGCATCCCGCGCGCCGCGATCGCATCGCCATCGGGCGCGCCGCCCAACCCAACAACAGGAAAAGAACAAGCCATGTCATTCGCCGAAGTCGCCTTGCCCGAGCAGCTCGTGCGCGCGCTCGATGCGCAGAGCCGGATGCCGATCACGCGGATCGGCGAGGCGCTGGTCGCGCTGGGCATGATCACCGGCGACCAGCTCGCCGCCGGGCTGCGCCAGCAGCGCCGCGAGCCGCTGGTGCCGCTGGGCGAGACGCTGGTGCGCATGGGCGCCGTGAGCCGCGGCCAGCTGCAGACCGCGCTGGTGCGCAAGATGGGCTATCCGCTGGTCAACCTGCATGTGTTCCCGCCCGCGGCCGAGGCGCTGCGCAAGGTGGGCCACGCGGTGGCGCGGCGGCTGCAGGTCATGCCGCTGATGCTGCACGAAGGGCGGCTGGTGATCGCGATCGACGATCCCACGAGCCGCTATTCGGTGATCGACGAGGTGCAGTTCGTCGCGCAGATGAAGGTGATCCCGGTCGTGGGCCAGTGCCTGGACCTCGACAGCGTGCTGGGCGCGGCCTACGAGAAGATCGGCGACGTGGCCGACGGCGGTGGCGGCGGCGCGGCCAATCTCGACCCGATGCGTCCGCTCGAGTTCGACATGGCCGGCACCAGCGAGCTGCTGCAGACGCTCGAGAAGGAGGGCCCGGCGCCGGCGCCCGCGGAGTCGCCGATCGAGCAGTCGGACAACTCGCTGGTGCGCATGATCAACAGCATGATCCAGGAGGCGCACCGCGACGGCGCCTCGGACATCCACATCGAGAGTTACCCGGGCCAGGAGAAGACGCGCATCCGCTTCCGCCGCGACGGGCTGCTCTACACCTACCTCGAGCTGCCGCCGAGCTACCGCAACGCGATCGTGGCGCGCGTGAAGATCATGTGCGACCTCGACATCAGCGAGAAGCGCAACCCGCAGGACGGCAAGATCAACTTCGCCAAGTACTCGCCGCAGCACAAGATCGAGCTGCGCGTGGCGACCATTCCCACCAACAACGGCCTGGAAGACGTGGTGATGCGGATCCTGGCCTCGGCCAAGCCGCTGCCGATGCAGTCGCTGGGCCTGTCGCCCGACAACCTGCGGCGCCTGACCCACGCGGTGGAGCGGCCCTACGGCATGGTGCTGTGCGTGGGGCCCACGGGCTCGGGCAAGACCACCACGCTGCATTCAGCGCTCATGCACATCAACACGCCCGAGCGCAAGATCTGGACCGCCGAGGACCCGGTGGAGATCACGCAGAACGGGCTGCGCCAGGTGCAGATCAATCCGCGCATCGGCTGGACCTTCGCCAAGGCGCTGCGCGCCTTCGTGCGCGCCGATCCCGACGTGATCATGGTCGGCGAGATCCGCGACGAGGAGACCGCGAAGACCGCGATCGAGGCCTCGCTGACCGGCCACCTGGTGCTGTCGACCCTGCACACCAACAGCGCGCCCGAGACCGTGACGCGCCTGCTCGACATGGGCATGGACCCGTTCAACTTCGCCGACTCGCTGCTCGCGGTGCTGGCGCAGCGGCTGGTGCGGCGCATCTGCGGCCACTGCGTGCGCAGCGCGCCCGCGAGCGAGGAGGCGGTCGAGGAACTGCTGGCCGACTACCTGCACGCCTTCCCGGCCGAGGAAATCCCGGCGCGCCGGCAGGCCACGCTCGATGGCTGGCTGCAGCGCTTCGGCCGCGACGGACGGCTGCACCTGCACAGCGGCGCGGGCTGCGAGCACTGCGCGAAGACGGGCTTTCGCGGGCGCGTCGGCATCCACGAGCTGATGACGGTCTCGAAGGAACTGCGCCGGCTGGTGCAGAGCGGGGCGCGCGCCGAGGAGCTGCTGCAGGCGGCGCTGAAGGAAGGCATGCGCACGCTGCGCCAGGACGGCATCGAGAAGGTGCTGGCCGGCCAGACCACGATCGAGGAAGTGCGCGCGACGAGCAACGCCTGAGCGCGAACCTCAATCGAATTGGCCGCTGGCCAGCGCCGCCGCTGCCGCGCGGGTCTCCACGCCGAGCTTCTCGAAGATGTGCTCGAGGTGCTTGTTCACCGTGCGCGGACTGGTGCCGAGGATCTCGCCGATGTCGCGGTTGGTCTTGCCCTTGGCGAGCCACGACAGCACCTCGGTCTCGCGCGGCGTGAGCGCGGCCTCGGCCAGCCGTGCCGACGAGGCGCCGCCCGCGCCCTCGCGCTGCACCGCGAACAGCAGCATGGTCTCGCCCAATGCGGCCGCGCCGAGGTTGCGCACCGACAGCCGGATGCCGGCCGCCGTGACCACGCCGAGGGTGGCGCCGGGCGCCAGCGCGGCCTCGAGCGCGCGCGGCAGCAGGCCCGGCGCGCGTGCCTCGCCCAGCGCATGCAGCCACAGGCCGGCCTGCGGCGAACGCCAGGCGACGCGCCCGCGCGCATCGACGAAGACCACGCCCATGCCGGCCACGTCGACCGCGTCGCGCGCCATGCGCGTGATGCGGGCGTTGCGTGCGTGGGTGTGCAGGCGCGCCAGTACTTCCTGCGCGCGGATCGGCTTCACCACGTAGTCGACGCCGCCGCATTCGAAGCCCTCGACCACGTCGGCGGTCTCCGAGAGGCCGGTCATGAAGATCACGGGGATGTGCGCGAGCGCCGCGTCGGCCTTGATGCGGCGGCAGGTCTCGAAGCCCGAGAGGCCGGGCATCATGCCGTCGAGCAGGATGGCGTCGGGCACCACCAGTTCGAGCCGCTGCAGCGCCGATTCGCCGTCGGCCGCCACCAGCACGGTGTAGCCGCTGGCCTCGAGCGTGTCGCACAGCATGCCGAGGCTGCTGGGGGCGTCGTCCACCACCAGCACCACGGGGCGTTCGGCTTCAGGAAGGGGAGGCGAGGGTGTCTGCATCTTCGGCGAGGGCTTGGCGGAGGGAGTCGAGTTCGAAGCGCGCGACCATGCCGCGCAGCCAGGTGCAGGTGGCGGCCGCGCCCGGCGACTGGGCGGCCAGACGGTCGAGCGCCTGGTGCAGGCCGCGCACGTGGCCCATCTGCACCAGCCGCATCAGCTCGGCGCGGTCGTCCTCGCCGAGCAGCAGCCGCGGCGGGCGAACGGGTGCGAGCTCTTCGTCGGCCCGGGGGCGCAGCGCGTCGGCGGCATCGAGCCATTCGAGGCCGAGGTGGCGCTCGAGCGTGGCGATCAGTTCCGACTCGATCACCGGCTTGCCCACGAAGGCCTGGCAACCCGCGGCGCGCAGCCGTTCGGCCTGGTTCTCGAACATGTTGGCCGAGACGATGATGATCGGCAGCGCATCGAAGCCCGAGGCCCGCACCAGGCTCGCGGTCTGCCAGCCGTCGAGGTCGTCCATGCTGAGGTCGAGCAGGATCGCCGAGGGCAGCTCCTCGCGCAGGCTGTCGAGGCATTCGGTGCCGCTCGCGGCCTCGCGCACCTCGAAGCCCAGCGGCGCGAGCATGCCGGCCAGCATCTGGCGCTGCACCGGCTGGTCGTCCACCACCAGCAGCGTGCGGCGCTCGCCGAGGTAGCCCGACACCGGCTGGCGCAGCGCGCCGGCCTTGGCCTGCGGGCCGGGGTCGGCCACCGCGCGCAGGTAGACGCGCACGCTGAAGGTGCTGCCGGCCGAGGAGGTGGCGGCCAGCTTCAGTTCGCCGCCCATCAGCGAGGTCAGCAGGCCGGTGATCGTGAGGCCGAGCCCGGTGCCGGGCTCGCCGCGCCGGCGACCCGCGGCACCGCGCTCGAACGGCAGGAAGATGCGCTGATGGTCCTGCGGCGCCACGCCGATGCCGGTGTCGATCACGTCGAAGCGCAGCACCTCGCGGCGCGCGTCCACGTGCAGCGTGACGGTGCCGCTGTCGGTGAAGCGCACGGCATTGGTCAGCAGGTTGATGAGGATCTGGCGCAGCCACTTGGCGTCGGCATGCACCCAGGGCGGCAGCCGCCCGGCGTGGGTGTAGACGAAGGCCAGGCCCTTGTTCTCGGCCTGCGGCCGCACCATGTGCACCACCTGGTCGAGGAAGGCCGGCAGCGCCAGCGGCGCCGGCTCGAGCTGCAGCCGACCGGCCTCGATGCGCGCGAGGTCGAGCAGGCCGTCGATCAGCCCCAGCATGTGCTCGCCGCTGCGGTGGATGGTCTGCACCGCCTCGCGCGGCGGCAGCGCCGCATCGCCCTTGAGCAGGATCTGCGAGTAGCCCAGGATGCTGTTGAGCGGCGTGCGCAGTTCGTGCGTCATGCCGGCCACGTAGCGGGTCTTGGCCTGGTTGGCCGCCTCGGCCGCCTCCTTGGCGGCCTGCAGCGCGGCATCGGTGCGCTGGTGGGCCTCGATCTCGAGCGTGAGCAGGTGGTTGTGGCGGTTCGACTCCTCCTGCGCCATCTGCCGGCTCTCGCTGCCCAGCACCACCCACCAGGCCGCCACCGCCGCCACCAGCGACAGCAGGGTGAAGACCTTGAGGAAGGCGTCGCGCAGCCGCGGGTCGACCGCGCTGGCGCCGGTGATCGCCTCCTGCGCATAGACCACGCCCATCACCGTGGCCAGCAACGCCACCAGCGAGGCCGCCACCATCAGGTAGTGGGCGACGCGGAAGTTGAGCCGCGCCGACAGCGCCGGCGGCAGCAGCGACTGCAGCCAGCCGCTCATCTGCTCGGCCGCGCGCGAGTCGGTCTTGCAGCGGTCGTGGCAGCGCGATTCGAGCGTGCAGCACAGCGAGCAGATCGGCGCGCTGTAGGCCGGGCAGTGCGCCATGTCCTCCGATTCGAAGCCGTTGTCGCAGACCGAGCACTTGACGATCTGGCCCGGCGTCCAGTGCGCGATGTCGCGCCGCGCGAGGTAGTAGCGCCCGCGCGTGCGCCAGGCCAGCAGCGGCGAGACCGCGAGCGCGGTGGCCAGCGCGATGAAGGGCGAGAAGGAGCGCGCCCACTGGCCGATGGCGCCCGAGTAGGCCAGCATCGCGAGGGCCGCCGCCACCAGCGTGGCGACCAGGCCCACGGGGTTGATGTCGTAGAGGTGGGCGCGCTTGAACTCGATGGTCTTCGGGCTCCAGCCCAGCGGCTTGTTGATGACCAGGTCGGCCACCAGCGCGCCGACCCAGGCGATCGCGATGTTGCTGTAGAAGCCCAGCACATGCTCGAGCGCGGCGAACACGCCCAGCGCCATCAGCAGGATCGCGATCACCACGTTGAACACCAGCCACACCACGCGGCCCGGATGGCTGTGCGTGAGCCGCGCGAAGAAGTTCGACCAGGCCAGCGAGCCGGCATAGGCGTTCGTGAGGTTGATCTTCATCTGCGAGACCACCACGAACAGCACCGTGATGCCGAGGATCCAGGCCGGGTCGCGCAGCACGTAGGCGAAGCCCGTGAGGTACATCTGCGTCGGCTCGATCGCATGGTTGGCCGGGATCTCGTGCTGCAGCGCGAGGAAGGCCAGGAAGGCGCCGCCCATCATCTTGAGCATGCCCGGCACGATCCAGCCCGGCCCGGCCACCAGCACCGCGGTCCACCAGCGCGCGCGGTTGGCGGCCGTCTTCTCGGGCAGGAAGCGCAGGTAGTCGACCTGCTCGCCGATCTGCACCACCAGCGAGAAGGCGACCGTGGCGGCGGCGCCGAACATCAGCGGATCGAAGCCGCTGCTGTTCGAGACCCGGCCCACGAGCCCGGTGAAGTCGGCATAGAGCTCGGGCTTCTTCACCAGCACCGCGACGAAGGGGCAGACGAACAGCACGATCCAGATCGGCTGCGTCCACAGCTGCAGCCCGGAGATCAGCGTGATGCCGCGCGCCACCAGCGGAATGATGACCAGCGAGGACACCAGGTAGAGCAGCCACAGCGGCCAGTCGAGGTACATCTGCAGCGCGAGCGCGAGGATGGCGGCCTCGAGCGCGAAGAAGATGAAGGTGAAGCTCGCGTAGATCAGCGAGGTGAGGGTGGAGCCCAGGTAGCCGAAGCCGGCGCCGCGCGTGAGCAGGTCCATGTCGACGCCGTGGCGCGCGGCGTAGTAGGAGATCGGCAGGCCCGTGAGGAAGGTGATCAGCCCCACCACCAGGATCGCCCACAGCGCGTTCGAGAAGCCGTAGCTCAACGCGATCGCGCCGCCGATGGCCTCGAGCGCGAGGAAGGACGTGGCGCCGAAGGCCGCGTTCGCGACCCGGAACTCCGACCACTTGCGGAAGCTGCGCGGCGTGTAGCGCAGCGCGTAGTCCTCCAGCGTCTCGTTCGCGACCCAGGCGTTGTAGTCGCGTCGGATGCGGAAGATCTTCTGCCCGCTCACGGAATTGACGGAAGGCATCGGGGTGTCTCGTGGAGACGGCGACGGCGAGGGGATCGGCATGGTGCAGCTGCATTGCAAGAAGCGCTCCGTGCCCGCCGTGCGCCCCCCGGTCCGTCGTCGTCGGTCCCGCGAGTCTGCGGGCAGGCGATGCGCAGGCCGCTACGTTGAATGACGTATTCGCGCAGCGGCCAGTGATTTCTAAAGTTCCAGCCATGGTGCCAGCCGCACCGTCCGATGCACTTCGATGGTGCGCGGCCTGTACTTTCCTCAACCTGCTGGAGTTCTTCGATGTCGCGTGATTCCGATCTTTCCCTCGATGCCCTGGCATTGCGTCGCCGCCGCCTGCTGCAAGGCGCCGCCGCGCTGCCCGTGATGGGCCTGAGCGGCCTGAGCTTCGGCCAGGGCCAGTTCCCCACGGCCAAGGTCAACACCACCAAGCTCGCCGTGACCGACACCGAGGTGACGGTGGGCCAGCTGCATTCGTCCACCGGCACGATGGCGATCTCGGAGACCGGCTCGATCCAGGCCGAGCAGCTCGCGATCGACCAGATCAACGCGATGGGCGGCATCCTGGGCCGCAAGATCAAGGTCATCAAGGAGGACGGCGCCTCCGACTGGCCGACCTTCGCCGAGAAGTCGAAGAAGCTGCTGGTCAACGACAAGGTCGCGGCCGTCTTCGGCTGCTGGACCAGCGCCTCGCGCAAGGCCGTGCTGCCGGTGTTCGAGAAGGAGAACGGCCTGCTGTACTACCCGACCTTCTACGAAGGCCTGGAGCAGAGCAAGAACGTGATCTACACGGGCCAGGAAGCCACGCAGCAGATCATCTGGGGCCTGGACTGGGGCGCGAAGGAGAAGAAGGCGAAGACCTTCTTCCTCGTCGGCTCCGACTACATCTGGCCGCGCACCTCGATGAAGATCGCGCGCAAGCACATCGAGAACTTCCAGAAGGGTTCGGTCAAGGGCGAGGAGTACTACCCGCTGGGCCACACCAACTTCAACTCGCTGATCAACAAGATCAAGGTCGCCAAGCCCGACTGCATCTTCGCGGCGGTGGTGGGCGGCTCGAACGTGGCCTTCTACAAGCAGCTCAAGGCCGCGGGCATCACGGGCGACAAGCAGTTCCTGCTGACCCTGGCCGTGACCGAGGACGAGATGACCGGCGTGGGCGGCGAGAACTTCGCGGGCTTCTATTCGTCGATGAAGTACTTCCAGTCGCTCGACAACGAGAACAACAAGAAGTTCGTGGCCGCCTTCAAGGCCAAGTACGGCAAGGACGCGGTGATCGGCGACGTGACGCAGGCCGGCTACCTCGGCCCGTGGCTGTGGAAGGCGGCGGTCGAGAAGGCCGGCAGCTTCGACGTCGACAAGGTGGTGGCGGGCTCGCCGGGCATCGAACTCAAGACCGCGCCCGAAGGCTACGTGAAGCTCGACGCGAACCACCACCTGTGGAGCAAGGCACGCATCGGCCAGGGGCAGCCGGACGGGACCTTCAAGGTGGTGGCGGAGTCGGCGGAGCTGATCAAGCCGGATCCGTTCCCCAAGGGCTACCAGTAACCCCCCAACTGCCTGTCTGCCTTTCTCCCTCCCCCTCTGGGGGAGGGCAGGGGTGGGGGCAAGCGGCGTGCCCATTGCCATCGCCGCCTGCCCCCATCCCGACCTTCCCCCAGAGGGGGAAGGAGCAACTACCCCAATACCTGGAACTGTCGCCATGACGCTGTCGGACATGTGGAACATCGGCCTGATGCAGGGCTTCGCGGGGCTGAGCCTCTTCGCGGTGCTGCTGCTCATGGGCCTGGGGCTCGCGATCATCTTCGGCCAGATGGGCGTCATCAACATGGCGCACGGCGAGTTCATGACCATCGGGGCCTACTCGGTCTTCCTCGCGGCGCAGGTGACCGAGCACCTCGCACCGGCCTTCATGCCGTACTACTTCCCGATCTCGATCGCGCTGGCCTTCGTGTTCGCCTTCATCGTCGGCTGGCTGGTGGAGTGGGCGCTGATCCGCCATCTCTACAAGCGGCCGCTCGACACGCTGCTCGCGACCTGGGGCGTGAGCCTCGGGCTGCAGCAGATCTTCCGCACCTTCATCGGTCCGAAGGAGGTGAGCCCGACCTTGCCCGAGTGGCTGATGGGCTCGTGGACGCCGCACGAGGGCCTCGACATCCCGATCAACGGCATGTTCGTGCTGGTGCTCACGGCATTGGTCACGGGCGGCGTGCTGATCGCGCTGCACCGGAGCCGCTGGGGCCTGCGGGTGCGCGCCACGGTGGCCAACCGCGTGATGGCCAACGCCACCGGCATCGACACCAAGAAGACCGACCGCCTGACCTTCGCGATCGGCTGCGGCATCGCCGGCGTGGCGGGCGCGGCCTTCACCACCATCGGTTCCACCGGGCCGACCTCGGGCTCGCTCTACATCGTCGACGCCTTCCTGGTCGTCACCTTCGGCGGCGCGGCCAGCCTGCTGGGCACCGTGGTCTCGGCCTTCGGCATCGCTCAGACGCAGTCGGTCTCGGAGTTCTTCATGACCGGCTCGATGGCCAAGGTGCTGACGCTGTCGCTGATCGTGCTGATTCTGATGATGCGGCCGCAGGGCCTGTTCGCCGTCAAGGTGCGTCGCTGACTTTCGCTTTCCCGGAGAACTCCCGATGAATTTCCTCAAGGCCTCGATCCAGCGCTACCAGCTCGGCAGCCTGCTGCTGCTGGTGCTGCTGCTCGCGGTGGTGCTGCCGCTGTCGCTCGACATCTTCCGTCTCAACCTGGTGGGCAAATACCTCACCTATGCCTTCGTCGCCGTGGGGCTGGTGATGGTGTGGGGCTACGGCGGGGTGCTGAGCCTCGGGCAGGGCGTGTTCTTCGGGCTCGGCGGCTACGCGATGGCGATGTTCCTCAAGCTCGAAGCCTCCGATCCGGTGTCGACCAAGATCCAGTCGACGCCCGGCATTCCGGACTTCATGGACTGGAACCAGATCACGGCGCTGCCGGCGTTCTGGCTGCCGTTCAAGAGCCTGCCGCTGACCTTGATCCTGGTGGTGGCGGTGCCGATGGCGCTGGCCTGGCTGATCAGCTTCGCGATGTTCAAGCGCCGCGTGGGCGGGGTCTACTTCGCGATCATCACGCAGGCGGTGGCGCTGATCCTCACGGTGCTGATCATCGGTCAGCAGGGCTACACCGGCGGCGTGAACGGCATGACCGACCTGAAGACGATGCTGGGCTGGGACACGCGCACCGACAGCGCGAAGTACGTCCTCTACTACGTCTGCGTGGCGCTGCTGGTGGCGGCGATCGTGCTGTGCCGCTGGATCCAGACCAGCAAGCTCGGCACCTTGCTGCTGGCGATGCGCGACAAGGAAGACCGGGTGCGCTTCTCGGGCTACGACGTGTCGAACTTCAAGGTCTTCACCTTCTGCCTGGCGGCCGGACTCTCGGGCATCGGCGGCGCGATGTTCGCGCTGCAGGTGGGCTTCATGTCGCCGAGCTTCGTGGGCATCGTGCCCTCGATCGAGATGGTGATCTTCTGCGCGGTGGGCGGCCGCATGAGCCTGGTGGGCGCGGTCTACGGTGCGCTGCTGGTGAACGCGGGCAAGACGCTGTTCTCGGAGAGCTTCCCGGACCTGTGGCTGTTCCTGATGGCGGGGCTGTTCATCGGCGTGACGATGGCCTTCCCGATGGGCCTGGCGGGCCTGTGGGAAGAAAAGATCCGCCCGTGGTGGAAGTCGCGTCGCCAGGCGCTGCGCGAGGCCGCGGTGAAGCCGCCCGCGGTGGCCGCGGCTCCCGTCGTGCCCGAACCCGAACCCACGCTGCCCGAAGGCGTGAGCAGCCAGCGCGCCTGAACCGGAGACCGACCATGAGCAACACCGACTTCGCGCTCGCCGTGGAAGACCTCAGCGTGTCATTCGACGGCTTCAAGGCCATCGACGACCTCACGCTCTACATCGACCGCAACGAGCTGCGCGTGATCATCGGCCCGAACGGGGCCGGCAAGACGACGCTGCTCGACCTGATCTGCGGCAAGACGCGCGCGAGCAGCGGCAGCATCAAGTTCAAGAACACGGAGCTGACGAAGATGGCCGAGCACAAGCGCGTGCGGCTGGGCATCGGGCGCAAGTTCCAGACCCCCTCGATCTACGAGAACCTCAGCGTGTTCCAGAACCTCGAGGTGTCGTTTCCCAAGGGCCGTTCGGTGTTCGGCGCGCTGGCCTTCCAGTGCGACGACGAAGTGAAGGCGCGCGTGCAGGCCGTGGCGACGGAGATCGGCCTGGGCGACCGGCTCGACACCGAGGCGGGCCTGCTGAGCCATGGCCAGAAGCAGTGGCTCGAGATCGGGATGCTGCTGATGCAGGAACCCGAACTGCTGATGCTCGACGAACCCATCGCGGGCATGAGCGCGCGCGAACGCGAGCTCACGGCCGAGCTGCTCAAGCGCATCTGCCAGAACCGCGCGGTGATCGTGATCGAGCACGACATGGCTTTCGTGAAGCAGATCGCGCACAAGGTGACCGTGATGCACCAGGGAAAGATCCTGGCCGAGGGGCCGATGGAGAAGGTGCAGGCGGATCCGAAGGTCATCGACGTTTATCTGGGGCATTGATGAGTTTTCTCGTTGTGCCGAGTGTTCATCGGTTGGAGCGGGCTCACGCCGACGGGGTACTCCCCTCCGCGAATGTCCCCCGGCCTTCGGCCTCCTCCTTTATTTCGCTGCGGGGAGTACCCCGTCGACGTGAGCCTGGACACGGCCGTAGAACCGGCCGCACAACGACTGCGCTCCTCGTGCACAGGGCAGTGGGTGCTTCCCGCAGCGAAATTAAGGAGGAGCCGAAGGCGGGGGACATTCGCGGAGGGAAGTACCCGCTGTCCTGTGCACGCGCCCCGACCCGTCGTGAATCGAATCACAGCGCCCCCAACAAAGAACGTACCTAAGCAGAGGCCAGGCAAATGAGCAACATCAACCTCAAGGTAGAAAACCTCCACGTAGCCTACGGTCAGAGCGAAGCCCTGCACGGCATCTCGTTCGAAGGCATGGCCAACGAGACCGTCGCCATCATGGGCAGAAACGGCATGGGCAAGACCACGCTGTTCAAGAGCCTCATGGGCGTGCTCCCCCTCAAGAGCGGCCGCATCGAAGTGGCGGGACAGGACGTCTCGCGCGACGAGAGTTTCAGGCGCGTCGCCAAGGGCATCGCCTACGTGCCCCAGGGTCGCATGATCTTCCCGACCCTGACCGTCGAGGAGAACATCGAGACCGGTCTCGAGAACTCCAAGACCCGCCGCATTCCCGAGGAGATCTACGCGCTCTTCCCCGTGCTGTGGGACATGCGCCGGCGCAAGGGCGGCAACCTCTCGGGCGGGCAGCAGCAACAGCTGGCCATCGCGCGCGCCCTCGTCACCGATCCCAAGGTGCTGCTGCTCGACGAGCCCACCGAAGGAATCCAGCCTTCGATCATCAAGGACATCGCCAAGGCGCTCAACGAGATCCGCAAGCTGCGCGGCCTGACCATCGTCGTGTCGGAGCAGGTGCTGAGTTTTGCCATGGACGTGGCCGACCGCCTGTTCGTGATCGAAGGCGGGCGCCTCGTGCACGAGACCGCGCGCGACAAGACCGATGTCGAGCGCATCAAGGCCTATCTCTCTGTTTAACCACAACCCCAACCAGGAGCCACTGCAATGACGGACACGCTGATCAAGGTCGATCTGACCAAGTCGCCCACCGAGAACGAGATGATCCACAACCGCTGGCACCCGGACATTCCGATGGCCTGCTGGGTCAATCCCGGCGACGACTTCATCCTCGAGACCTTCGACTGGACCGGCGGTTTCATCAAGAACAACGACAGCGCCGACGACGTGCGCGACATCGACCTGAGCACCGTGCACTACCTCTCGGGCCCCGTGGGCGTGAAGGGTGCCGAGCCCGGCGACCTGCTGGTGGTCGATCTTCTCGACATCGGTGCCAAGCAGGACAGCCTCTGGGGCTTCAACGGATTTTTCTCGAAGAAGAACGGTGGCGGTTTTCTCACCGATCATTTTCCCGAGGCGCAGAAATCGATCTGGGACTTCAAGGGCATGTTCACCAGCTCGCGCCACATCCCCGGCGTGAACTTCGCGGGCCTGATCCATCCGGGCCTGATCGGCTGCCTGCCCGACAAGCCCATGCTCGACATGTGGAACGAGCGCGAGAAGGCGCTGATCGCCACCGACCCCGATCGCGTGCCGGGCCTGGCCAACCCGCCGTTCGCGGGCACCGCCCACATGGGCAAGATGACCGGCGAGGCACGCGCCAAGGCCGCGGCCGAGGGCGCTCGCACCGTGCCGCCGCGCGAGCATGGTGGCAACTGCGACATCAAGGATCTCTCGCGCGGCTCGAAGGTGTTCTTCCCCGTCTACGTCGACGGCGCGGGCCTCAGCGTGGGCGACCTGCACTTCAGCCAGGGCGACGGCGAGATCACCTTCTGCGGCGCCATCGAGATGGCCGGCTGGGTGCACATGAAGGTCTCGCTGATCAAGGGCGGCATGGCCAAGTACGGCATCAAGAACCCGATCTTCAAGCCCAGCCCCATCACGCCGCAGTACAACGACTACCTGATCTTCGAGGGCATCTCGGTCGACGAGAGCGGCAAGCAGCACTACCTCGACGTCAACGTCGCCTACCGCCAGGCCTGCCTCAACGCCATCGAGTACCTGAAGAAGTTCGGCTACTCGGGCGCGCAGGCCTACTCGATCCTCGGCACGGCACCGGTGCAGGGCCACATCAGCGGCGTGGTCGACGTGCCCAACTCCTGCGCCACCCTGTGGCTGCCCACGGGCATCTTCGACTTCGACATCAATCCCAACGCCACGGGGCCGGTGAAGATGATCGACGGCAGCATCGACATGCCGCTGTCGCCCGACCTGCGCTGAGGCATTGAAGAAGGAAGCCGCATGCCCACCTACGACTACGACTGCGGACGCTGCGGCGGCTTCGAAGCGTTGCGCCCCTCGGCGCTGCGCGACGAGCCCGCTGCCTGCCCCGACTGCGGCGGCGCCTCGCCGCGCGTGCTCGCGGCCGCGCCGCGCCTCGCGCTCATGGCGGCCGACACGCGCCTCGCGATGGCCACCAACGAACGCGCGCGGCACGAGCCCGCGAGCTCGCGCGACTACGCGCGATTGCGCCATCCATCGGGCTGCGGATGCTGCTCGACGAGCGCGCGCCGCGGTGCCACGGTGACCGCCTCGAACGGTGCCAAATCGGCACCGTCGCGGCGGCCGTGGATGATCTCTCATTGAGGATTTGGCAAGATTTCATGCATGCGCCAGGAGCATGCAAAGGATGCGGGAATGTAGTGCTTTCGACCAATCTCCCTCTGAAGAGGGTAGATTCGGCGGCTTGCTCGCATGCGTGAAACTTGCCCAAAACTTTCTGGATTGTTTCGAAACGGCGAACGCCGTGATTCTTTTTGCGGTGATTCAAAAGGGTCGAACAGGATCAAACTTCTCCTCACGGACAAACCACCGTTCAACCTGAAGGAGATACCAAATGACCGCCTCGAAGATCCTCGCCGCCGTTGCCGTTGCCCTGCTTGCCGCCACCGGCGCACAAGCCGAAACCTATGACGGCGTCCACACCGTGCACTCCACGGTCTCGCGTTCCGAAGTCGCATCGCAAGCCGTGGCAGCCGCCAAGGCCGGCGACGCCTACAGCGAAGGTGCCACCGCCGGTGCGCAACCCTTCAGCTCGACCGCCGACCGCGCGACCATCCGTGCCGAAGCCGTTGCCAAGGCCCACGATCCGCTGCAAAGCCTCGACCGCCGCGCCTTCTACCGCGACGAAGTGCCGCAAGCCTACAAGAAGCCCAGCGTGTCGTTCACGCGTCAAGCTGGCCTCTGAGCCACGGTGGCACGCCGGTGCGAGAGCATCGGCCGCATGAAAGAAGCGAATGAGGAAAGGGCCTGCGGGCCCTTTCTTCGTGTCTGGCGCGACGGCGCGCCGCTCACGCCAGCGTCTCGCCTTCCTTGAGCACGCCCGCGTTGCGCAGTGCCGCGTCGAGCCAGCTGGCCGCGGTGTGGCCTCGCTTGATCGCTTCGATGCGCGCGGCTTCGTCCTCGACCTTCTTCCGCGCCGCGCGAAGCAGGGTTTCGACTTTCTCCCGCTCGACCACCACCACGCCATCGGCATCGCCGATCACCAGATCGCCGGCACGCACGGCCACGCCGCCGACCGACACCGGGTGCCCGATGCGCCCCGAGGCCAGCTTGGTCGGGCCGTTGGGATTGGTGCCGACCGAGAACACCGGGAAGTCCATCTCGTCGATCTCCACGCTGTCGCGCACCGCGCCGTCGATCACCACGCCGGCGATGCCGACCTGGCGGCAGGCATTCATCATGATCGTGCCCATCAGCGCCGCGCTGCGGTCGCCCTTGCCGTCGATCACCAGCACGTCGCCCGGCTGCGCGAGTGCGATCGCGGCATGGATCATCAGGTTGTCGCCGGGCCGCACCTCCACCGTGAGCGCGCTGCCCACCAGCTTCATGCGGTGGCGCAGGGCCTCGATGCGGCCGTGCAGGGCGCCGCGGCGGCCCGCGACGTCGGCGAGGATGGCCGGCTGGAAGGCCGCGGCGCGGCGCAGCAGCTCGGGGGATACGCGCTCGAAGTCGCGAACGATGTCGGGATGCGGGTTCATGGTCTGGTGTTCTCTCATTCGGCCTTGACGTCGGCGTCCTTGACCACGCGGCCCCACTTGCGCTTGTCGGCCGCGAGGAAGGCGCGGAACTGCTCGGGCGTGCTGCCCACGGGTTCGAGGCCGTCGGCCGTGAGGCGCTTGGCGATCTCGGGCTGCGCGAGCACCTTCGCGATCTCGCGCTGCAGGCGCTCGACCACGGCCGGCGGTGTGTTCTTCGCCGCGCAGATGCCGGCCCAGGTCACGGGCTCGACCTCGGCGACGCCGGCCTCGGCCACGGTCGGAATCTCCGGAAAGGCCGCGAGCCGGCGCGGACTGGCCACCGCGAGCGCACGCAGCTTGCCGGCGCGGGCGTACTGCATCGAGCTCACGGGCTGGTCGAAGATCATCGAGACCTGGCCCGCGATCAGGTCGGTCATGGCCTGGCCCGTGCCCTTGTAGGCCACGTGCACGATGTCGATGCCCGCGCGGCTCTTGAGCATCTCGCCCGCGAGATGGCCGCCGGTGGCCGTGCCCGAGGACGCGAAGTTGATCTCGCCGGGCTTCTGCTTGGCGTAGGCGACCAGCTCCTTCACGTTCTTCACCGGCAGGCTCGCGTTGACCAGCAGCATGTAGGGCGCATTGACGACCTGCGTGACCGGCACGATGTCCTTCTCGGGATCGAAGGGCATGCTTTTCAGCACATGCGGCTGGATCGACAGCGTGCCCGTGGTGCACATCAGCAGCGTGTGGCCATCGGCCGGCGCGGCGAGCATGGCCGAGGCCGCGATGTTGCCGCCGGCGCCGGGGCGGTTGTCGATCAGCACCTGCTGGCCCAGCCCCTCGGACAGCTTGGGCGCGATCAGCCGCGCCACCACGTCGTTCGAGCCGCCGGGCGAGAAGCCCACGAGGATCTTCACGGGCTTCGATGGAAAGCCGTCGGCCGCGCTCGCGGTGGCGGCGCCGAGCCAGGCCGTGCCCGCGGCCACGACCGGCAGCAGCGTGAGAAGGGAGCGGAGTTTCATTGCGGTTCCTGGTGAAGCGGTTGGCCCGAGAGTTCGGCGCGGGCGCGCGCGATGCGCCGGCAGCCTTCGAGCAGCTGCCCGGTGCCGGCGGCGAACGAGAGGCGGAAGTGCGTCGGCACGCCATAGGCGCTGCCCTGCAGTGCCGCGAGGTCCTGCGCGTCGAGCAGGTGCATCACCCAGTCGTCGCTGTCGGCGATCGTCGTGCCCTGGGGCGTGCGCAGCCCGAACAGCGCGCTGCACGAGGCGAAGACGTAGAAGGCGCCGTCGGGCACCTCGCAACGGATGCCGTCGATGGCATTGAGCGCCTCGACCACCGTGTCGCGCCGCGCGCGGTAGGCCTGGCGGTTGGTGGCGATGCTGTCCTGCGGCCCCGTGAGCGCCGCGATGGCGGCCGCCTGCGCGATCGAGTTCGGGCCCGAGGTGCTCTGCGACTGCAGCTTGACCATCGCCTTGATCAGCGCCGAAGGCCCGGCGCCGTAGCCGATGCGCCAGCCCGTCATCGCATAGGCCTTGGAGACGCCGTTCACCGTCAGCGTGCGCTCCTGCAGGTCGGGCGCCACCTCGGCGAGGGTGGCGAAGGGCGCGTCGCCGTAGACCAGGTGCTCGTAGATGTCGTCGGTCAGCACCCAGACCTGCGGATGGCGCCGCAGTACCTCGGCCAGTGCCAGCAGCTCGGCGCGCGTGTAGGTGGCGCCGCTCGGGTTGTTCGGCGAGTTGAGCATCAGCCAGCGCGTGCGGCCGGTGATGGCGCGCTCGAGGTCGGCGGGCTGCAGCTTGAAGCCCGCCGCGGCCGGGCCGTCGACGAACACCGGCACGCCGCCGGCCAGCCGCGCGATGTCGGGGTACGAGACCCAGTAGGGCGCCGGCACGATGACCTCGTCGCCGGCCGCCACCGTGCACATCAGCGCATTGAAGATCACCTGCTTGGCGCCGGTGCCGACGATGATCTCGCCCGGCGCGTAGCGCAGCCGGTTCTCGCGCAGGAACTTGCCCGCGATGGCCTCCTTGAGCGCCGGCGTGCCGCCGACGTCGGTATAGCGCGTCTGGCCATCGGCCATCGCGCGGATGGCGGCCTGCTTGATGTGTTCGGGCGTCTCGAAGTCGGGCTCGCCGGCGGTGAGGCCGAGGATGTCGCGGCCCTGCGCGCGCAGCTCGCGCGCCCTCTGGCCGGCCATGGAACTCGGAGAAGGCTGGATCCGGTTCAGTCGTGGTGCGATGTGAAGCATGCGGCCAGTATCGAAGTGCCTTCGCCGCGGGACAAACGAGTAATCGGCGTGGCTCGGTATTCCTTTTTTTCCTGGCCGGTGGTGGGCGTACATTCCGCCGCATGAACTTCACCTTCAAGCAGCTCGAGGCCTTCCTGTTCAGCGCCAGGCTCCAGAGCTTCAGCGCCGCGGCGGTGAAGCTGCACACCACGCAGTCGGCCATCTCCAAGCGGCTGGCCGAGCTCGAGGAGTCGCTCGGCGGCCCCTTGCTGCACCGCACTTCGCACGGCCTGGAGCTGGCGCAGGCCGGCCGCGAGCTGCTGCCGCTGGCGGAGGAGGCGCTGCGACTGTGGCAGCGCATCGAGCACGACATCAGCCTCGACAAGACGCTGCGCGGCAGCTTCCGCGTGGGCGTGACGGAGCTGATCGCGATGACCTGGCTCACGCGGCTGATCCAGCTGCTGCAGAAGCTGCATCCGCAGGTGACGATCGAGCCGGTGGTGGATGCCGGCCTCACGCTGTTCGAGCGGCTCGAGGCCAACAAGCTCGACCTGACGATCATGCCGGGCACCTTCTGGGGCCAGGCCTTCGAATCGGTCAAGGTGGGGCAGGTCGACCAGGCCTGGATCGCGAGCCCGCGGCTGCGCATTCCGCAGCGCGCGCTGAAGCCGCACGAGTTCGCCGACTACCCGGTGATCGAGCAGCCCGCGGGCGCCTCGAAGAACCGCTTCTACGAGGCCTGGCGCGCCGAGCACGGCTTCCGCTTCGGCAAGGTCATGCTGACCAACAGCACGACGGTGCTGCGCGAGCTGACGATCAGCGGCTTCGGCATCAGCCAGCAGGCGCTGGACTACGTGCGGCCCGACATCCGCAGCGGCCTGCTGCGCATCGTGCGCAGCGACCCGATGCCGCCGCCGCTGGTCTACAGCGCCGTGCACCGGCGCGACAACGCGAGCCCGGCGCTGGCGCGCATCGTCGAGCTGGCCGTGCAGACCTGCGACTTCAAGCTGCGCGCGAGCCAGCACGACGTGGCGCCGGCGGGGCCCGCGCGCGGCGCGGGCACGCGCCAGCGCGCGCTGCGCCCGGGCGCGAAGAAGCCCGTGAAGGCGGCCCGGCGCTAGGATCCGGGCGGGATTTTGGAAATATACGCATTGCGTATAAACTCGCCGCCCATGAACATCCCGCAGCAAGTGCTACTCCGCGACGCGATGCGTCAGCTCAACATGACGCGCGATGCCTTCGCCGAGCGCATCGGCAGCCGCCGGAGGGCGCTCGACGCCTGGCTGCTGCCCGACGAGTCGAACGAATTCCGGGCCATGCCCGAGGTGGCGCGGCGCTTCGTGAGCGAGATCCTGGCCTCGAGCGGGCGTCCCGGTGAATATACGCAGAGCG
This sequence comes from Variovorax sp. PDC80, assembly GCF_900115375.1. Classification (NCBI taxonomy): domain Bacteria; kingdom Pseudomonadati; phylum Pseudomonadota; class Betaproteobacteria; order Burkholderiales; family Comamonadaceae; genus Variovorax; species Variovorax sp. PDC80. The sequence continues at coordinate 180,280 of NZ_FOWG01000005.1, read as the reverse complement.
CACATGGTGGCGCGCTGCGCCGCTCGCTCCATGTCGACGGCGCGCAGCACCTGCTGTCGGTGGCCCAGTTCGACCGCGAGGCCATCGACGAGCTGTTCCGGCTCGCCGACGTGATGCAGCCGATCGCGCGCCGCCGCAAGGTCAGCCGCGTGCTCGAGGGCGCGGTGCTGGCCAACCTGTTCTTCGAGGCCAGCACGCGCACGCGCGTGAGCTTCGGCGCGGCTTTCTGCCGGCTCGGCGGCTCGGTCTGCGACACGACGGGCTTCACCTTTTCCTCGATGGCCAAGGGCGAATCGATCCGCGACACCAGCCGCGTGATCAGCGGCTATGCCGATGCGATCGTGGTGCGCCATCCCGAGCAGGGCTCGGTCGCCGAGTTCGCACGCGCCACCAACGTGCCGGTCATCAACGGCGGCGACGGGCCGGGCGAGCATCCGAGCCAGGCGCTGCTCGACCTCTACACCATCCAGCGCGAGTTCTCGCGCCTGGGCAAGCTGGTCGACGGCGCGCATGTCGCGATGGTCGGCGACCTCAAGTACGGCCGCACGGTGCATTCGCTGATCAAGCTGCTCGCGCTGTACCGTGGCCTGAAGTTCACGCTGGTCGCGCCGCCGCAGCTCGCGATGCCGGCGGAGATCGTGGAGCTGGTGAGCCGCAACGGCCACGTGGTCGAAACCGCCACCGCGCCGGCGCAGGCGCTGGCCGGCGCCGACGTGGTCTACGCGACGCGCATCCAGAAGGAGCGCTTCGCGCACGACGAGGTGCTGGAGGGCTTCGACCAGGCCTTCGCGATCGACCGCGCGCTGGTCGATGCGGCGTGCAAGAAGGACGTGGTGCTGATGCACCCGCTGCCGCGCGACGGCCGCCCGGGTTCGCACGACCTGAGCACCGACCTCGACAACGATCCGCGGCTGGCGATCTTCCGCCAGACCGACAACGGCATCCCGGTGCGTATGGCCATCTTCGCCACGCTGCTGGGCGTGGACCGGCTCGTGAGCCGCTCGATGCGCGACGCGGCCTGGACGCCGCCCTCGCACATCGGCCCCGACGACAGCAGCTTCCACGGCCTCGACTGAGGCTGGCGCGAAACCGCCATCGAGCGCGGGTAAGCTCGCCGCCCATGAAGCGCAACACCACCGCCAAGTCCACCAGCGTTCCCCCCGCCGCGAACGGCAAGGCCCCGGCCACCGAGGCCTCCGGCGGCGCCCCGGTGTTCGCGGTGCTCGCGCGCATCGAGACCCTCTGGTCCTCGCTCGGCCCGGTGGGCCAGCGCATCGCCGACTTCATCGTGAAGAACCCGCGCGAGGTGGTCCACATGTCGGTCAGCGAGGTGGCCGAGCGCACCGGCTCGAGCGAGGGCAGCATCGTCGGCCTGTGCAAGAACCTCGGCGCCACCGGCTTCCAGCAGATCAAGATCGCGCTGGCGCAGGAGATCGTGCGGCCGGTGCAGTTCATCCACGAGGACCTCGATCCGCAGGACGCGGCCGATGCGGTGATCCGCAAGATCTTCCAGAGCAACGTGCAGACCCTGCACGACACGCAGGCCACGCTCGATGCCGGTTCGATGGAACGCGCGGTGAAGCTGCTGCGCGACGCCGAGCGCATCGAGATCTACGGCATCGGCAGCTCGGCCACCATCGCCGAGGACGCGCACTACCGCATGCTGCGCATCGGCCTCAACGCGAAGGTGGTGGTCGACTCGCACGTGCAGGCGATCAGCGCCTCGCTCACCGACTCGCGGGTGGCGGTGCTGACCATCTCGCACTCGGGCAGCACGCACGAGACCGTGACCGCGACGCGGCTGGCCAAGGAGGCCGGCGCCTCGACCGTGTGCATCACCAACTTCGGCAAGTCGCCGATCCAGGCCTTCTCGGACGTGCTGCTGTTCACCATGGCGCGCGAGACCAACTTCCGCACCGAGGCCATGACCAGCCGCCTCGCGCAGCTCGCGATCATCGACGTGCTGATCGCCTGCCTGGCGCTGTCGGACTACGACACCTCGGTGCGCACGCTGCGCCAGACCTTCGACGTGCTGTCGCTCAAGCGGTACTGAGGCGGCTGCGCTCGGGCGGCCGCGCGGGCAGGGCGGTCACCTCGGCCGTGGCGCGCGGCAGCAGCAGGCCGGCGACCGAGGGCGCCACCGCCTCGGGCGCGGCACCCACCAGCAGGCAGGCCATGCCCAGCCGCGCGGCGCCCGCGGCATCGGTGGCCGGGTTGTCGCCGATCACCACCGTGCTCGCGGGCTCCGCGCCCAGGCAGCGCAGGCCTTCCTCGAACAGCAGCGGCTCGGGCTTGCCGACGATGCGCCAGGGCTGCACGCCGCTGGCCGTGAGCACGGCCGCGAGCAGCGAGCCGGTCTCGGGCACCACGCGGCCGTGCGGGCCCGGATGGGTGGCGTCGGCGTTCGTGACCACCAGCCGCGCGCCGCGCAGCAGCTCGTTGGCCACCGCGCCCAGCCGCGCATGGCTGAAGCGCATGTCGAGCGCGAGCAGCACGAACTCGGCCTCGGACGCGACCAGCCGGAAGCCGAGCGCGCGCGCATGGCGCTGCAAGGCCGGCGTGCCCACCACCATCAGCCGCGCCGTGGGATGCTGGCGCGCGAGCAGGCTCACGGCGAGCTCGCCGGCCAGCACGATGCGCTCGGGCGGCGCGCGCAGGCCGAGCCGGCGCAGCCGCAGCGCGAGGCCCTGGGCGGTGTGGGTCGAGTTGTTCGACACGATCGCGAAGCGGCCCTCGAAACGCTCGAGGAGTTCGGCCGCGCCGTCGATGGCTTCGTTCTGGCGCACCAGCGTGCCGTCGAGGTCGAGCAGCAGGTGACGCGCCTGCGCGAGCGGTGCCAGGTCCGCTGCCGCGGGGCCTCCCGGCGCCCGGGTCTGGGTTGCGATGTTCTTCATGGATCTCCGGTTCGGGCCATCGGGGGAGCGGGGTGCTGGCCGTGCGGCGGGATTGTATTGAACATTGCTCAGTCGTTTGATAATTTTCAAATGAGCTTATTTCATTTGCTTGTCATCTTCGACTTCTAAAGTTCAACGCAACCGAGCGAGGCACTCGCCCGAGAAACGCCCCCGAACCGAAGGAACCGATCATGAAGAAACTCCTGGCCATCGCCGCCGCCGCCGTCTCGTTCAGCGCGCTGCTGGCCCTCCCGTCCCACGCCCAGTCCGTGGCCGACGGCTCGCGCGAACATCCGCTGCGCGTGCTGCTGATTCCCGCCGACGGCGGCACCGAGTCGGGCACCAAGGCCGACTACGCGCCGGTGTTCAACGCCATCACGCGCAGCACCGGCCTGAACTTCGACCTCAAGGTCGGCCAGTCCTACGGCGCCGTGGTCGAGGGCATGTGCAACCAACTCGCCGACATCGCCTTCTTCGGCCCGGTGTCGTACGTGCAGGCCCACAAGCGCGGCTGCGCGCAACTGCTGGCCGTGGGCGTGGAGAAGGGCGCCTCGGTCTACTACGCCGGCATGTTCGCCAAGGCCAATGCGCCGATCGCCTCGATCAAGGACCTGAAGGGCAAGCGCGTGGCCTTCGGCGACGTGAACTCGGCCTCGAGCTTCACCTTCCAGATCGCGATGCTGCTCGACGCGGGCATGGACCCGGCCAAGGACCTGTCGGCGATCCGCATGACCGGCAGCCACGCCAGCAGCCTGGCCGCGCTGGTGCAGGACCAGGTCGACGTGGCCTCGCTCTCGTTCGACTCGTACGAGAAGGCGGTCAAGCAGGGCGCGGCCGATCCGAAGACCATCAAGGTGATCGCCAAGAGCATGGCCATTCCCTATCCGCCGCTGGCGCTGAACTCCAAGCTGCCCGAGGCGCTGAAGACCAAACTCAAGGACGCCTTCCAGACCGTGAACAAGGCGCCCGGCATCACGCCCGACATGATTCGCGGCTACGGCGGCGGCAAGATCGACGGCTACGACACCAAGTTCTCCGAGGAGGAGTTCAACGTCGCCGCCGAGAAGCTGGGCCTGCTGACCGACGACCTCAAGGGCCGCATCCTCGCCAAGGCGGCCGAGCGTTGATCGCCGGCGATCGCACGCACGCCGCAGAGCCCGCCGCCGGAAGCACGCCCATGCTGCAGTTCGAATCGGTCGCCATGCGCCACCCCGACGGCACGCGCGCGCTCGGCGGCGTCTCGCTCGAGGTGCCCGCGGGCCAGTTCTGCGTGGTGCTGGGCGCCTCGGGTGCGGGCAAGTCGACCCTGCTGCGCACCGCCAACGGCCTGGTCGTGCCCACGCAGGGCACGGTGCGGGTCGAGGGCGTGCGCATCGCGCCGGGTTCGCTGGCACGCGTGCGTCCGCGCATCGGCATGATCCACCAGCAGTTCAACCTGGTGCTGCGCTCGAGCGTGGCCGAGAACGTGCTCGCCGGCGCCTTGCCGGCCCTGGGCACCTGGCGCGCGCTGCTCGGCCTGTTCACCGACGCGCAGCGGCGCAAGGCCTGCGAACTGGTCGAGTCGGTGGGCCTGGGCGAGGAGCACCTGCTGCGCCGCGTGAGCGAGCTCTCGGGCGGCCAGCAGCAGCGCGTGGGCATCGCGCGCGCCTTCATGCTCGATCCGCCGCTGGTGCTGGCCGACGAGCCGGTGGCCAGCCTCGATCCGCAGACCAGCCACGACGTGCTGTCGCTGCTGCGCCGGCAGGCGCGCGAGCGCGGCACCACGGTGCTGTGCAGCCTGCACCAGATCGAACTGGCCTGCGAGTTCGCCGACCGCATCGTGGCCTTGCGTCGCGGCGTGGTCGTGTTCGACGGCGCGCCGCGGATGTTCCAGCCGCAGGTCTTCGATGCGATCTACGGCCGCGGCGACACCGCGCCCGAGTCCGTGCCCGCGGCCCGACCATCGATGGCCGGCGAGCCCGAGGCGGCGCTGCCGCTGCATGCCGGCGCCCTGGAGCTCGCGCAATGAACACGATCTCTTCCTCTTCTTCTTCCGACGCGCGCGCGTCGCGCCCGGCCTCGGCCTGGGACCTGCCGCGGCCCTTCGGCACCCGCACGCTGGTCGTGCTGCTGCTGGTGCTCGTGGTGGGCTTCTTCGCGGGCCAGCGCGTGGAGATGGGCCGCATGCTCTCGCTGACCGGTGAGGGCGTGCTCGCCGCGGTGGGCCTGCGCGACAACTCGCAGGTGCTCTCGGGGCTGGGCTCGATCGCGCGCTCGCTGTTCCCGCCGCAGATCTCCGAGCAGACCGAGGTCGCGCGCATCGAGGGCTTCGACCGCAACCGGCTGCCCTGGTTCTCGCGCGTCGAGACCCTCGAGACGCACGAGCCCAAGCTGAACCCCGAGACCCTGCAGATGGAGGACCGCGTCGAGCGCCGCGAGGTGCTGATCGAGCCGCTGGGCTACCTGTGGCACGTGGCGGTGAAGATGCTCGAGACCTTCGAGATCGCGGTCTGGGCCACGCTGATCGCGATCGTGCTGAGCGCGCCGCTGGCTTGGTGCAGCGCGAAGAACTACGCGCCCAACCGCCTGGCCTACGGCCTCGCGCGCAGCGTGGTCGGCCTGTTCCGCGCGGTGCCCGAGTTGGTGAGCGCGCTGTTCCTGGTGCTGGCCTACGGCTTCGGCCCGATCGCCGGGGTGCTGGCCCTCGCGCTGCACTCGGCCGGCTTCCTCGGCAAGTTCTACGCCGAGGACATCGAGACCGCCGACGACAAGCCGCAGGAAGCGCTGCGCGCCATCGGCGCCAACAAGCTCAAGGTGATGCGCTTCGCGGTGCTGCCGCAGGTGATGCCGCAGTTCATCGCCTACACGCTCTACGTGCTCGACCGCAACGTGCGCATGGCCACCGTGGTCGGCCTGGTCGGCGCGGGCGGCATCGGCCAGGAGCTCAAGGGCCGCTACGACATGTACAACTATGCGCACGTCGGCACGATCCTGATCGCGATCTTCCTGACGGTGCTGGTGCTCGACCGCATCGCCGCCCGGCTGCGCAGCCGCTATGGCTGAGCCCTGAGTCCCCCGCGGGCACCGCGTTCGCGGCGCCCGCCCCCCATTCCCCGATTTCTGTCCGAACTCTCGCGCGGCTCGTCCGCTGCGCGCAGCGGCTTCGGCCGCGCCTTTGTCTCCCACGTCCCTCGATTCGAAAGGAACCCTCATGAAAACAGCATCTTCCCGGTACGGCCTCGCTGCGGCAGGCCTTCTCCTGTGCCTGAGCCTCGCCGCCTGCGGTGGCGGTGGTGGGGGCGGTGGCCTGCCGATCCTGCCGCCGGGACAGACCCCGCCGGCCGGCGACGGCAACAACGGCAACGGCAACAACCCGCCGCCCCAGCCCGCGCTCAAGTGCGCGCCCTGAGTCCGCGCCTTCCTCCAGACCTCCCTTCGCCCCTGCGTTGAAAGAACCTCCCATGAACACCACCTCCCGTCGCGATTTCTTCCGCAAGTCGGCCGGCGCCATCGGCGCGGCCTCGGCCCTCACCATGCTCCCGCCCGTGATCCGCAAGGCGCTGGCGGTCGAGGCCGCGGTCGACACCGGCTCGATCAAGGACATCAAGCACATCGTGATCCTGATGCAGGAGAACCGCAGCTTCGACCACTACTTCGGCACCCTGAAGGGCGTGCGCGGCTTCGGCGACCGCTTCCCGATCCCGCTGGCCAACGGCAAGTCGGTGTTCTTCCAGCCCAACACCACCGCGGGCGCGCCCGAGATCCAGCCCTTCCGCCGCGACTCCACGATCGCCAACGCGCTGATCGGTTCGGGCGCGCCGCACAGCTTCCCCGACATGCAGGGCGCCTGGGCGCAGGGGAAGATGGACCGCTGGATCCAGTTCAAGAACCAGGTGACGATGGGCTACTACCTGCGCGAGGACATCCCGTTCCAGTTCGCGCTGGCCGATGCCTTCACGATCTGCGACGGCTACCACTGCTCGATCCTCACCGGCACCGATCCCAACCGCATCGTGTTCTGGTCGGGTTCCAACTTCAATCCCGAGCTGCGCAAGAAGGGCATCAACAGCACCGACACCGACTCCGAGCCGGTCAACTCGCGCTGCTGGCCGAGCCCGTCGAACTGGATCGCGGGCAATCCGCAGGAAGCCGACGGCACGGGCCAGAAGAACGCGACCACGGGCGCCTACAACTACAAGTACGTCAACAACGCGTTCAAGTGGGACACGCTGCCCGACGTGCTGCAGAAGAACGGCATCAGCTGGCACATCTACCAGAACATGAACAACAACTGGACCGGCGCCATGAACGGCTGCCTGGCGTTCCAGAGCTTCCGCACCGCGCAGCCCGGCTCGCCGGTCTACCAGCACGGGCTGACCGGCGGTCCCGCCGCGGCCGACGGCGCCACCAACTTCCTGGCCCAGCTCAAGCAGGACGTGATGAACGACACCCTGCCGCAGGTCTCGTGGGTGCTGCCCACGCAGGCACTGGCCGAACACCCGGGCAGCAGCGAAGGCGTGGCCGGCGCGGCCGACTTCATCTCCGACGTGCTGAGCGCGCTGACCTCGAACCCCGCGGTCTGGAGCAAGACCGCCCTGTTCGTGACCTTCGACGAGAACGACGGCTTCTTCGACCACCTGGCGATGCCCGCGGTGCCCTCGTACGACGCCAACGGCAACCTGATGGGCAAGTCCACCGTGCCGCTGGACGGCGAGTACTTCGACGCCTCGGTGGGCAGCTACCTCAATGCCGCCGACACCGTCAGCGGCAAGATCCGCCCCTGGGGCCTGAGCTCGCGCGTGCCGATGTACGTGGTGTCGCCGTGGAGCAAGGGCGGCTGGGTCAACTCGCAGGTGTTCGACCACACCTCGATGGGCCGTTTCCTCGAGAAGCGCTTCGACATCACGATCGACGCCATCAGCCCGTGGCACCGCGCGGTCTGCGGCGACCTCACGAGCTGCTTCGACTTCGTCAGCCCGAACGACCCGGTGGTGCCCAAGCTGCCCGACACCAGCGGCTATCCCGCCATCAACACGGCGCAGAAGGCGCTGGGCAACACCGGGGTCATCACCAAGGCGCCCGTGCCCGCCACGCCGCTGTTCCAGGAGACCGGCACGCGCTTCTCGCGCGCGCTGCCCTACGAACTGCACACCAGCGCGCGCGTCGAGGCGCGCGGCCTGGTCTCGCTGATCTTCAGCAACACCGGCGACCAGGGCGCGGTGTTCCACGTCTACGACAAGCTGCACCTGGACCGCATCCCGCGCCGCTACACGGTGGAAGCCGGCAAGCAGCTGCAGGACTACTGGGACACCGGTGCCACCGACGGCGGCAAGTACGAGCTCTGGGTCTACAGCACCAACGGCTTCGTGCGCAGCTTCAGCGGCGACGCGATGGCCTTCAACGCGGCCGCCTTCAGGCCCGAGGTCCAGGTCTGCTACGACCCGGCCGCCGGCGACGTCTACGTGAAGGTGCACAACAACGGCAGCATCGACGGCGAGGTCACCGTGCAGTCGAACGCCTACCGCACCGACGGTCCCTGGACGCTGAAGGCGCCGAAGGGCGACATGGGCACGCTGCACTGGGAGCTCAAGGACAGCGGCCACTGGTACGACTTCACCGTGACCGCCGGCAACGCCGTGCGCCGCTTCGCGGGCCGTGTCGAGACCGGCAAGCCCACCGTGAGCGACCCCGCGATGGCGATGCACCTGCAGGCCTGAGCGCGCTTCCACCCCAACGAGGAGAAACACCATGAAGAAGAACAAGCGCATGCCGCGCGGCGCGAGCCTGCTCGGCGCGTCGCTGGCCCTGGCCGCGATCTGCGGCCCGGCCCTGGGCCAGACGGTGCCGGTGGTCTGGGACCCGGCCAAGGCCAACCTCGGCGTCGGCACCGATGCCGGCACCACGGTCGGCGGCAGCAACAACACGGCCGTCGGCACCAAGGCCGGCACCAAGGTGACGGGCGACGACAACCTGGCCGTGGGCCAGAACGCCGGCGCCGGCGTCACCGGCAGCAACAACCAGGCGATCGGCGAGGGCGCGGGCAACACGGTCAACGGCAGCGGCAACCAGGCCATCGGCCAGAACGCCGGCAACAACGTGACCGGCCCGACCAACCAGGCCATCGGGCAGGGCGCCGGCAACAACGTCACCGGCACCAGCGACATCTCGATCGGCCTGGGCGCCGGCAACAACGTCAGCACCAACTGGAACCTCGCGATCGGCAACAACGCGGGCACCAATGTGTCGGGCGGCAATGCCAACGTCGGCATCGGCTTCGAGTCGGGCCAGAACGTCAAGGGCGGCTGGAACCAGTCGATCGGCCGCAGCGCGGGCGACAACGTCACCGGCGACCACAACAACGCCACCGGCTTCCACGCCGGCAGCGGCGTGACCGGCAGCGACAACAACGCCACCGGCACCAACGCCGGCATGACCGTGACCGGCAGCAACAACAACGCCATGGGCAATGGCGCCGGCAACAAGGTCACGGGCAGCGACAACACGGGCATCGGCACCAATGCCGGCAGCAACGTGACGGGCAGCAACAACGTGTCGCTCGGCGAGGGCGCGGGCAACAATGTCGGAACCAACTGGAACCTGGCGATCGGCGAGGGCGCGGGCAGCAACGTGTCGGGCAAGAACGCCAACCAGGCGATCGGCTACTACGCGGGCACCAACGTCAACGGCGGCTGGAACCAGACCATGGGCCGCAGCTCGGGCCAGAACGTGACCGGCGACTACAACAACTCGACCGGCTACGCGGCCGGCTCGAACGTGACCGGCAGCCGCAACGACGCCACGGGCCAGAACGCCGGCCAGAACGTGACCGGCAACGACAACGAGGCCTACGGCACCGGTGCCGGCAGCAACGTCAAGGGCAACGGCAACCAGGCCTACGGCACGGGCGCGGGCAACAACGTCAACGGCAGCAACAACCTGTCGATGGGCCAGGGCTCGGGCGCGGGCGTCACGGGCGTGGGCAACCAGGCCTCGGGCATGCAGGCCGGCGCGGGCGTCTCGGGCAACAACAACATCGCCACCGGCCAGGCCGCGGGCGGTGGCGTGCAGGGCAGCAACAACGTGGCCTCGGGCACGATGGCGGGCCAGGCGGTCAGCGGCAACTCGAACCTCGCGCAGGGCAACAGCGCGGGCCAGCACGTGCGCGGCAACGACAACATCGCGATCGGCTCGGGCTCGGGCGCCTACGTGAGCGCGAACCAGACCGCCTCGATCGGCGCCGGCGCGCGCGCCAGTGCCGACAACTCGCTGGCCATCGGCACCAATGCGCAGGCCTTCGAGGACTCGGGCGTGGCGATCGGCAACGGCGCCGTGGTGAACCATGCGAACAGCGTGGCGCTCGGCGCCGGCAGCGCGACCACGCGCGGCGCGCTCAACAACTACACCGCCATCGGCATGGCCGGCGTGCAGTCGTCGATGGGCGAGGTGGCGCTGGGCAACCGCCAGATCACCGGCGTGGCCCCGGGCAGCGCGCCCACCGACGCCACCAACGTCGGCCAGGTGCAGGGCATGGTGAAGGAGGGCGTGAGCCAGGCCAATGCCTACACCGACACCGTGGCCGCGCAGGGCCTGCCGGTCGGCAAGGCCTACACCGACCTCACGGCCGCCCGCCTGCAGAGCCAGATCGACGACACGGCCCGCCGTGCCTACGCCGGCATCGCCAGCGTGGCCGCGATGGAGGCCGCGCCGATGGTGCCCGGCAAGATCAGCTACGCGGTGGGCCTGGGCAACTACCGCAGCGAGAGCGCGATCGGCGGCTCGCTGCGCCACACCTCGCAGGACGGCCGCTACAGCGTCACGCTCGGCGTGGGCGCGAGCAGCTCGGGCGTGGTGACGCGCGTGGCGCTCACGGGCGTGTTCGACTGAGGACACGGTGCCGGCGGGCGGAGGGGCTCTGCTATAACGCAGCGGCCCTGTTCAACCCGCCGCATCCCTCATGCACAACACGTCGCTGACGCTGCTCAAGTGGATCTTCATCGCCGTCGGCCTGGGCCTGTTGGTCATCGCGATCGTGGTGCCCAACGAGGCCAAGTGGCTGCTCACGCTGCTGGGCCTGATGTTCACGGGCGTGGGCGGCGGCATCCTGTTCGTCGGCGAGCGCAACGCGAAGCGCGCGGCCTGGCTGCTGCAGCACGGCCAGCGCATCGATGCCGAGCTGCGCGAGGTCGAGCTCAACACCACGTTCCAGGTCAACGGCCGGCATCCCTACCGCGCCATCGTCGAGGCGCGCGCCGGCTTCGGGCGCGAGCTGCGGCAGTTCCGCAGCGCCAACATCTGGTTCGATCCCACGCGGCACCTGAGCGGTCGCCGGATCGCGGTCTACGTCGATCCCGCGAACCCGAAGCGCTACCACGTGGACCTGTCGTTCCTGCCGGCGCGCGGCTGAGCTTCAGCGCGCTTCAGCGAACCAGCGCGAAGCGCGCATGCAACCCGCCCACGGCCGAGGGCGACACCCAGAGGTCGAAGTCGCCGGGCTCCACGGTGGGTCGCAGGTCGCGGCCGATGAAGGCCAGGTCGGCCGCGCGCAGCGCGAACTCGACCTGCACCGAGGCCCCGGGCGCGATGCGCAGCTTGCGGAAATCCTTGAGCTCGCGCACCGGCCGGGTCACGCTCGCGGTGCGCTGCGCGATGTAGAGCTGCACCACCTCCTCGGCCTCGCGCTGGCCGGTGTTGGTGACGGTGGCGCGCACGCGCAGCGTGCCGTCCGTCATCGGTAACTGCTCGCTGTCGAGCGCGACGCCGTCGTAGCGCACCGGCGCGAAGCCCAGGCCGAAGCCGAAGGGATAGAGCGCCTCGTTGGGGGCCTCGATGTAGCGCGTCTTGAAGGCGGTGCCGGGCGCGTCGATCGGCAGCGGCCGGCCGGTGCGCTTGTGGGCGTAGTAGTAGGGCACCTGTCCCGCCGCCTGCGGAAAGCTCACCGGCAGCCGGCCCGAGGGGTTGAAGTCGCCGAACAGCACGTCGGCGATCGCGTGGCCGGTCTGCACGCCGAGGAACCAGGTCACGAGGATCGCGCGCGCATCGCGCACCACGGGCGGCAGCGCCATCGCGCGGCCGTTGCTCAAGAGCACGACGATCGGCTTGCCGGTGGCCGCGACCGCCTCGGCCAGCGCCTGCTGCACCAGCGGCAGGCCGATGTCGGCGCGCGAGCGCGATTCGCCCGACATGCGCTCGCCCTCGCCGATGGCCAGCACCACCACGTCGGCCTGGCGCGCCGCGGCGACCGCGGCCTCGATGCCGCCGGGCACGAGCGACTCGACGTTCGAGCCGCGCGTGACCGTGAGCGACGCCGCGTCGCCGAGCGCGGCGCGCAGGCCCTGGTCGATGCCCACCGGCGCGCTCTGGCCCGGGAACAGGCTCCAGGCGCCCAGCAGGTCCTGCGTGCCCGAGGCGAAGGGGCCGATCAGCGCGACCCGGGTGCCGGTCTTCGCGAGCGGCAGCAGCGCGCCCTCGTTCTTCAGCATCACGATCGAGCGGCGCGCGCTCTCGCGCGCCAGCGCGATGAAGGCCGGGTCCTCGGCGCGCTGCGCGGCCGGCGGGCCGTCGAGTCCGCGCATCGGCTGGTCGAACAGGCCGAGCCTGAGCTTGGCGTACAGCACGCGGCGCACCGCGTCGTCGAGCCGCACCATCGGCACCTCGCCCGCGGCGACCAGGCCCGGCAGCTCGCGCATGTAGAGGCCGCTCTGCATGCTCATGTCGGTGCCCGCGAGGAAGGCCTGCTTCGCGGCCTCGCGGCCGTTGGCCGCGTAGCCGTGCGCGATCAGTTCCTCGTCGGCCGTGTAGTCCGACACCACGAAGCCGCGGAAGCCCCACTCGCCGCGCAGCACGCCGGTCAGCAGGGCCGGGTTGGCGGTCGAGGGAATGCCCGAGATCTCGTGGAAGCCGCTCATCAGCGACAGCGCGCCCGCGTCGAGCGCGGCGCGGAACGGCGGCAGGTAGACCTCGCGCAGCGTGCGCTCGGAGATGTCGACGGTGTTGTAGTCGAGCCCGCCCTCGGCCGCGCCGTAACCCGCGAAATGCTTGGGCGTGGCGAGCATGGCATCGGCGCGCGACAGGTCGTCGCCCTGGAAGCCGCGCACGCGCGCGGCGGCGAAGCGGCTCGCGAGCAGCGGGTCCTCGCCCACGCCCTCGATGCCGCGGCCCCAGCGCGCATCGCGCGCGATGTCGACCATGGGCGCGAAGGTCCAGCGGAAGCCGTCGGCGCTGGCCTCGACCGCCGCCGCGCGCGCGGTGCGCTCGGCCAGCGCGGGCTCCCAGCTCGCGGCCTCGGCCAGCGGCATCGGGAAGATGGTGCGGAAGCCGTGGATCACGTCGGCACCGAAGATCAGCGGAATGCCCAGGCGCGATTCCTGGACCGCGATGCGCTGCAGCTCGCGCTTGCGCGTCAGGCCCTCGTTGTTGAAGAGGCCGGTCACGCGGCCCGCGCGCACCTCGTCGGCCTCGAGCTGCGCATTGCGCCGGTTGGCCTGCGGGTTGCCGGGAATGTTGGTATCGGCCGGGCCGTAGAGGCTCAGCTGGCCGACCTTCTCCTCGACCGTCATGCGCGCGATCAGCGCTTCGATGCGCGGATCGGTGACGGCCGGGGCGGGCGAGACGGGAGATTGGGCGGAGGCGAGGAGGCTGGCGAGGAGACCGAGAGCAAGAAAGAGGAGCGGGGCTTTTTTTCCGACGTGCATGGGCGCCCATTTTGCAGACATCGCCCGCCGCAGCCGCAAGCGGGTTTCCGCCCCGCCCGTAGGGCGATGTCCGACCCGTTCACACGAGCCGTGGGCTATTCGGCCGTCGCGCCCGACTCCTTCGCCACCTTGACCCACTTGGTGGTCTCGCTGCCGATGAAGGCCGCGAGCTCGGCGGGCTTCATGTTGCCGGCCGTCACGCCCTGCTCCTCGAAGCGCTTCACGACATCGGGTTGCTGCAGGGCGCGCGCCAGTTCGGCGTTGAGCCGCTGCACGATCTCCGGGGGCGTGCCGTGCGGCGCCATGAGCGCGAACCAGGTCGTCATGTCGTAGCCCTTGAGCCCGGCCTCGTCGAGCGTGGGCACGCCGGGGTAGGCGGGCGAACGCGCCTTGGTGGTCACGGCCAGCGCATGCACCTTGCCGGCCTTGACGTGCGGCGAGGCCGAGGGGCTGGTCTCGATCGCCATCTGGATCTGTCCGCCCATCAGGTCGGCCATCATCGGCGCGCCGCCCTTGTAGGGCACGTGCACGATCTCGGTCTTCGTCATCGCGCGGAACAGTTCGCCCGAGATGTGCTCGGTGCTGCCGTTGCCGGCCGAGCCGAAGTTGACCTTGCCGGGATTGGCCTTGATGTAGGCCACGAGTTCGGCCACGGTTTTCGCGGGCACCTTGTCGTTGACGATCAGCACGTTGGGCGTGGAGGCCACCAGCGCCACCGGGTCGAAGTCGCGCTGGAAGTCGTAGGCCAGCTTCTTGTAGAGGCCCGGCGCGATCGAGTGCGCGATGGTGGCGAGGAACAGCGTGTAGCCATCGGCCGGCGCCTTGGCCGCGAGGGTCGCGCCCACGGTGCCGCCCGCGCCGCCGCGGTTGTCGACGATCACCGGCTGCTTGAGCGATTCCGAGAGCTTCTGGCCCACGGTGCGCGCGACGATGTCGGTGGTGCCGCCGGCCACGAAGGGAACGACGAGGGTGATGGGCTTGCCCGGCCAGTCGGCGGCGAGCGCGGGCAGGGTGCCCACGGCCAGCAGCAGGGTCGCGAGGGCGGTGCGGAGGAAGGCTTGTCTTTTCATGGTCGTGGGGGTCTTGGTGTTGTTGTGAAGAGGGTGGTCAGGCCACGCGGTTGCGCAGCGGCAGGCCGGCGTTCCAGCGCCGCAGGTTGTCGAGGAAGAGCGCGGCCACGCGCGCCTCGTTGCCGTCCGAATGGCCGGCCGTGTGGGGCGTGACGATGACGTTCGGCAGCGACCACAGCGGCGAGTCGGCGGGCAGCGGTTCGTGCGCGAACACGTCGAGGTACGCGCCCGCGAGCGCGCCGCCGCGCAGCGCCTCGATCAGCGCGGCTTCGTCGACCACCTCGCCGCGCGCGACGTTCACGAGCCGCGCGCCCGGTGGCAGCAGCGCGAGCGCGGCGGCATCGACCAGCCCGCGCGTGCGTTCGGTCAGCGGGCAGGCGAGCAGCAGCCAGTCGGCGCGCGGCAGCACCTGGCCGATGTCCTCGAAGCGCAGGCTCTCGACGGCGGGCGCGAGCGCTGCATCGCCACTGCTGCGCACCGAGACCACGCGCAGCCCGAGCGCCGACAGCAGCGCGCCCAGGCCCTGACCGATCGGGCCCCAGCCCACGATCGCCGCGGTCTGGCCCGCGAGGTCGCGCGGCAGCCCGCTGCCCACGAGCGGCGCCCAGGTCTTGTCGCGCTGCGCCGCGAGCAGTTGCGGAAAGCGGCGCGCGAGCATCAGCACGCCGGCCAGCGCGGTCTGCACCACCACGCCCGCGTTGGCGCCCGACGAGGTCGTCACTTCGACGCCGCGCGCGCGCAGCTCGCCGTACACGGGCCGGTCGGCGCCCGAGGAATGGGCATGCACCCAGCGCAGCGAGGGCGCATGGCGCAGCGCATCGTGAAAGCGTCGGGTCTGCGGCAGCAGCTCGTGCTTGGTCGACAGGCCCGTGACGTCGCGCGAGACGAAGGCCACGTCGGCATCGTCGCCCTCGGCCACCACCACGTACGCGCGGCCGGCCAATGCCTCGGCCAGGCCGGTGCCGGCCTGGAGCGCGGCGGCCTCGGTCATGAGGATGCGCAGCGGCCCGCTCATTCGGCCGTCGCGCCCGACTCGCGAACGATGCTCTTCCATTTCTCGTACTCCTGCCGCGTGAACCTGCCGAACTGCTCGGGCGTGCCGCCCACCGGGTCGGCGCCCTCGCGGATCATCTGCGCTTCGAGCGAGGGCAGCGCGTCGTTGACCGATTTGTTGAGCAGCGCGATCACCGGCGCGGGCGTGCCCTTGGGCGCGAAGAAGCCGAACCAGGAGCCGGCCGAGAAATCGCCGAAGCCCTTCTCGGCCACGGTCGGCACGTCGGGCAACGAGCGCGAGCGCTTGAGGCTGCTGACCGCGATGGCGCGCAGCTTGCCCGCGCGGATGTGCGGGATCACCGAGGGAATGGTCGCGAACATGAACTGGATGCGCCCCGCGAGCAGGTCGGTGAGCGCATTGGCGCCCTTGTAGGGCACGTGCAGCGTGTCGGCGCCGATGCGCTTGCCGAGCATGTAGCTCGACAGGTGCGAGGAGGTGCCGATGCCGGTCGAGCCGTAGTTGAGCTTGTTCGGGTTGGCCTTGGCGTAGGCGATGAATTCCTCGAGCGTCTTCGCGGGCACCTCGGGGTTCACCACCAGCACGTTGGGCACGTCGGCGATCTGCACCACGGGCACCAGGTCGCGCAGCGGGTCGTAGGGCAGGTTCTTGTAGAGCGTCTGGTTGACGGCCATCGGGCCCACCGAGTTGACGATCAGCGTGTAGCCATCGGCCGGCGCGCGCACCACGAACTCGGTGCCGATGTTGCCGCCGCCGCCGGGCTTGTTGTCGATCACGAAGGGCTGGCCCAGCTTCTCGGACAGCTGCTGCGTGACGGCGCGCGCGAGGATGTCGGTGGTGCCGCCCGCGGTGAAGGCGACGACCACGCGCACGGGCTTGGCGGGATAGGCGGCCTGCGCCTGCGCGCGCGGCACGGCGCCGAGGCCGGCGGCCAGCAGCAGGGCCGCGGCCAGGCCCAGGAGTCGTCGCGGCAGGAGGGAGGGCTTGTCTCGTTTCATTCTTGTGATCCTCTGGGTGGGGGGCTCTACACGGGCGGGGGAAAGTCGTACAGCGCGGCCGGGTTGTCGACCAGCACGCGCCGGCGCTGCGCCGCGTCGGGCAGCCAGCGCGCCAGCAGGTTCAGCAAGGCACCGTCGTCGGGCACCTGCTGCGCCTCGAAGTAGTTGATGTGCGGCCAGTCACTGCCCCACACCACGCGCTCGGCATTGGCCCGCAGCAGCGCTTCGGCGAAGGGATCGATGTCGGCATAGGGCGGGCCCAGGCCGGTGTTGCGGTCGGCGCCCGAGATCTTGGTCCAGGCCTTGCCGTCGGCCAGCAGCCGGCACAGCGTGCGAAAGCCCGGGTCCTCGATGCCGCGCGCGGCCGCCATGCGGCCCATGTGGTCGATCACCAGCGGCAGGCCCAGGCGCAGCAGGCGCGGCGCGAGCTCGACCAGGTCGGGTGCGTGGATCCAGATCTGCGCATGCCAGCCGCGTTCCGCGAGGCGCGGCGCGAGTGCCTCCAGCACCTCGATGCCCACGCCGTTGCGGTAGACCGCATGGCCGTCGCGCTGGAACAGGTTGAAGCGCACGCCGCGGATGCCCGCCGCATGCCAGCGGTCGAGCTCGGCATCGCCGGTGTCGGCGCGCGGCACGGCGATGCCGCGCAGTCGCCCGGGGTACTGCGACAGGGCTTCGAGCACCGCGCCGTTGTCGGTGCCGCTGGCGCTGCCGGTCACCAGCACGCCGCGCGCGAGGCCGAGCCGGTCGAGGTGCGCGATGAAGGCCGCGCCCGGGTACTCGGCGGGCGTGTAGCTGCGGTCCTCGGCGAGCGGAAAGCGTGCGTAGGGACCGAAGACGTGGGCATGGCTGTCGCAGGCGCCGGTCGGCGGCGCGAAGGCCACGGGTGCGAAGGCCTCGTGCGGAGGCAGGCAGGGGCGGGTCATGCGGCGTGCCTCCTCAGTCGACCTTGAGCTTGCCGCTCTTCGCGAGCAGGCGGGCGCCCGCGTCTTCCTTCTTCAGCGTGGCGAGCCATTCCTCGGGCGAGGAGGCCTGGCCGGGGCTGCCGACGGAGATCAAACGGCGCTTCACGTTCTCGTCGGCCAGCGCCTTGCGCAGCGCGGCATTGAGCGCCTGCACCACGTCGGGTGGCGTGCCGGCCGGCGCGAGCAGGCCGGTGGCGGTGGTGGCGTCGAAGTCCTTGAGGCCGGCCTCGCGCAGGGTCGGCACGTTCGGCAGTGCGGGGTCGCGTTCCTTCGACATCACGGCCACCGCGCGCAACATGCCCGACTGGATGTGGGCGGCCGAGCTCGTGAGCTGGTCCACCACCAGGTCGATCTGGCCGCCCAGCAGGTCGGTGAGCGCTGGGGCCGAGCCCTTGTAGGGAACCGTGTTGAGGCTCAGCTTGCCGGCCTGCTCGAGCTGCAGCAGCGCGATGTGGTTGGTGGTGCCCGGCCCCGCATGGCCGGCCGTGACCTGGCCCGGCTTGCCGCGCGCGGCGGTGAGCAGTGTCTCGATGTCCTTGTACGGACCCTGGCCGCGCACCGCGATCACCAGCGGCGTGGTGGCGGCGAGGCCGATGGGCGCGAAGTTGTCGAGCGCGTAGGTGGTCTTCGTCATCAGCGGCAGCACGACCAGCGCATTGGGCGTGCTGACCAGCAACGTGTAGCCGTCGGGCTGCGCGCGTGCGACATACGAAGCGCCGATGGCGCCGCCCGCACCGGCGCGGTTGTCCACGATCACCGACTGGCCCAGGATCTGGCCGAGCGCGGGCGCGAGCGTGCGCGCGACCACGTCGAGGTTGCCGCCGGGCGCGAAGGGCACGACCAGCGTCACGGGCTTCTGCGGGAATTTCTGCGCGAAGGCGGGAACGGCCACGGCCGCGGCGAGCAGCGCCAATACGGCGGGGAACAGTCTTCTTTTCATCGGGAGTCGTCTTGGTTCTTCGAGGGAGGCGGGGGCTTCAGTCGCGGAAGCCCGGATCCATGCGGTCGAGCTTGCGCAGCAGCGCCGGCCATTCCATGAGCCCGTAGGGGCGGCGCGTGCCGGGCTGGTAGTTGTTCCAGGTCTCCTCGAGCACCTCCTGCGGCACGGCCTTGAGCGGCGTGTTGCACGACATCGCGCCGATCTGCGCGCGGCAGGCCAGCTCGAGCCGGTGCATCCAGTTGAAGGCCTCGCCCACGCTGCGGCCCACCACCAGCGCGCCGTGGTTGCGGAAGATCACGGCCTCGCGGTCTCCCAGGTCCTCGAGCAGCGAGGCCTGCTCGGCGGTGTCGAGCACCACGCCCTGGTAGTCGTGGTAGCCGATCTTGAGGAAGCGCATCGCGGTCTGCGTGAGCGGCAGCAGCCCGCATTCGAGCGAGGACACCGCCATCGAGGCCCAGCTGTGGGTGTGGATCACGCAGGCCACGTCGGGCCGCGCGGCATGCACCGCGCTGTGGATCACGTAGCCGGCCTTGTTGATGCCGTAGTTCAGCTCGCCGAAGTCGGGCGAGGACAGGATGTTGCCGTCCTGGTCGACCTTGATCAGGCTCGAGGCGGTGATCTCCTCGTACATCATCCCGTAGGGGTTGATGAGGAAGGCACCCTTCTCGCCGGGCACGTGCGAGGAGATGTGGTTGGCCATCATGTCGGACATGCCGTAGAGGTCGACCAGCCGGTAGCAGGCGGCGAGGTCGATGCGCGCCTGCCATTCGGCGGGGGAGCACTGGTCCTTCATGGAGGGGATCTGGAGCACGCCAGGGTTGGTCATCGCACGGGTCCTTTCTTCGATATCGGGTGGGGGTTCAGTCGGCGCCGAGCTGCAGGCGGCTGGGCAGGCGCTTCTCGATCGCGAACTTCAAGAGCGCCGCGCAGCGGAAGATGCCGTGCGCGAACTTGCCGTAGGGCAGCGTGAGGAACAGCGCCATCACCACGCCCAGGTGCACGGCCAGCAGCAGCGCCATGAACTGCGTGTCGCGCCAGGCCAGCAGCGCCAGGCCGGTGAGGCTGGTCAGCAGCAGCAGCGCGATGAAGCCGCGGTCCATGGGCCGCTGCGCGACGTCGCCATGCGCCGGGTCGCGCCGCAGGTTGAGCCACAAGAGGCCGATCGGGCCGACCACCAGGCCGATGCCGCCGGCGGTGCCCAGCAGCACCGGCAGGCTGGTCAGCGCATAGGGCGCATGCAGGTCGAACAGGTAGTGGTAGAGCGTGGCCACGCAGGTCGAGGCGAAGCACAGCATGAAGCCGTAGAAGGTGAAGTGATGGAAGCGCCGGCGCCACAGCGTGAAGCGGTCGTCCTCGTTGTTGCAGCCCTCGCCGTGGCCGCCGCCGAGGTACTTCAGGCGCAGCGCATCGTGCGCCGCCTCCGCGCTCGCGGGCCCGCGCACGCCCGCCATCGCCGGCGCGTTGCCGGGGTCGTTGGCCGGCGAGACCTCGCGCCAGAAGCGCCGCACGCCCAGCGTCAGCGCGAGCAGCACGAACAGCGACACCGCGCCGAACAGCAGCGCGAGGAAGTTGTGCGGGAAGATCGCGTAGAAGTTGCCGGCCAGCGGCTCGTGCAGCAGCGAGCCGCTCATCGCGACCGCGAGCACGAGGAACAGCGCGAGGCCGCCGGCCAGGGCCAGCGCGACCGTGAGCCCGGCCTTCTCGTAGAGCGAGCCCATCGCGGCGGGCCAGGCGTAGTCGTGGTAAGTCTGCACGCGCACCTGGGCCATGGCCTGCGGCACGTTGACCGCGAACTCGTGCGGCGGCGCGTACTGGCAGGCATGCAGGCAGGCGCCGCAGTTGTGGCAGAGGTTGGCCAGATAGTGCGTGTCGGCCTTGCCGAACTCGAGCCGCCGCGTCATCGCGGGGAACACGGCGCAGAAGCCCTCGCAGTAGCGGCAGGCGTTGCAGATCTGCAGGATGCGCGCGACCTCGCCCTCGGGGGCGGTCAGCGGAAGGGCGGGCTGGATCGGGATCACGCGCGACGGGGTGGCGCCGATGCCGTCCGCATCGGCACGCGCGCGGGCGACGAGATCAGTGAGCTGCTGCAAGGGCGGTCTCCGGGGAATTCTTCGAAATGTTCTTGGCGGCCTTCGCTGCCTGCGTGCCGGCGATGCGGCCGAAGGCCGTGCCGATGCTCATGCCGACGCCCGCCGTGTAGCCCTTGCCGAGCACGTTGCCGGCCATCATTTCGCCGGCCACGAACAGGTTGGGGCTGGGCCGGCCGCCGAAGCGCACGGCCGCGGTCTCGTCCACCTTCAGGCCCAGGTAGGTGAAGGTGATGCCGGGACGCACGGGGTAGGCGTGGAAGGGCGCGGTGTCCAGCGGGCGGGCCCAGTGCGTCTTGGCGGGCGCGAGGCCCTCGGTGTGGCAGTCGTCGAGCGCGGTGTGGTCGAAGCGGCCGACACGGCAGGCGGCGTTGTAGTCCTGCACGGTGCGCACGAAGGTGGCTTCGTCCAGACCGATCTTCTGCGCGAGTTCGCCGAGCGTGCTGGCCTGCGTGCCGGTGAACACCGGCGGCATGAAGCGGCCGACCGCCTTCTGGTCGATGATCGACCATGCGATCTGCCCCGGCTGCTGCGCCACCAGCCGGCCCCAGATCGCATAGCGCTTGGGCCAGAAGTCCTCGCCCTCGTCGTAGAAGCGCCGTGCTTCGCGGTTGACCACCACGCCGAGCGAGACGCAGTCGATGCGCGTGCAGATGCCGCCGTCGTAGAGCGGCGCGCGCGCGTCGATGGCGACCATGTGGCCCTGCGAGGGATCGCCGATGCTGTCGGCGCCCGCGGCGATCATGTGCTTGAGCAGCACGCCCTGGTTGAAGCGCGTGCCGCGGATCAGGAAGTTGTCGGCCGGCCATTCGCCGCGCTCGTTCTGGCCCCAGGCCTCGCGCAGCCATTCGCGGTTCGACTCGAAGCCGCCGGCCGCGAGCACGCAGCTCTTCGCCGCGATGCGTTCGCCGGCCTCGGTGCGCACGGCCACGAAGCGCTCGCCGTCGAGCTCGACCGAGGCCACGGGCGTGTCGTAGCGGATCTGCACGCCGAGCCTCTCGGCGCTGCGGAAATAGGCATTGACCAGCGCCTTGCCGCCGCCCATGAAGAAGGCATTGGTGCGCGCCACGTGCAGCGCGCCCGACAGCGGCGGCTGGAAGTGCACGCCGTGGCCGCGCATCCAGTCGCGGCAGTTCGACGAGGCGCGGATCACGAGCCGCGCGAGGTGCTCGTCGGTGAGGCCGCCCGTCACCTTCAGCAGGTCCTGCCAGTACTCCTCTTCAGGGTAGGCATCGACCAGCACGTCCTGCGGCGCGTCGTGCATGCAGCGCAGGTTGCGGGTGTGCTGCGAATTGCCGCCGCGCCATGCTTTGGGCGAGGCCTCCAGCAGCAGCACCGAAGCGCCGGCCTCGCGCGCCATCAGGGCGGCGCACAGCGCGGCATTGCCGCCGCCGACAACCAGTACGTCTATCACTCGTGGGTCTCCTTGGAATCCAGGAGACTTTAGGCAGCGCGGCCTTCACGCGAAAGGCCGAAAGCGGCAACGGGTGTTCAGTTTTCGAGAAGACTGGCGCCGGTCCAGCGGCCGTCGCGAACGAGGCTGCGCGCGGTGTCGGCCACCACCACGCGCGTGGCCAGCGCGGCCGGCGAGAGCTCGTCGTCCGACAGGCTCACGAGCAGGTTGCGCCGGCCCACGTGGGCATCGGCGATCTGCGTGAGCTCGAGGTCGTCGCGGTCGTGGCGCGCGGTGGCGGCACCGGGCTGCACGGTGGCGCCGTAGCCGGCGCGCACCGCGTCCATCAGCAGCGCGAGGCCGTCGACCTCGGCCACGATGTTCGGCTGCACGCGCGCGCGCAGGAAGGCCGCCATCAGCGTGGCGCGCAGGCCGTGGCTGCCGCTCGGCAGGATCAGCGGCACCTCGGCCAGCTGCGAGAGCCGCACCTTGGTGCCCATGGGGCGCCTGGCGAGCGTGGGCGAGGCGACCACGAAGAGCTTCTCGGCCAGCAGCGGCGAGACGCTCCAGCGCCGCGGCGTGTCGGTCTGGAACAGCACGGCCAGGTCGAGCTGGCGCGCATGCAGCATGGTCGTGAGATGGCCCGACAGCGCCTCGACCATGTGCAGCCGCACCTCGGGATAGCGCTCCTGCATGGCGCGCATCAGCGGCACGCCGAGCACGGTGGCGGTGGTGGGCGCGAGGCCCACGCTCACGTGGCCCGACAGCCGCGCCTGCTGCGCCGCGCGCACCGCGTCGTCGGCATGGCGCAGCGTGAGCTGGGCCTGCTGCAGGAAGGCCAGGCCGGCATCGGTGGGCGTGACGCCCGTGGAGCTGCGCTGCAGCAGGCGGGTGGCGAGCTCGCTCTCGAGCCGGCTGATCTGCTGGCTCAGCGCCGAGGTGACCACGCCGAGCTCGACGGCCGCGCGGCCCATGCTGCGCAGTTCGCAGACCTTGACGAAGTAGCGCAGTTGCCTCAGTTCCATGCGCGCATCATCGCGCAGGCGCCACCTCGGGCGTGCGGCGGCGCAGCAGCAACCATCCGAACAGCGGGGCGGTGACGTACATCGCCACCGAATACACCGCGGCCGGCAGCGCGAGCTGGAAGCTGCCGAGCACGCTGACCGCGACGAAGATCGCCAAGGTGGAGTTGTGGATGCCGATCTCGTAGCTGATGGCGGTGGCCAGCGGCTTCTCGAGGCCCGCGGCGCGGCTCAGGTAGTAGCCCGCGAGCAGGCTCAGCACGTTGAACAGCACCACCGGCAGGCCGATCTCGGCGAAGGTGGCCGCCATGGTCTTCCACTCGTTCGCGATCGCCAGCACCGTGACCACCGCGAGCACCACGCCGCTGAAGATCTTGGTCGGCTTCTCCATGCGCGCCGCGAAGCCGGGCCGGCGCGAGGCCACGAACATGCCGATGGCCACCGGGATCAGCACGATGGCGATCACCTCGACCAGCTTGCGCGTCTGCAGCGGCACCACCTGGCCGCTCTGCGCGAAATGGTGGATGGCCCAGTTGGCGATCAGCGGCAGCGTGACGATCGACAGCAGCGTGTTGACGGCCGTCAGCGAGATGTTCATGGCCACGTTGCCGCCGAACAGGTGCGAGAACAGGTTGGCCGAGATGCCGCCGGGCGAGGCCGCGAGCAGCATGAGCCCGATCGCGAACACCGGCGAGAGCCCGAAGCCCACGATGATCGCGTAGCAGGCCAGCGGCAGGCCGATGACCTGCAGCAGCAGCGCGATGGTCACGGCCTTCGGATGCCGGAACAGGCGCCGGAAGTCGTCGAGCGAGAGCGACAGCCCGAGCCCGAACATCACGAGCGCGAGCGCGCCGAACAGGAAGCGGGTCACGATGAGCGTGGCATCCATGGGTCTTGTCTCCTCATTCGTCGTTCTAAAAAAATGGCTGCCGGCCCCCGTCGCGCGGGTGCTGGCAGCCTGGGAAACCGGGGTCGACGCGTCTTAGTTTTTGTAGCTGTCGTCGATGCGGTCGAGCTTGCGGATCAGCGAGGGCCAGACGAACATGCCGCCGAGGCCGCCGCTTTGCACCTTCATGGCCTGGCCCACGCCTTCGATGATCTGCGGGTTCACGTGCGTGAGTTCGCTGCCGCCCGATTGGGCCGCGATCTGGATCTGGCAGGTGTTCTCGAAGGTGTACATCGAAAGGAACGCATCGGCAATGGTCTTGCCGCAGGTCAGCAGGCCGTGGTTGCGCAGCATCAGGAAGTTGGCGTGGCCCATGTCGGCCTGCAGCCGCGGCTTCTCGTCGTCGCGGAAGGCCACGCCCTCGTAGTCGTGGTAGGCCAGCGAGGCCAGCACGAAGGTCGACTGCTGGCTGATCGGCAGCACGCCGTTCTTCTGCGCGCTGACCGCGATGCCGGCCTTGGTGTGCGTGTGCAGCACGCACTGGATGTCCTCGCGCGCGGCATGCACGGCGCTGTGGATCACGAAGCCGGCTGGGTTCACGGGGTAGGGCGAGTCGATGATCTTGTTGCACTGCTGGTCGACCTTGACCAGGCTCGAGGCCGTGATCTCGTCGAACATCAGGCCGTAGGGATTGATCAGGAAGTGGTGCTCGGGGCCGGGCACGCGCGCGCTGATGTGGGTGAACACGAGGTCGCTCCAGCCGTACAGCGCCACCAGGCGGTAGCAGGCGGCGAGGTCGACGCGCAGCTGCCATTCCTCGGCGGAAACGAGCTTCTGGACTTCGGATTGGGTGGTGGCGTTCATGGTGTGGGTCCTTTGGAGGTATGGGTTCAGGCCGTGGCCGGCTCCTTCAGTGCCGACTTGTAGATGCTCTGCTTGGGCTGCGCCATCACGCGCCGCAGCAGCGGTTCGAATTCGGCGATCGGCAGGGTCTCGGCCTTCGGGTCGAAGGCCGGGTTGTCGTAGAGCGCGCAGAACTCGGCCGTGCGCTCGTAGTGCGGATGGTCGCGGAAGTTGTCGCGCATGTCGCGGTCCAGGCCGATGTGGTGGAAGAAGTAGTGGCCCTGGAAGATGCCGTGGTTCTGCACCATCCAGTGGTTGGCCTCGCTCACGAAGGGCTTGAGGATCGCGGCGGCGATGTCGGGATGGTTGAAGCTGCCGAGCGTGTCGCCGATGTCGTGCAACAGCGCGCACACCACGTACTCCTCGTCGCGGCCGTCGCGCAGCGCGCGCGTGGCGGTCTGCAGCGAGTGGGTGTAGCGGTCGACCGGAAAGCCGCCGTAGTCGCCCTCGAGGATCTGCAGGTGCTTGATCACGCGCTCCGGCAGGCCGCGCGTGAACTGCATGAATTCGCCGCCGATCAGCTGCCAGTCCTCGCGCGTGCTGTCCTGCATGGTCTTGAAGCTTGCCCGTGCATTCATCGTTGTCGTCTCCGGTGGGTCTCTCGTTCGTGGGTGAGGGCACTGTAGACCCGGGCTTGACGCTCAACTGTCAAGAATTTGACAATTGAGGCTGCTGGTAAACCCCGCCCGCGCCTGTCGCCGACTTGTCTCGCGCCATCGGCCTCCACCTTTTTCCGGCCACCGCCGCACCGCATGTCCGCTCCCGCCAAACCGCGCCTGTCCGCCGCCCACCGCGCGGCGATGGAGTCCAACCCCTGGTTCATGAGCATGCCGCGCGCGCAGCGCGAGAACCTGCTGGGCGCGGCCGAGCTGATCCACCTGCGGCGCGGCGCCATGGTGTTCCGCCAGGGCGATCCGGTGATCGCCGATGGCGGCTTCTTCGGGCTGGCGGCGGGCACCATCAAGATATCGTCGCTGCGCCAGGACGGCCGCGAGGCGATCCTCGCGGTGCTCGAGCCCGGCAACTGGTTCGGCGAGATCACGCTGATCGACGGCTCGCCGCGCACCCACGATGCCACCGCGCTCGAGGCGCTCGACCTGTTGGTGATCTCGCCGCAGGCCTTCGGCCAGCTGATGCGCGACGTGCTGTTCGCCAACGCGATCGCCGCCATGCTGGCCGCGCGCGTGCGCATGCTCTACGGCCTGGCCGAGGACGCCACGCTGCGCAGCCTGCGCGCGCGCGTCGCGCACCGCCTGCTGGTGCTGGCGCGCGGCGATGCCACGCAGTCGCAGCACACGCGCCAGCGCGTGGCGCTGCCGCAGGAAGCGCTGGCGATGATGCTCGGCGTGACGCGCCAGACGCTGTCGAAGGAACTCAATGCGCTGGCGGGCGAGGGCGTGGTGTCGCTGGGCTACGGGCGCATCGAGCTGGTGTCGCTCGACGCGCTTCAGCAGCTGGTGCGCGCCGGCTGAACGCGCCGGCCCAGCAGCGCCACCGAGCAGGCAGCCGCGACGACGATCGCCACGGCCACGGCCATCACCGCGAAGAAGGCCTGGTCGAAGGCCGTGTGCGCGAGCGCCACCAGCTGCGTGCCGATCTGCGTGGGCAGCGTCTCGGCCGCGAGCAGCGCGCCGTCGATGCCGTCGCGCGCCGAGGCCGGCACCGCCAGAGTGTCGGGAATGGCCAGCGTGGCCGTGTAGGTCGACGAGAGCACGCTGCCGAGCAGCGCGATGCCGAGCACGCCGCCCAGTTCGTACGACACCTCCTCGATCGACGCCGCCATGCCCGCGTGTTCGGCCGGCGCGTTGTTCATGATCGCGTTCGAGGCCGCCGTGATGGTCGCGCCCACGCCCAGGCCCAGCAGCACCAGCACCGCGAGCTTGAGCACGCCCGTGGCATCGACGGCCAGCGCCAGCCCGCACAGCGAGAGCGCGGTGGCCAGCAGGCCGCCGAGGATCAGCGGGCGCGAGCCGGTGCGCGACAGCACCATGCCCGCGAGCGGCCCCGCCACGAAGGCGGCGAGCGGCACCGGCAGGATCGCCAGGCCCGCCTGCAGCGGCGAGAGGCCGCTCACCAGCTGCAGCCGCTGGCTGAACACCAGCTCGACGCCGATCAGCGCCACCGAGGCCACGATGGCCGCGATCACGCCGCCCGAGAAATACGGGTCGCGGAACAGCCGGAAGTCGACCAGCGGGCTCGCGCTGCGCCGCTGGCGCCGCACGAACAGCGCCATGGCCAGCAGGCTCGCGGTGGCGCTGATACCCATCGCGAGGCCCGAGGGCACGGGCTTGGCGAATTCCTTGATCGCGAGCACCAGGCAGACCAGCGCCACGAACACCTGCACCGAGCCGATGACGTCGAAGGGCTTCGGCTGCGCGGTGGCGCCCGCGCGCCGCCCCGGCAGCAGCCAGGCGCCGAGCACCAGCGCGAGCACGACCACGGGCACGTTGATGAGGAACACGGAGCCCCACCAGAAGTACTCGAGCAGCACGCCGCCGACCACCGGGCCGAACGCGGCGCCGCCCGAGGCGACCGAGGCCCAGACGCCGATGGCGACCGCGCGCTCGCGCTCGTCGGCGAAGGCGAGCCGGATGATGGCCAGCGTGGCCGGCATCATCATCGAGGCGCCCACGCCCAGCAGGCCGCGCGCCGCGATCAGCGCCGCGGGGCTGCCGGCATAGGCGGCGCACAGCGAGGCCGCGCCGAAGACGATCAGGCCCGCGAGGAACATGCGCTTGTAGCCCACGCGGTCGCCGAGCGCGCCCATGCCGAGCAGGAAGCCCGACACCACCACCGTGTAGGCGTTGACGATCCAGAGCTTCTCGGACGAGGAGGCCGCGAGGTCGTGCGTGAGCGTGGGCAGCGCCGTGTAGAGCACGGTCATGTCGACCACGATCAGCAGCAGCGCCATCGAGACGATCACCAGCGTGATCCATTTCTTGAACACGGTATTCATCGCTCAGGCCTCCAGTTCCTTGAGCATCGTGACCGAGACCGGCATGCAGCCGCGCGCCTCGAAGAAACGGTGCGCGCCCTGGTTGCCGATGCCGCTCTCGAGGAACAGGCGCGCGATGCCGCGCTGCCGCAGTTCGGCGCAGACCCAGTCGAACAGCTGGCCGCCGACGCCGGCGGACTGGAACGGCGCATCGACCACGAGGTCGTCGAGCGTGGCGAAGGCGCGCGCGGCGCGCCGGGCCTCGTCGATGGACACCAGCGCGATCGCGGCCAGCGCATCGCCGGCATGCGCGGTGGCGATCAGCGAAGCGGCCGTCGCCGGCGGCAGCACGAGCGTTTCGCGCAGTTCGGCGCGCAGCACTTCGGGCAGGTCGCGGCGCCATTCGCCGGGCGCGACGGCGCGCGCGCCCTGCAGCTCGGAATGCGAGATGTAGCGCGGGCTCAGCTGGCGCATGAACAGCGCGGCGATGGCGGCTTCCTGCGCGGGGTCGTGGCACCAGCGCAGGGTCAGGGGGGCGGTGTGGATGCGGGGCATCGCGAGACGGGAGATCGGCATACGAACGGACTTCTCTTTTCAGGGACGGGGCGAGGTCGCCTCGCCTGGACCGCCGATCTTGCTTCAATAGAATGGATGAATAAAGATGAAACCCATCTGATAAATAGATAGAAGAGGCCTGCCATGGAATGGACCGTCGACCAGTTGCGCCAGTTCGTCACCACCGCCGACTGCGGATCGTTCTCGGCGGCCGCGCGCCGGCTCGGCAAGGCGCAGTCGGCCGTGAGCACCGCCATCGGCCTGCTCGAGGCCGACCTCGGCGTGGCGCTGTTCGATCGCTCGCGACGCAATGCGCAGCTGTCCGAGGCGGGGCAGGTGCTGTTGCTCGAGGCGCGCGAGCTGCTGCGCCAGGCCGAGCAGCTCGACCAGCGCGCGCGTTCGCTGCACGACGGCAGCGAGGCCGCGCTCTCGATGGCCTTCGACGAGGCGCTGCCGTACACCGCCATCGCCACGCTGTTGCGCGAGATCTCGGTGAAGTACCCGAGCCTCGAGCTCACGCTGCTCAACGGCACCGCCACCGAGGTGGCCGACTACGTGGAGCAGGAGCGCGCGAGCGTGGCCTTCCATTTCGACCGCGGCCCGGCGCGCGCCTGCTTCGAGCTGCGCCGCATCGGCAGCGTGCCGCAGGGCGTGTTCGTGGCGGTCGACCATCCGCTGGCCGATGGCCGCACCGTGCGGCGCAAGGACCTGGTCGGGCACCGGCAACTGCTGATGCATGCGGACGACGTGCACGAGGTGGCCTACAGCCCGCGCGTGTGGCGCTCCGACAGCTTCTACAGCACGGCCGAGATGGTGGCCGACAAGCTCGGATGGGCCGTGCTGCCGGTCAACATCGCGCACTACGAGGGCTACCGCCAGGCCCTCAAGGAACTGCCGTGCCCCGCGCTGGCATTGCCGCGGCTGTCGGTGCGCATGCTGTGGCTGCAGGGGCGGCCGCTGGGCGCCACCGCGCGCTACGTGCAGCAGCGCTTCGCGGAGCTGCTGCTCGACAGCACGGCCTGAGCCGTCCGCGCGGCTTCGCCCCGACTTTCCTGAACCGATGCATTCCGCCCGCGGGCGGCGGCGTGCGCACGCCTGTCCGGTGGCATGGCTCTTGCGAAGAAGTCGCCCGATGGGAAACTTATTCACCAATCTTGGGCAACTCCTGATACAGGATTTACCCCTGAAACGGTGGATTTCGCTTCTCAGGGAAAGCGATATGTTTCCCATTGGGAAACAAAACTAATCTTCGCGCAGCTTCACCGCCCGTGCACGAAAACGGGCAACCCACGCCGCCGCCGCCGTCGAGGCGGGCGGTCCCCGTCAGCAGAGCCATCAACCTCGCATCGGAGAGCCACCACCATGAATCACCCCGCCAATCCCGCGCTGGCCCAGGAGGGACGGTCGGCCGAGACCGACAGCTCCGAAGTCAGCCGTGTCGTGTTCGCCAGCTCGGTCGGAACCATCATCGAGTGGTACGACTTCCTGATCTACGGCACCGCCGCCGCGCTGGTCTTCAACAAGATCTTCTTTCCCGCCGACGACCCGCTGATGGGCACGCTGGCCGCGCTCGGCAGCGCGGCCGTGGGCTTCTTCGCGCGGCCCTTCGGCGGCGCGGTGTTCGGCTACTTCGGCGACCGGCTGGGCCGCAAGTCGATGCTGTTGCTGACGCTCGCGATCATGGGACTCGGCACCTTCGCCATCGGCCTGCTGCCGACCTACCAGCAGATCGGCGTCTGGGCGCCGATCCTGTTGATCGTGCTGCGCATCGTGCAGGGCATCGGCCTGGGCGGCGAGTGGGGCGGGGCGGCGCTGATGGTGCTCGAGCATGCGCCGAAGCGCCGGCGCGGGCTCTGCGGCAGCCTGGTGCAGGTCGGCTTCCCGATCGGCCTGATCCTGTCGGCCGGCGTCTACTCGATGGTGTCGACCTTGCCCGAGGAGGACTTCATGGCCTGGGGCTGGCGCGTGCCCTTCCTGCTGAGCGTGGTGCTGGTGGCGCTCGGTGCCTTCATCCGCACGCGGGTGTCGGAGTCGCCGGTGTTCCTCGAGATGAAGGCCAAGAAGGAGATTGCGCGCAACCCCTTCGCCGAGGCCGTGTTCCGCGATCCGAAGAACTTCCTGATCGCGGTGGGCCTGAAGATCTGCGAGGTGTCGTGGGTCTACATGCTCACGGTGTTCATGGTGGTCTACGCGACCAAGAACCTCGGCCTGCCCAAGGAGATGCTGCTCAACGCGATCATGGTCGCGGCGGCGATCGAGGTGGTGACGATTCCGCTGTTCGGCTGGCTGTCGGACATCATCGGCCGCCGCCCGTTCTACTTCGCGGGCACGCTCTTCACCATCGTCTTCGCGTTCCCGCTGTTCTGGCTGGTGGACACGCGCGATCCGTGGATCATCATCGCCGCGACCGCGGTGGCGCTGAGCTTCGGCCACGGCCTGATGTTCGGCCCGCAGGCCACCTACTTCCCCGAGTTGTTCGGCGCACGCGTGCGCTACACCGGCGCCTCGTTCGGCTTCCAGGTGTCGGCCGCGCTCGGCGGCGGGCTGGCGCCGATCCTCGCCACCCTGCTGGTGGGCAAGCTCGGCGGCACCGCGGGCGTGTCGATCATGCTGATCGGCCTGGCCTGCGTGACCCTGGTGGCGGCCTTCTTCGCGCACGAGACGCGCGACGACTCGGTGCGCAACTTCTGAGCGCGGCCGCATGACCTTCGTCGTGACCGAAGCCTGCATCGCGTGCCGCTATGGCGAGTGCGTGTCGGTGTGCCCGCAGAACGCCTTCCACGAAGGACCGAACTTCGTGGTCATCGACCCGCGCGCCTGCGCCAACTGCGGCCTGTGCGAGATGGTGTGCCCGGTGCAGGCGATCCATCCCGCGGCCGACCTCGCGCCCGACCAGCGCGACTGGATCGCGCTCAATGCGCGGCTCGCGGCGCAGTGGCCAGTGGCGGCCGACACCCGGCCGCTGGCCGACGCCGACGCGCATGCCTTCGACACGGCCAAGCGCGAGCGCCTGATCCTCGAACCATGAACCCCGACGCCTTTTCATCCAGAACGAAAGACCCGCGAATGCACATGACCTTCCTGCTCTACGAGGGCATCGAGCCCGTCGACCTCGCCGCCATCGGCGTGGTCTCGATGGCGCGGCGCGTGATCCCCGAGCTCGGCTACCAGACCGTGTCCTTCGACCGCGCGCCGGTCACGCTCGCCAACGGGCTGCAGGTGCTGCCGAACAAAAGCTTCGAGGAGGTGCGCGAGGTCGACGTGCTGCTGGTGCCCGGCGGGCCCGGCTGGCGTGCTGCTTCACAGGACGCACGCGTGCTCGAGTTCGTGCGCCGGGCCGCGCCCGAAGCGCTGGTCTGCTCGGTCTGCACTGGCGCGATGATCCTGGCCGAGGCCGGCGTGCTCGACGGCCTGCGCGCGACCACCAAGTTCGAGGTGGTGCCACCCGAGACCTCGCCGCTCGATGAGTTGCGGCAACGCTATCCAGCGATCCGCACCGAGCCCGCGCTCGTGGTCGACAACGGCCGCGTGGTCACCGGCGGCGGCGTCACGCTGTGCATCGACGCCGTGCTGTACCTGATCGAGAAACGCTTCGGCCCCGCACCCGCGGCCGAGGTGGCCCGGATCATGGAATACGGCGCCGCGCGCGAGGCCAACCGGCTGCGCTTCGCGGGCTGAGCGCTTTCGATTTTCAAAAGTTGTCCAATGGGAAACTTCGATCTAGAATCGAATCCACCCGCTGCGGCGATGTCCCCCGTCCCTCACCCATCCATTCATCCACAGGAGTCAAACACCATGTCCGCCGTCTTCAAGGAACGCCTCTCCGGCAAGCTGCAACCCACCCCCGGTGGTTCGGTCTACGTAGACCCGGCCACGCTCGAATGGCGGCCCTCGCAGTTTCCGAAGATCCAGATGAAGGTGCTCTACCGCAACGACGCATCGGGCGAGATGACGGTGCTGCTCAAGTGGGAACCCGGCGCGGTGCTGCCGTTCCACAAGCATCCCGAGATCGAGCAGAGCTGGGTGCTCGAGGGTTCGTTCTCGGACCACGACGGCATCTGCCGCGCGGGCCAGTTCGTCTGGCGCCAGCCGGGCTCTCTGCACGAGACGCGCTCGGACGAGGGCTGCACCATCCTCGCGATCTATCGCAAGCCCAATGTGTTCTTCAACGCGGCGGGTTTCGAAGCCGACAAGAACTGAGTTCTTCCTGCGCGGTGCCGGCCATCCGGGCAACCGGGTGTGCCGGCGGGTAAACCGGTTCCGTTAAATTCGGAACATGGTTGCTTCAAAGAAAACCGTTCGCGCGCCGAAGCGCGCGGCGGCCCCCGCCGCTGCTGCCGTTGCAGCGGCCCCCGCCGAGGTGCCGGCCCATGTGGACCTCGGCGTGCGCCTCAAGCAGCGGCGCCTCGAGGCGGGCCTCACGCTCGCGGCGCTGGCCGAGCAGGCCGGCTTCGGCAAGGCCTATCTCTCGCGCATCGAGAGCGGCCAGAAGGTGCCGCCGATCGGCTCGCTGGCGCGCATCGCGAGCGTGCTGGGCATCGAGGCCGCGAGCCTGCTGACCGACAACACGCATGCGCAGCAGAGCTGGCGCGGCGTGAGCCTGGTGCGGCATGCCGACAAGCGCCCGACCGTGATGGGCGGCAGCGCCTTTGGCTACGACTACTTCGCGCTGACCGACGCCACCACCGACCGCGCGCTGCAGCCCTTCCTGTTCACCTTTCCCGACAAGGTCGACAAGTTCGTGTTCTTCGAGCACGAGGGCGAGGAGATGATGCACGTGCTCACGGGCCGCGTGGAGTGGCAGGTCGGGGTCGACAAGTTCATCCTCGAACCCGGCGACACGCTGCATTTCGACGCGCGCATCCCGCACCGCGGGCATGCGCTCGCGGGGCCGGCCACGGCGCTGGTGGTGATCTATTCGCCCGTGGGCTACCACCCGAACCTGGCCTGAAACCTCAGCGCAGAACGCGCCCGTCGGCCGAGATGCTGATCAGGTCGATGCTGCGCACGTTGTCGCGCAGGCCCGGGCGCAGGTTGATGCGGAAGCCGCCGACGTCGTAGTCGGTCATCGCGCTCATCACGCGCTGCAGGCTCTGCGGCGTGAAGCCGCGGCCCGCGCGGCGCACCGCCTCACCCACGGTCTTGGCGGCGATGAAGCCCTCGAGGCCCTCGTACGAAGGCGCCTGGTCGGAGTTGTCGACCGCGGCGCGGTACTCCTTGACGATCGGGATCGCCGAGGGCCGCGGCGAGGGCACGACCTGCGAGATCACGATGCCGCCGATGTCCTTGCCGAGCTCGGCGTAGAGCGGATCGATGCCCACGATCGAGAAGGCCATGAAGCTGCCGGTGTAGCCGTTCTTGCGCAGCGTGCGGATGGCCTGGGCCGTGGTGCCCGAGAGCGACACCAGCACGATGGCCTGGGGCGAGGGCTGCTGCACGGCCTTGAGCGCATCCTCGAGCGGCTTGCCGCCGCCCGCGGGCACCAGCGCGGTGGCGACCAGCGGCGGCAGCTTGAGTTCGCTCACGGCCTGCTGCACCGCCGCGAGGCCGGCATGGCCCATCGCGTCGTCGTCGCCGACCAATGCGATGCGGGTCTGCCCCACGGTGGCGCACTGGCGCACGATCTTCAGTGCCTCGTCGATCATGCCGGGGCGCACATGGAACACGTTGGGATGCGCGGGGCCGCGCAAGGTGTCCGAGGCCGCGAAGGGCGCGAACAGCAGGCTGCCCTGCTGGGTGGCGACCTCGGCGCCGGCATTGCTGCTGGCGGTGCCGACGAAGCCGAACAGCATGTCGGCCTTGTCGCGCGACAGCAGGGTGCGGGCGTTGGCCGCCGCGCGGCTCGCGTCGTAGCCGTCGTCGAGCTGCAGCAGCTTGAGCTGCAGGCCGCTGGCGGCATTGCGTTCGTTGAAGTCGCTCACCGCGAGCCGGCTGCCGGCCGCGAAGGCCAGGCCGATCTCGCCGGCCGTGCCGGTCAGCGGCACCGACTGGCCCAGCAGCACCACGCGGGCGCCGCCGGCCGCGGCCGCGCGGGTGGCCTGCGCGAACGCGCGCGGCCCGGCCGTGCCCAGGGCCAACAGGGCGCCCGTCTTGATCAGCCACTGTCTGCGTGCGTCGTTCATCGGACACCCTTTGCTCAAAATAGTAAAAAAGTGTAGCAATTTGGATGCCCGGCGGGAAGTTTTGCGCACTGCAGAATCGCCGGCATGAACAAGATCGCTGTGCTGGCACTGGGATGTGCCGTGGTGGCCGGTTGCACCGACCTGGCCCGGAACAGGGCGCCACAGGCGCAGGAGGCCGACTTCTCGCAGGGCGGGACCGGGACGCCGACGCTGGAGATCGCCGCGCCGCCCACGATCGCGCCTCCGCCCATGGCGGATCCGACACCGGCGCGGCAGCCAGCGCCGGTGTCCGATGCGCGCGTGCTGCAGCGCTCGATCCCGAGCTATCCCTCGCAACTGGCCGAGCAGGGCGTGGCGGGCACGGTGGTCGCGGCCTTCGACGTGAACCCCGAGGGGCGCGCCGACCGGATCCGGATCGTCAGCTCGCCGCATCCGCTGCTGTCGCAGGTGGTGACGAAGTCCCTCGAAGCCTGGCGCTTCGAGCCGGCGCGCGACGCGAACGGCCAGGGCCTGCGCAGCGCGATGCGGCTGCCGTTCCGCTTCGTGGTCGAGGACTGACGCAGGCGCGCGCTCAGGCGCGCTCGAACACCAGGTCCCAGACCCCGTGGCCCAGCTTGAGGCCGCGGTTCTCGAACTTGGTCAGCGGCCGGTAATCGGGCTTGGGCGCGTAGTCGGCGGCGGTGTTGCGCAGCAGCGGCTCGGCCGACAGCACCTCGAGCATCTGCTCGGCGTAGGGCTGCCAGTCGGTGGCGCAGTGGATGTAGCCGCCGGGGCGCAGGTGCTGTGCCAGCTTGGTCACGAACTCGGCCTGGATCAGCCGGCGCTTGTTGTGGCGCTTCTTGTGCCAGGGATCGGGAAAGAACACGTGCACGCCGGCCAGCGTGGCGGGCTGCAGCATGTGGTCGAGCACCTCGACGGCGTCGTGCGCGCAGATGCGGATGTTGGGGATGGCCTGTTCGCCGATGCGCTTGAGCAGCGCGCCCACGCCGGGCTCGTGCACCTCGCAGCAGAGGAAGTTGGTGTCGGGCCGCACGGTCGCGATGTGGGCCGTGGCCTCGCCCATGCCGAAGCCGATCTCGAGCACGGTCGGCGCCTCGCGGCCGAAGGCCGCGGCCAGGTCCAGCGTCTCCTCGCGGTAGGGCAGCAGGTACAGCGGGCCCAGCTCGGCGAAGGCGCGTGCCTGGCCGTCGGTGGTGCGGCCGCCGCGCTTCACGAAGCTCTTGAGGCGGCGGTGCAGCGGATGGGGCGTGGTGCTGTCGCCTGCGTCGTCGGCGGCGGGCGGAAGGTCGTGGGACACGGTGTCGGGAGAGGTCATTGCGGCCGCGAATTGTAGAGAGCGCGCCATGCGGGCACCCAGCCGGCCAGCGCCTCGGCGCACGAAGCACCTGCGGCCGGGCCCAGGCCGAGCACGCGCGCCGCGGCATCGAGCGCGGCGCGCGCGGCCTCGGGCGTCGCGGTGTCGAAGGCCGCCGCGCCGTTCTGCTTCGAGAGCTTGTGGCCGTCGGCGCCGCGCACCAGCGGCGTGTGCAGGTAGCGCGGCGTCGGCAGGCCGAGCGCGCGTTGCAGCAGGATCTGGCGCGCCGTGTTGTCGGCCAGGTCCTCGCCGCGCACCACGTCGCTCACGCCCTGGTCTGCATCGTCGACCACCACCGCGAGCTGGTAGGCCCAGGGGCCGTCGGCACGGCGCAGCACGAAGTCGCCGACCTCGCGGCTCACGTCCTGACTTTGCGCGCCGAGGCGGCGGTCGGTCCAGTGGAGCTCGCCCGGCGCCGCGGCCTCGAACTTCTGCGTGGCGAAGCGCCAGGCGCGTGCGGGCTTGCCGTGCAGGCCGTCGCGGCAGGTGCCGGGGTAGACGCGCTCGCCATGGCGCTCGTGCTGCTGGCCCAGGCGCGCGAGCGCGGCGTCGATGTCTTTGCGCGAGCAGCCGCAGGGGTAGGCGAGGCCGCGTTCGCGCAGGCGCGCCAGGGCCGCCTCGTAGCGCGCGGTGCGCGCGGTCTGCCACACGGGTTCCTCGTCGGGGATCAGCGCGCAGTCGGCGAGCTGGCGCAGGATGCGCTCGCCCATGCCCGGCAGGCAGCGCTCGGTGTCGGCATCCTCGATGCGCACCAGCCAGCGCGCCTGCGGTCCATGCGCGCGCACGTCGAGCCAGCTCGCGAGCGCGGCGACCAGCGAGCCCGCATGCAGCGGGCCGGTGGGCGAGGGAGCGAAGCGGCCGACGGGAGGCATGAAAAAACGGCAAGGGGCCGCGGCCGGCCCCGGAACGCGAACTACAGCGCCGCGAGCGCGAGCGACAGGCCCGAGACGAAGGCGTCCTCGACGCGATGGCCGATGCACCAGTCGCCGGCCACGCCGATGCGCGCCTTGGCGTCCCACAGGTGGCTCTGGCCCACCGGCACCTGGGTCTGGGCCTCGGTCCAGCACAGCGCCTGCGCATGGGCCGGCGTGGCATGGATGCCGGTGATCTCGGAGAAGGCGCGCAGCAGCTTGGCCTCGATGCGCGGCGCGTCGTCGCGCAGGTGTTCCTGCGACCAGGTGGCGCTGGCCTGCAGGGTCCAGCGCTCGATGCGTTCGCGGCCGGGCTTGGACGATTCGCGCGCCAGCCAGGCCACGCGGTGGTGCGTGCTGCGCGCGGCATTCCATTGCGGGCCGAGGTGCGACATGGTCGGCTGGTTGGCCTGCGGGAAGGCGATCATCAGCGTCCAGCACGGCGCGATGCGCACCGGCTCGACCTGGCGGCTGATGGTCCGGGACAGCTTGCCGTCCTCGAGCAGCGCGCGGGCGCGCGAAGGCGGCACCGCGAGCAGCACCGCGTCGAAGCCCGAGTACACGCGCTGCGAGTCGCCGGCACCGGCGGTGCGCAGCTGCCAGCGCGCGGCATCGAGCGCGTCGGGCTCGATGCGCGTGACCTGCGTGCCGGTGACCAGGCTGTCGCCCAGCGGCCGGGCCCATTGCGCCACCAGCGAGTCCATGCCGGGCTGGGCCACCCAGTGCGATTCGAGCGAGGGCAGCGCGGCCTCGGCCACGCGGCCGTGGGCGTCAAGCACGCGCACGAGGTTGGCGCTCCAGCGCCGGCACAGGCCGGGCACGGTCTCGAGCGCCAGCGCGAAGCGCGCGTCGCGCACGGTGAAGTACTGCGCGCCGCTGTCGAAGCGGCCGAAGGCGGTGTCGACGCTGGCCATGCGGCCGCCCGCCCCGTCGCCGCGCTCGAACAGCGTGACGCGGTGGCCGGCCTGCACCAGCGTGCGTGCGCAGGCCACGCCGGCCATGCCGGCGCCGACGACGGCGTAGTGGCGCGGCGCGGTGGCGGAGGCCGTGTCGGGGGCTGTGTCGGGGGAGGGGGCCGGGGTTCGGTGGCGGTCTGCCTTGGCGCGAGGACGAGTGGTCATTGCTGGACCCTTTTCTTGTGACGAGGTGAAGACGGTTGGATGCTGCGCCGACTCTAACCCGGTCTTCGCGCGCGCCGCAGCCACCCTGGGGCAAACGACGATGCGCGCCTCGCGGGCATCAGCGGCCGCGATGGCGTTCGAGCAGCGCGAGCCGCGTGCCCTCGTGCTCGAACTGCGCGAGCCACCATTCGAGCGCGCGCCCGGGCTTGCCGGCCGCGCGCACGCGCCAGGCGCAGTGCATGGTGCCCAGCGGCGGCTGGCGCTCGGTGCGGCGTTCGACCAGGTGGCCGGCCTCGATGTAGGGCCGCGCCATCGGCTCGGGCAGGAAGCCGCCGCCCAGGCCGTGCAGCTGCGCCGCGAGCTTGGCCTGCATGGTCGGCACCGTCAGCACGTCCTGCCCGCCGACCAGGTTGACCGTGAGGCCGGGACTGCTGCGCGCCGAGTCGGCCGCGGCCACGGCGCGGTACTGGCGCAGCACCGCGTCGCTCAGGGGCTCCTCGAGCCGCGCGAGCGGATGGTGCGGCGCCATCGCATAGACGAAGCGCAAGGTGCCCAGCGGCCGGCTGCGCAGGCCGGTGGCGGTCAGGGCCAGGCTGGCGGCATCGAGCACCGCGCCGATCGCGAGGTCGGCCTCGCCGCTGGTCAGCGCCTCGATGGTGCCGAGCAGGGTCTCGTCGCGCAGCTTCAGGCGCGTCGGCGGCTCGAGCGCGAAGAAGGCGGTGGCGAGGTCGAGCAGCGGATCGCGCGCGATCACGCTGTCGACCGCGATCGTGAGCATCGGCTCCCAGCCGGTGGCCACGCGCTTCACGCGGTTGGCCACCGCGTCGATCTCGCCGAGCAGCCGCGCCGCCTCGCGCAGCAGTTCGGCGCCGGCCTCGGTCAATTTCGCCTGCCGTGCGCTGCGGTCGAACAAGAGCACGTCGAGCGCGTCCTCGATCTGGCGCACGCGGTAGCTCAGCGCGCTGGGCACCAGGTCGAGCGCGCGCGCCGCCGCAGCGAAGCTGCCGGTGTGGGCCACGGTCTGCAGCATGGCGAGCGCATCGGGGGTCAGCACGTCGCGGGGGCTGGGCATGGTCGCGGCTCCATCGTTCAAAAAATTTGAATGATGCCATCAAAGCGCGGCGCTTTTCCCTCGGGGGCGCGGGCCTAAAGTTCTTCCCATCCGCTGCGCATCCGGCGCGGCATACGAAGAAGGCCGAAGGTTTCCCCCACGGGGCCCGGCCCAAGGAGTCCGACGATGTTGCAAGTCCGTAAATCCCAGGAACGCGGTTATGCCGACCACGGCTGGCTGCGGTCGTTCCACAGCTTTTCCTTCGCCAACTACTACGACCCGGCCCACATGGGCTTCGGCAACCTGCGCGTGATCAACGAGGACCGCGTGGCCGCCGGTGCCGGCTTCGGCACCCATGGCCACAAGGACATGGAGATCATCAGCTACGTGCTCTCGGGCGAGCTGGCGCACAAGGACAGCATGGGCAACGTGGAGTCGATCCCGCCCGGCGACGTGCAGCGCATGAGCGCCGGCCGCGGCGTGATGCACAGCGAGTTCAACCACAAGGCCGACGAGACCACGCACTTCCTGCAGATCTGGATCCAGCCCAACGTGCGCGGCATCGAGCCGGGCTACGAGCAGAAGCAGTTCAGCAACGCCGAGAAGCGCGGCAAGCTGCGTCTCGTGGCTTCGCCCGACGGCAGGGACGGCTCGGTGACGGTGCATGCCGATGCGCGCCTCTTCGCGGGTCTGCTCGACGGCGAAGAGCAGGCCAGCCTAGTGCTCGACCCGACGCGAAAGAGCTATGTGCACCTGGTGCGCGGCGAGCTCGAAGTGAATGGCCAGAAGCTCCTGGGCGGCGACGCCGCGCTGCTCGAAGGCGAATCGCAACTGACGCTGGCCGCCGGCAAGGACGCCGAGGTGCTGGTGTTCGACCTGGCCGCCTGAGCGGTGTAGAAGGGGAGGCGCCCCGTCCGCGGGGCGCGTCTTCCTGCTCACCCTCCTTGTTTTTCCCCGTTTCCCATCCACAACCACAGAGGAGTTCCCAGCAATGACCACCACCACCGCAACCCCCAACGGCGCGCAGGACACGCTCGCGCTGATCGGCCGCATCCTGATCGCCTACCTGTTCATCCCGGCCGGCATCGGCAAGCTCATGGGCTTCGGCGGCACCGTGGGCTACATCACCTCGGCCGGCCTGCCGCTGCCCGAGGTGGCGGCCGCGGTCGCGATCGTCATCGAACTCGGCCTGGGCATCGCGCTGCTGCTGGGCTTCAAGACCCGCTGGACCGCGATCGTCATGGCCATCTTCACCGTCGTGACCGCGCTGTTCTTCCACAAGTACTGGGCCGTGCCCGATGCGATGAAGATGATGCAGCAGATCAACTTCAACAAGAACATGGCCATCGCCGGCGGCCTGCTCGCCTTCGCCGCCTTCGGCCCGGGCCGCTTCAGCATCGACAAGCGCTGAGCCGCGCCCATCCATCCACCACAAGGACCAATCGAACATGGCCAACATCGTCATCGTCTTCCATTCCGGCTACGGCCATACCCAGCGCGTGGCGCAGGCCGTGGCCGACGGCGCCGGCGCGCAACTGCTCGCCATCGACGCCGACGGCAACCTGCCCGAGGGCGGCTGGGAAACCCTGGCCGCGGCCGACGTGATCATCTTCGGCTCGCCCACCTACATGGGCGGCGTGAGCTGGCAGTTCAAGAAATTCGCCGATGCATCGTCGAAGGTCTGGTACACGCAGGGCTGGAAGGACAAGCTGTTCGCCGGCTTCACCAACAGCGCCACCATCAACGGCGACAAGGTCACGACCATGACCTACCTGTGGACGCTCGCGATGCAGCACAGCGGCATCTGGGTCAGCATGGGCATCCTGCCGACCAACAACAAGGCCGCCACGCGCGATTCGACCAACTACATCGGCGGCTACGGCGGCCTGCTGACGCAGTCGCCCTCGGACGCGAGCCCGGCCGAGATTCCCCGTGGTGACCTCGACACCGCGCGGTCTTTCGGCGAGCGCGTGGCCGCGGTGGCAAGATCGCGCGGCTGACCACCGCCTGCGCGGGCCGCCCCGGCCCGGGGCACCCACGGAGAGAACACGATGACCGACGCCACCCCCACCACCCGTTTGCTGCAACCGCATGACAAGGACCTGGGGGGCGGCTTCAACGTGCGGCGCCTGCTGCCCGCGGCCGTGCGCCGCTCGGTCGGCCCCTTCGTGTTCTTCGACCATTTCGGCCCGGCCACCGAGCAGCCGGGCAACTCGCACGACGTGCGCCCGCATCCGCACATCGGCCTGGCCACCGTCACCTACCTGTTCGAGGGCGCGATGATGCACCGCGACAGCATCGGCAGCGTGCAGGAGATCCTGCCGGGCGCCATCAACTGGATGACCTCGGGCCGCGGCATCGTGCACTCCGAGCGCAAGCCCGAGCGCCTGCTGGCCGAGACCTTCGTCAATCACGGCCTGCAGCTGTGGGCCGCGCTGCCGCAGGCCCATGAAGAGGTCGAGCCCAGCTTCGAGCACACCGCGTCCGACGCCATTCCTGCCCTGTTCGAGCAGGGCGTGGGCGTGCGCGTGCTGGTGGGCGAGGCCTTCGGCGTGCGCTCGCCGGTCACGACCTTCTCGCAGACCGTCTACCTCGACATCGCCCTGCCGGCCGGCGCGAGCTTCGCGCTGCCCGCGCTGGCGCCCGAGCTCGCGGTCTACCCGATCGATGGCGACGTCGGCATCGACGGCGTCGTGGCACCGATGCACACCATGGCGGTGCTGGCCGACGGGCAGGGTGCCAACCTCACGGCACCCGTGACCGCGCCGGTGCGGCTGGTGGTGATCGGCGGCGAGCCGCTCGACGGTCCGCGCTACATCACCTGGAACTTCGTCTCGAGCCGGCGCGAACGCATCCTGCAGGCCGGCGAGGACTGGGCCGCGCAGCGCATGGGCCACGTGCCCGGCGAGACCGAGTTCATTCCGCTGCCGGGCAAGCCCTTCGGCGTGCGCGAGCCCGACACGGGCAGCACGCCCACCTGAGCGCGTTGCGCGGCTACAGCGCGAGCTTGTAGCCCTCGTGGCTCGCCACGAAGCCCAGTCGCTCGTAGAAGCGATGGGCATCGGGCCGGCGCTTGTCGGTCGTGAGCTGCACCAGGGTGCAGCCCCGCTCGCGGCAGCGCGCGATCGCCCACTCGAACATCCGCTGGCCCAGTCCCGCATCGCGCCGCTGCGCCGCGATGCGCACGGCCTCGATCTGGCCGCGCCATGCGCCCTGGCGCGCGATGCCCGGGATGAACGAGAGCTGCAGCGTGCCGACCACCGTGTCGCCCTCGGTCACCACCACCAGTTGCTGGTTCGCATCGGCCGCGATGGCCTCGAAGGCGGCGACGTAGCGCGCATCGACGGCATCGGGTGAAGCACCCGCGGCCTCGCGTTCGCGGCCCAGCGGATCGTCGGCGAGCAGGGCGACGATGGCGGCCAGGTCGGCGCGCGTCGCGGTTCTGAAAACTATTGGGTTCACTTGTGAAACTCTGTTGCATCGTTCGCGCGCCAGGCGGCGCGAAATGCCATCGTCCGATAGTAAAGTGCGCCCGCCGCGGGGGAGGGAACACCGGCCTCGCGACCCACAACCACAACGACGTTGAAGAAAGCGAGCGAGGCGAGATGGCCATTCAGAAGACGCCGGAAACGGCACCGGGCGAGTACGGCGACCTGTTCGAATTCCTGATGAAGGAACTCAAGCTGTTCCAGCGCAAGCTGCTGGTGATGCTCAAGCACGTGAAGACCGGCGAGTCGCAGGTCTACAAGCAGGCCTGGTACGACTTCCACCTCAAGGACCGCCTGACCGCGCTGCTCAAGGCCGAGGACTATGCGGCGGTCGCGCAACTGCCGATCAACAAGGCCGGCCAGACCGGCATCTACATCGAGACCCGCTACGTGAAGTCGGGCGAGGTCGTGGGCTTCCAGTTGGTGGAGGCGCGGCCGCACGAGGGCGGCCGCTATGTGGGGCTCACGCCGGCCGCGGTCTACACCGAAGCCGACGGGCGCCGCGTGCTGGCCTTCGCCGAAGGCCTCTGAACTACTTGCCCAGCGTCACCGCTTCGGCCGGTGGCGCACCGTCGGGCGCATCGGGCAGCAGCTGCGACTTGCGCCGCGAGCCGCGCCAGGCCGAGTAGCCCACGCCGATCAGCAGCAGCACGCACAGGCCGATGAAGGTGCCGCTGATCGGGCGCGTGACGAACACCGACATGTCGCCGCGCGAGAGCAGCAGCGCGCGGCGGAAGTTCTCCTCCACCATCGGCCCGAGCACGAAGCCCAGCAGGATCGGCGCGACCGAGAACTCGAGCGACATCAGCAGCGCGCCGATGATGCCGAACACCAGCACCTCCCAGATCTGGAACAGGCTGTTCTGCGTGCTGAACACGCCCACCGCGATGAAGAACATCGCCGCCGGGAACAGGTACTTGTAGGGCACCTTCAGCAGCTTCACCCAGACGCCGATCAGCGGCACGTTGAGCACCACCAGGATCACGTTGCCGATCCAGAAGCTGGCGATCAGGCCCCAGAAGATGTCCGGGTGCTCGGTGATCAGCTGCGGGCCGGGCTGGATGCCCTGGATCAGCAGCGCGCCGAGGATCAGCGCCATCACCGCGTCGCCCGGGATGCCCAGGCTCATGGTCGGGATGAAGTCGACCTGCGTCTTCGAATGCGCCGAGGCCTCGGGCCCGGCCACGCCTTCGATCATGCCGGTGCCGAAGGCCGCGGGCGTCTTCGACACCTTGCGCTCGAGCGCATAGGCGATGAAGGTGGTGATGGTCGGCCCGGTGCCCGGCATCGCGCCGAAGATCGTGCCCACGATGGTGCCGCGGATCATCGCGGGGAAGGCGCGCTTGAGCTCCTCCTTGCTCGGGCGCATGTCACTGAGCTTGAGCGTGCCGGTGTCGCCGATGCTCTTCATGCGGTTCACGTTGAGCAGGAAGTCGGCGACGCCGAACAGGCCCATCGAGATCGCGACCAGCTCGAGGCCGTCGCTGAGCTCGGGCAGGTCGAAGGCGAAGCGGAAGCTGCCGCTGTTGACGTCGGTGCCGACCACGCCGCACAGCAGGCCGAACACCGTCATCGCCACGCCCTTGAGCGCCGAGCCGCGCGACATGGTCGAGCCGGCGAGCAGGCCCAGCATCATGATCGAGAAGATCTCGGTCGGACCGAACTTGAACGCGATCTGCACCAGCAGCGGCGAGGCGAAGATCATCACCACGATGCCCACCGAGGCGGCGAAGAACGAG
Organism: Variovorax sp. PDC80; assembly: GCF_900115375.1. Classification (NCBI taxonomy): domain Bacteria; kingdom Pseudomonadati; phylum Pseudomonadota; class Betaproteobacteria; order Burkholderiales; family Comamonadaceae; genus Variovorax; species Variovorax sp. PDC80. The sequence goes on along the minus strand of NZ_FOWG01000005.1, from coordinate 136,164 downwards.
GAGATCATCGTCACGCCGAGCGCCACGCCACCCTTGCCCTGCTTGGTCATCGGATAGCCGTCGAGGCAGGTCACCGCATGCGGCGGATGCGAGGGCATGTTCATCAGGATGGCGCCGATCGCGCCCCCGTACTGCGAACCGTAGAAGATGCCGGCCAGCATCAGGATGGCGGGCACCGGATGCATCACGTAGGTGAGCGGCAGCAGGATCGAGATGGCCTGCAGCGCGCCCATGCCGGGCAGCACGCCGATGAGGTTGCCCACCAGCACGCCGAAGAAGGACCAGAGCAGGTTGGAGCCCTGGAACGCGACGCCGAAGCCGAACCAGAGGTCGTGGAGCGATTGTCCGATCATGGTCTCAGCCTCCCCACTGGAACAGCGGCAACTGCAGGCTCAGCGCCCACCAGAACACCACCACCGCGATGGCCATCATCGCGAGCGCGAGCAGCAGCGCTTCGCGCAGCGTGTTGTCGCGGTCGCCGAGCGCCGAGATGAACACGATCGCGAAGGTCGCGGGCAGCAGCCCGCCGTACTCGCCGAGCAGCAGGAAGGCCAGGATGCCCAGCACGATGCAGACGCAGCCGCGCAGGTCGGGCAGGCCGGCGGGATGGCCGTGCGAGACGGCGGCCTCGGGCGCCGGTTGCTGGCCGCGCGCCGAGATCACCATCAAGAGGCCGATGAAGGCCAAAAGCAGCCCGAGCGCGACCGGGAAGAAGCCCGGTCCCATGTGCGCGAGTTCGCCGACCCGGTAGCCGTAGCCGGCATAGGCGGCGGCCAGTCCGACGATCACCATCAGGGCTCCGCCGTAATAGTCTTTCTTGAATTTCGATGGGGCGCGCGATGCCTGCGAGGCCGCGCCACCACCCGTGCTGTGCTGCATATGTCTCCTTCGGGCTGAAGCAATGCAGTCTAGGAAGCGGGCCTTTCAATCCCCTTTCGCAACACGCTTGCAAGGGCCTTCGAGGCCCAAAATACGTGTTATCACGTACGAGCGAGCGGCAACCGGAGGATCGCGCGCAGCCCGCCGCCGTTGGCGCTCTCGGGCATGTCGGCGCTGTCGAGCAGGATCTCGCCGCCGTTGCGCCGCGCATAGCCGCGCGCGATGGTGAGGCCGAGGCCGGCGCCCTGCATCGCGGGTGCGTTCGCGCCATGCGAGGCCGGGTCGCGCTGGAAGCGCTCGAACACGCTGGCACGCCGCTCGGGCGCGATGCCGGGGCCGCTGTCGCAGACCTCGGCCAGCGCCTGCGAGGCATCGCGCCGCACCGTCACCGTGATGTTGCCGCCGCGCGGCGTGTACTTGATCGCGTTGTGCACCAGGTTCGCGAGCAGCTCGTGCAGCTCCTCGGCATTGGCGCGCACCGGGATCACGGGCGATGCCGCGTCCTCTTCCTCGTCGGGCGCGGCGAGGCCCTCGGCCGCGGTGTCGCCGCGCGCATCGACCCAGCCCAGGTCCTGGTCGTGCTCGCGCGCGAGCGGCAGGTACTGCAGCACCACGGCGCGCGCGATCGCGTTGAGGTCGACGATCCCGGGCGCGGCGGCCTCGGTCTCGTCCTCGTGCGTCGCATGCGCGAGCGCCAGCAGTTGTTCGCTCAGGCGCCGCGTGCGCGCGAGCTGCGCGACGATCGCATGCAGCGATTCGCGCATGCGCTCGGGGTCGGTCTCGCGCACCGCGTAGCCGGCCTGGATCGACAGGATGCCCAGCGGCGTGCGCAGCTGGTGCGAGGCATCGGCGAGGAACTGCGAATGCTCGGCCACCATGCGGCGATGGCGGCCGATGTGGTGGTTGACCGCATCGACCAGCGGTACCACCTCCTGCGGCACGCCGGCCGGGTCGAGCGGCTTGATGTCGTCGCGCGCGCGCTCGCGCAGCGAGCGGCGCAGCCGCTCGAGCGGGCGCAAGGTCCAGGCCACGCCCAGCCACACCAGCAGGGCCATCACCAGCACCATGCGCGCGGCGCGCAGCAGTTCCTGGCGCAGCGATTCGTCCACCGCGCGCTGGCGCGGGCCGGTGCCTTCGGCGGCCTGGATCAGCACGGTGTAGGCACTGCCCGCGTGGCTGTTGTAGACCGTCTGGCGCAGCGCGGCCACGCGCACCGGGTGCTGCTGGTAGACCGCGTCGTAGAACACCGGCGCGTCGTCGGCGCCGGTCGCGGTCTTCGGCGGCGGGGCGGGCAGGTCGGGCACGCCCATCAGCGTCTCCTCGGTGCCGGCCGCGCCCCTGGCCAGCGGCGCCGCGCCCACGTGCAGGTACTTGTAGCGCAGGTGGGTCGACTCGAACATCGCCTGCACCGAGAAGGCCTCCTGCACGCGCACGCTGCCGTCGCTCGCGACCACGATGCCGTTGGCCAGCGCCTGCACGGGCTCGAGCAGGCTCTGGTCGTAGGCGTCGACCAGGCTCTCGGTCAGCGCCTGGTAGTTGCTCCAGCTGTCGAGCGCGAGCAGCGCGACCATGCCCGGCAGCAGCAGCGCCAGCAGGCGCGCGCGGATGCCGAAGCGCCAGCTTTCAGTGGGGGGTGGAGACGGCGGCGGCGCGTGCGGGTCCATCGGCGATGCCTTCGAGCATGTAGCCCAACCCGCGCACGGTGACGATGCGCACGTCGCTGTCGGCGAGCTTGCGCCGCAGCCGGTGCAGCACCACCTCGATCGCATCGGGTCCGGCGGTGCTGTCGTTGGTGAACACCTTGCCGAACAGCTGCGACTTGCCGACCGGCGAGCCGCTGCGCATCAGCAGCGCGCTCAGGGCCGCGTGCTCGCGCGGCGTGAGCGCCAGCAGCGTGCCGCGCAGCGTGAAGGCATGGCTCTCGCCGTCGTAGGCCAGCGAGGCGCACTGCAGCCGCGGATGCTGCCGGCCGCGGCTGCGCCGCACCAGCGCGGTCAGCCGCGCCTCGAGCTCGACCAGCTCGAAGGGCTTGGTGAGGAAATCGTCGGCGCCGAGATGCAGGCCGCGCACGCGGTCCTGCAGCGCGCCTTGCGCGGTGAGGATCAGCACCGGCGTGCGGTCGTCGGCATTGCGCATGTCGGCCAGCACCGCGAGGCCGTGCTTGTCGGGCAGCCGCAGGTCGAGCACCACCGCGTCGTACTCGGTGCCGGCCATGAAGGCCTCGGCGGTGCGCGCATCGGGCGCATGGTCGGTGACGAAGCCGCTCTGCGTGAGCGCGCGCACCAGCCAGGAGGCCATGTCCAGTTCGTCTTCCACCAGCAGGATGCGCATCGCGGGGCGGTCGGCCTATCGTTTCTTGTGGAGATCGGGGTCTTCGGCGGCGCGCGCGCTGGCCTTGGCCGCGCGGGCGCTGAGGTCGGGCGCGAGCGCCTCGCGGCCATCGAACACGAAGCAGTCGCCCTGGTAGTGGGCGCCGCCCACCAGCTCGAAGTACTTGAGGATGCCGCCCTCGAGCTGCAGCACGTTGTCGACGCCTTCCTCGCGCATCAGGATCGCGGCCTTCTCGCAGCGGATGCCGCCGGTGCAGAAGCTCACCACCGTCTTGCCCGCGAACTCGGCGCGGTGCGCGCGCAGCGCGGGCGGGAACTCGGTGAACTTCTCGATGCGCCAGTCGATCGCGCCCTCGAAGCTGCCGTGGTCGACCTCGAAGGCATTGCGCGTGTCGAGCAGCGCGATCGCGCGGCCCGCGTCGTCGTGGCCCTGGTCGAGCCAGCGCTTGAGCGTGGGCGCGTCCACGCCTGGCGCGCGGCCGGCCGCGGGCTGGATCGCGGGATGGTCCATGCGGATGATCTCGCGCTTGAGCTTCACGAGCATGCGCCGGAACGGCTGGGCGGTCGACCAGCTGTCCTTGGTCTCGAGGTCGGCGAAGCGCGCATCGGCGCGCACGCCGGCCAGGAAGTCCGCCATCGCGCCGGGTTCGCCGGCCAGAAACATGTTGATACCCTCGGGCGCGATCAGGATCGTGCCCATCAGCCCGAGCGCGCGGCTGCGCTCCAGCAGGCGTTCGCGCAGCACCGGGCCGTCGTCGATGGCCACGAACTTGTAGGCCGCGATGTTCAATATCTCTTGGGTCTCTTGCACGGCGGGAATTCTAGGCGCCGCAGGTTGACCCGTTCCTGACTCGGGCACTCTCGAACCACCGGCGGCTCGGGTGTCAATAGGGGCCGCGCCAACTCACATCGTGGAGGCCCGCCTTCCTACAATGGACGGATGTTCGTTCACCTGCGCCTGCACACCGAGTTCTCCGTCGTCGACGGCACCAACCGCATCGACGAAGTCGTCAAGGCCGCCGCTGCCGACAAGCAGCCCGCGATGGCCATCACCGATCTCAACAACCTGTTCGGCGGGATCAAGTTCTACAAGGAAGCGCGCGGCAAGGGCGTCAAGCCCGTGATCGGCGCCGAGATCTTCCTCGAGGGCATGGGCAAGGACGCTGCGACGCTCACGCGCATCGTGCTGCTGGTGCAGAACAAGCAGGGCTACCTCAACCTCTCGGAGCTGCTGGCACGCGCCTGGACGCAGAACGTCGGCCGCGGCCAGGCCCAGGCGGCCTGCAAGCTCGAATGGGTGGAGGAACTGCAGGGCGGGCTGATCGCGCTGTCGGGCGCGCAGGCCGGTCCGCTCGGCGCGCCGCTGGCCGCGGGGCAGGGCGAACGCGCGGCCGAGCTCGCGCTGCGCCTGGCGGGCATCTTCCCGCACCGCTTCTACATCGAGCTGCAGCGTGCCGGCCGTCCCGAGGACGAGCCGCACGTGCTGGCCGCGGTGCAACTGGCCGCGCGGCTGGGGTTGCCGGTGGTGGCCACGCACCCGGTGCAGTTCGCCACGCGCGAGGACTACGAGGCGCACGAGGCGCGCGTGTGCATCTCCGAGGGCGAGATCCTCGGCAACCCGCGGCGCGTGCGCCGCTTCACGCCCGAGCAGTACTTCAAGTCGAGCGCCGAGATGCAGGCGCTGTTCGCCGACATCCCGAGCGCGCTGGCCAACACGGTCGAGATCGCCAAGCGCTGCAGCCTGACGCTGGTGCTCGGCAAGCCGCAGCTGCCCGACTTCCCCACGCCCTTCGTGAGCGAAGGCGTGCGCATGCCGATCGACGAGTTCTTCCGCCAGGAATCGTTCGAGGGGCTCGAGAAGCGCCTCGAGCACCTGTTCCCCGACGCGGCCAAGCGCGATGCGCAGCGGCCGCGCTATGTCGAGCGGCTCGAGTTCGAGATCAACACCATCCTGAAGATGGGGTTCCCGGGCTACTTCCTGATCGTGGGCGACTTCATCAACTGGGCCAAGCAGAACGGCTGCCCGGTCGGTCCGGGCCGGGGCTCGGGCGCGGGTTCGCTGGTGGCCTATGCGCTGAAGATCACCGACCTCGATCCGCTCGAATACAACCTGCTGTTCGAACGCTTCCTGAATCCCGAGCGCGTCTCGATGCCCGACTTCGACATCGACTTCTGCCAGGGCAACCGCGACCGCGTGATCGACTACGTGAAGGACAAGTACGGCCGCAATGCCGTGAGCCAGATCGCCACCTTCGGCACCATGGCCGCGCGCGCGGCCATCCGCGACGTGGGCCGGGTGCTCGACATGAGCTACATGTTCTGCGACGGCATCAGCAAGCTGATCCCGAACAAGCCCGGCATGTCGGTCACGCTGCAGTACCCGCCGGCGCAGAAGATCGAGGGCGACAAGAACAACTACGCGCTCGAGATGGAGCCGCAGCTCGCGGAGCGGCTCGAGAAGGAGGAAGAGGTCAAGACCGTGGTCGAGCTGGCGCAGAAGCTCGAAGGCATGACCCGCAACATCGGCATGCACGCCGGCGGCGTGCTGATCGCGCCCGGCAAGCTCACCGACTTCTGCCCGCTCTACCAGCAGCCCGGCAGCGACTCGGCCGTGAGCCAGTACGACAAGGACGACGTGGAGGCCATCGGCCTCGTGAAGTTCGACTTTCTGGGCCTGGCCACGCTGACGATCCTCGAGATCGCGCGCGAGTTCATCATGAAGCGGCACAAGGGCCGCGAGAACTTCGCCTACGAGAACATCCCGCTCAACGACGGGCCGACCTACCGGCTGTTCTCCGAGGGCAAGACCGAGGCCGTGTTCCAGTTCGAATCGCGCGGCATGCAGGGCATGCTGAAGGACGCGCGGCCGACCCGGCTCGAGGACCTGATCGCGCTCAACGCGCTGTACCGTCCGGGCCCGATGGACCTGATCCCCAGCTTCGTGGCGCGCAAGCACGGCCGCGAGGACGTGGAGTATCCGCACCCGGCCGTGGCCCAGATGCTCTCGGAGACCTACGGGATCATGGTCTACCAGGAGCAGGTGATGCAGACCGCGCAGATCCTGGGCGGCTACTCGCTCGGCGGCGCCGACCTGCTGCGCCGCGCGATGGGCAAGAAGAAGCTCGAGGAGATGGCCGAGCACCGCGAGAAATTCCGCGCGGGTGCCCTGAGCACGCACGGCATCGCGCAGGACAAGGCCGACGAGATCTTCGACCTGATGGAGAAGTTCGCGGGCTACGGCTTCAACAAGTCGCACGCCGCCGCCTACTCGCTGCTGGCCTATCACACGGGCTGGCTCAAGGTCCACTACACGGCCGAATTCTTCTGCGCCAACATGACGGTGGAAATGGACGACACCGACAAGCTCAAGGTGCTGTTCGAGGACGCGCAGAAGAACTTCGGCCTCACCTTCGAGCCGCCGGACGTGAACCGCGGCAACTACCGCTTCGAGCCGGTCACCGACAAGGTCATCCGCTACGGCCTGGGCGCCGTCAAGGGCACGGGCCAGCTCGCGGTCGAGGCCGTGGTGCGCGCGCGCGAGGAGGGCGGTCCGTTCAAGAGCCTGTACGACTTCTGCGTGCGCATCGACCGCCAGCGCATCAACAAGCGCACGGTCGAGGCGCTGATCAAGGCCGGCGCCTTCGATGCCATCCAGCAGAACCGCGCCTCGCTGATCGCCTCGGTCGACCGCGCCTTCGAATTCGCCAACGCGACCGCGGCCAATGCCGCGCAGGTCGACATCTTCGGCGACAGCGAGCACGGCTCGGCCACGGCCGAGCCCGAGCTGGTCGACGCCACGCCCTGGGGCGTGAAGGAACGCCTGACCTTCGAGAAGACGGCGGTCGGCTTCTACCTCTCGGGCCACCTGTTCGACGAGGTCTCGCACGAGGTGCGGCGCTTCTGCAAGCGCGAGATCACCGACCTGCTCGACAGCCGCGACCAGCAGGTGATCGCGGGCATCGTGAGCGACTTCCGCGTCATCAACGGCCAGCGCGGCCGGCTCGCGATCTTCAAGCTCGACGACAAGTCCGACTCGATCGACGCCACCGCCGACGAGGCGCTGATGAACGCCAACCGCAACACGCTCAAGGACGACGAGCTGGTGATCGTCTCGGGCCGCCTGCAGCCCGCGCGCGGTGGCTTCGAGGCGCGCTTCCAGGTGCAGCAGGTCTGGGACCTGGCCAGCGCGCGCTGCCGCTTCGGCAAGTTCCTGCGCGTGGCGGTCAACGGCAAGGCGCCCGACATCGCGCGCCTGCTCAAGGACTTCCCGGCGCGTACCGAGCAGAGCGAACATGGCGAGCTGGTGCAGGGCCTGCCGGTGCGGCTGTCGATGGCGCGCGGCGGCGCGCAGGTCGAGCTGCAGCTCGGCGAGCGCGCGAAGTTCTTCCCGACCGATGCGGCGCTCGCGAGCTGGACCGCGCAGGCCGAGGCGGGCAAGGCCGCGGTCATCTACGAATAACCGCGCGGCGCGCAGGGACGGCGAAAAGCGATAGCGGGAACTCCTCGCGGGCCGGGCCTTCTTACCGGGGCAGGCTTCGCGCCTGCGCGTTTTCAACCGGCAAGTTCGAGGAGGAACATTCGCCATGCCATACAAGACCGCCACCGGCACCCGCAACGCATCCATCAAGCAGGCCTTCCTGGCCACAGCCGCCCTGGCGCTGGCACTGCCCCTGAGCAGCCTGGCCCAGTACGCCGGCCCGAGCTCGGTGCCCGCCATGACCGTCAAGCAATTGCTCGACACCGGCAAGGACGACCAGCACGCCACCTTGCGCGGCTTCATCGTCTCGCACGACGGCGGCGAGCACTACACCTTCGCCGACGACACCGGCCGCATGAAGGTCGAGATCGACGCCAAGTACTTCCCGCCCGGCGTGAGGATCGACGACAAGGTGCGCGTCGAGATCACCGGCGAGTTCGACAAGGACCTCGTGGGCAACAAGGTCGAGCTCGACGTCAAGCAGCTGGTCGTGGTGCGCTGAGCGCGCCCTTCTCGACCAGCGCGTGCTCGATCCCGTCGAGCACCGCCTCCGGTGCGTGCAGCCAGTCCTTCGCGAGCACCTGCCGCACCTCCCAGCCGAAGGCATCGAGGATCCGCGGGCGCGAGACATAGCGCTCGAGCACGTTGCGGTTCTCGTAGTGGGCCGCCGTGTCCACGAGGATGCCGAGCGCGTAGTGGCTGTTTCCCGCACCTGAATCCGTGCCGGCGGCACGGATCGCCAGGTCGCAGCGAAAGCGCGACTGGCCCACCTGCTCGTCCACCGCATGGCCGCGCGCGCGCAGCGCGGCCGCGAGCTGCACGCTCACCGCGTCGGCCGGCACGTGGCCCGCTCGCACCGCGCCGCGCGTCAGCGGGTTCATGCCCTCGAGCACGCGCGTGGCGGTGGCATCGTCGCCGCGCGACAGGCATTCGGCATAGCGCAGGAAATTCTTCAGCGCCGCGGCACCCTCGTTGTGGTCGTTGGTGATCGCCTCGTGGCGGATCGTCGAGACCACCGCCATGTGGTGGCGTGCGCGGCTGAAGATCACGTTGAGCCGCTTCTCGCCGCCGCGCTGGTTGATCGGCCCGAAGTTCATCAGCATGCGGCCCTCGGCATTCGGGCCGTAGCAGATGCTCAGCAGGATGATGTCGCGCTCGTCGCCCTGCACGTTCTCGAGGTTCTTGATGAACAGGCCGCAGAACTGGTCGTCCTCCTCGCGCACGTACTCGGCCTCGAGCCGTGCCGCGAACTCGGCGTCGGCCGCGGCGAGGCTGTCCAGCTCGGCCTCGATCTCGCCCTGCTGCGCCTCCGAGAAGGCCACGATGCCGAGGCTGCGCCCGGTGCCGCGGCGCAGCAGCTCGCGCACCAGCTGCGCGATGTGGCGCGCCTCGCCGGTGTTGCGGCGGCTGTCGTAGACCGCGTCGGTCACGCGGTGGAAGCTGATGGCGCGCGAGAGCAGCGCATCGGCCTGTGCGGCCACCGACTCGGCCGAGGCGGCGTTCGACTGCACCAGGATCTCGGCGCGCTCCTCGCTCGGCAGGCTGCGGTCGGGGATGGTGTAGAGGTTGCCGGCGTAGAAGGCCGCGTTCGAGAAGCCGATCAGCGACTCGTAGCGGCTGCGGTAGTGCCAGGCCAGCAGGGTGGCCGGCAGGTTGCGCGCGCCCTGGTTGAGCAGGCTGTCGGCATCGAGCACCACCGCGATGCGGTCGCCCTCGTTGTCCTCATCCTCGACCGACACGGTCTGGTCCTCGGCATCGCGGCCCGACGAGAAGAAGCTGGTCGGCGGCAGTTGCATCTCGTCGCCCACCACGATGATCTGCGGCGCGCGGTAGAGCGCGGGCACGGCTTCCTCGACCGGGATCTGGCTCGCCTCGTCGAAGATCACGACGTCGAACAGGTCGGCCGCGAGCGGCAGCGTGTCGGACACCGACAGCGGGCTCATGAGCCAGATCGGCTTCATGTCGCGCACCACCTGGCCGGTCTCGCCGCTCGCGAGTTCGCGGATCGCCTTGTAGCGCATGGTCTTGCCGAACTCGTGCTCGAGCTCGCGGCGGCCGGCGTTGTAGCTCTTCTTGAACGCCTTGCCCTCGGCATCGAGCTGGCTCGCGGGCAGGGTGCTCTTCTGCACATGGTCGCGAAAGCGCTGGCGCACGGCGGCGGCCAAGGTGCGCGCATTGCGGCCGAGCAACTGGCGCTCGGCATCGCCCAGGCGCTGCGCATGGCGCGCGAGCGTGGCCGCATCGAAGCGCGGCAGCCAGCGCTCGGCGCGGTAGACGCGCTCGAGGCCCTCGCGCGCGACCGCGAACTCGATCGCCTCGGGCGCGAGCGGCAGGCCGCGCAGCGCGGCGGCCACGGCCGGATCGGCATCGGCGAGTTCCTGCAGCGGCGCGAGCACCGCGGGCAGCGCATCGGCCTGGTCGTGCAGCGTGCGCGCGAGCTCCTCGAGCGTGGCCAGCGGCAGGGCTGCGGGATCGTGGACCAGGTCGCGCCACAGCGCATCGAGCACGTCGCAGCGTGAGCCCGCGGCGACCAGGCGTTCGACGTCGCGGCTCGCGCCGGGCGCGCTGCGCAGATGGGCCTGGAAGGCGACGCGCAGGCTGCCGGCATCGTCGAGGCCGCGCAGTGCCTGCATCTGCTGCGCATAGGCCTCGGGGTCGGTGCAGCCGTAGTCGGCTTCGAGTTGCGCGGCCTGCTTCCGCAGCGCGGCGCGGGCCGTGTGCTCGGCCAGCAGTTCCTCGAGCAGTTGCGCGGGCTTCGGCCGCACCGCATGCGCGGCGAAGTCGTAGCGGCGCTTGAGTTCGCCCGACAGCCGCCACCACGAGGGCTGGAGGAAGCGCAGCAGCGAGTGCTGCTGCGCGCGGGCCTGCGCGAGGCCGGCCTCGGTGTCGGCGTGCGAGAGCCTGTCGCGCCAATGCGTGGTGCGTTGCAGCTTCTCGTCGAGCGCCTGCTGCAGGCCGCGGCGTTCGGTGAGCGCGGCGTTCAGCGCCTGGCTCGCGGGATGGGCCGCATCGAGCAGCGCGAGCTGCCCGCGCGCGGCCAGCGTCGCGACGCGGCGCGCATCGGCCACCAGCGCGAGCGCGTCGCGCCATGTCACGCCGGCTTCGGCCAGCGGCGGCCAGGCCTCGACCAGCGCATCGCGGCAGGCCCCGCTTTGCGTCGCGGCGCGTTCCGAGCCTTCGACCAGCGCGGCCAGCGGCTTGGGCTGGCGCAGCAGCGTGGGCGCGAGCAGCGCGAACGGATGCTGCGCGAGCGTGGGCGCGCCCAGGCTCTCGGTCACGGCCAGGTGCAGCCGCGCGGCCAGCTCGGCATGGCGGCGCCAGGCTGCGTAGTCGGGCAGGGCCTCGGCCTGCAGCGGCGTGAGCTTGGGGTCGACGGTCTTGAGCGCAACCAGCCGCGCCACCAGTTCGCGCAGCGTGACGGCCAGGTGCGCGGGCACCTCGCGCATCGCGGCGTCGAAGCGCTCGAGCGCGCGCAGGTCGAGGTCCATCGCATCGAGCAGCCGCGTGCGTTCGCCGCCCTCGGCCTCGAGCGTGGAGGGCGCCTCGAGCCACTGCTCGTAGGTCTGGCGCAGGTTCTGCACGAAGGCCTTCTTGTCGCCCTGCGAGTCGTGGATCATGCAGCAGAGTTCGTCCAGCCCCTGCTGGCGCAGGCGGTGGAACACCACGTCGATCGCGGCGCGCTTCTCGCAGACGAAGAGCACGCGGCGGCCGCGCCCCACGTAGTCGGCGATCAGGTTGGTGATGGTCTGCGACTTGCCGGTGCCCGGCGGCCCCTGAATGATGTAGCTGGCCCCGGTGCGCGCCAGCGCCACGGCGGCGGTCTGGGTCGCGTCGGCCTGCACCACCGGCCATTGCTCGGCCAGCGGCAGCACGGCAGGCGTCTCGGCGTCGACCTGGCGCGGCTGCAGCGAGAACACGCGGTCGAAGGCCTCGCTCGCCATGTCCGATTCGACCAGCCCGCTGTAGTCGCGCACCAGCGACATCTTGCGGTGGTTGAAGTTGCCGAGCGTCACGGCCGTGAGGTCCACGTCCCACTGGTAGGGATTGCCGGCGTTCTCGCGCAGCGCGAAGGTCTGGCGCTCGGCCTCGGCGGGCGCCGTCTGCGGTGCCATCTGCGGTGCACGTGGCGTCGGGCGCGCGCCCACCGCGCCGGCCAGCGGCAGCGGCACGCGTTGCACGCGGGCATGGAACAGCTGCAGCCCGCGCGGGCGGAAATCGTCCTGCGCATAGCTGTAGTCGGTGGCCGCGATGGGCACGGCCGAGGGCGCGCGCTCGCGCACGCGCCGCTTGAACTGCTCGAGCCGCTGGCGCGCGCGCTGGTGGATCAGCGCGATCTCGGGCTGCCGCAGCAGCCGCAACTGCACCCCGGGCTCGGTGCGCGCGATCTGCGCGGCCAGCTCGGCATGGAACTGCTCGATCGAGGTTTCGCGCAGGTCGATGCTCTCGGGCAGCACGATGCCGTAGAGCTGGCGCAGGTGATGGCGCAGCGTCGGGTTGACCTGGGCCTCGGGGCCCGCGGCTTCGAGCAGGTACTGGTCGCGCACGCCCTTCTTGCGCGAGAGCTCCACCGGCAGCATCAGCAGCGGCGAGACGATGCGCTCGTCGGCGTCCTCCTTGAGGTTGTGCCAGCGCAGGAAAGCGATCACCAGCGAGAGCTGCGACAGGCCGTATTCGGCGCGGTCGCGCCGCGCCTCCTGCAGGATGCGGTCGAGCGCGCCCGGCAGGTAGGGCTGGTCCTCGAAGCGCAGCCAGCGCGCGAGCGGCACCGGGTCGCCGCTCGCGACCTCGGCGGCGAAGCGGCCGTCCCACACGCAGAGCTGGTCGACGCGGATGCTCTGCAGGTCGACCACCAGCGGCACGCTGGCCACCGTGAGGTTGACGTGCGCCTGCGTGGGCTTGAAGTACAGCAGCCGGTTGCGCCGCGAGAGGTCGAACAGCCGGTCGCGCAGGTGCAGCTGGATCGCCTGGCGGCGCTGGCCCGCGCCGTCCTTCGGGTTCGCGAGGCGCTCCAGGCCCAGGTCCAGCGGCTGGTCGCGGTAGGTCTCGAGGCGGCGGATCACCGAGGGCAGGTCGCGCGCGCGCTCGTGGCGATCGAGCGCCGTCATCTCGACGATCACCGCGGCCAGCACCGGGTGCAGCCGGCGGTTGATCTCGAACAGGTTGCCGCGGTGCTCGGCGAAGCGCGCGAGCTCCTCGCCCTGCGTGAAGTCGAGTCCGCAGGCCAGGCTGGCGAGCACCTGGCCCAGGCACAGCATGTCGCTGAGCGCGTCGTGGTGCGCGAAGCGCTGCTCCCAGGCGCCGTAGCCGGGCAGGTAGGCCGGGCGCTGCGGCACCGTGTCGGGCGTGGCCTCGGGCAGCACCTCGAGGTTCTCGCGCGCGACGCCGATGCCGGCCTCGACGGTGACGCGTTCCTCGCCCACCACGCGCAGCACCGAGGCCACCGGGCGCTCGAGCGGCGCGATCGCCTGCGGGTTGCGCTTCGGCTCGGCGCCCGCGGGCTGGGCCAGTTCCAGCGCGGGCAGCTCGTTCACGCGGTAGGCCATCGCATGGCCCAGCGCGGCGACCCGGCCCTGCTCGTGCAGTGCCGAGACCTCGCGCAGCAACGGCAGCGCGAGGGCCAGCACGTCGTCGGTCTGCAGGCCGCCGTGGGCATTGGCGGTGTCGAGCAACTGCAACAGCGGTGCGATGCTCGTCATGCCGTGGCGCTCCGTGCGTGCTGGGCCCGGGCCTTGTCGAGCACGGTGGCGGCGTCGCGCTTGACGCGCGCGAGGCTGCGCTTGGCCAGCTTGAGGTCCTGCGCGAGCCGCTGCTCGAACGGCGCGGCGCAGCCCAGCGGCTCGGCCAGCGCGAGCGCCGCGGCCAGCGCGGCGTCGTCGAGCTCGGGATCGGCCGCGACGAAATCGACCAGCACGCTGGCCATGTAGTCGTGCAGCCCGGCGGGCAGCGGATCGGGCGGCGGCGGCTCGACGGCCTGCGGCAGCGAGGGCACGAAGCCCGGGAAGAAGCGCCGCGCATGCGCGAGCAACGGATCGGACTGCATGAAGGGCTCGCGCAGCAGCCGCGCGACCACGGCGCGGGTCAGGCCGCCCACGCGCTCCTGGCCCAGCACGTCGAGCGTGCCGAGGTCGAGCGGGCCTTCGAGCGCGCCGGCCAGCCAGGCATCGGCCTGCGGATCGCGCTCGCTCCACAGCCGCAGCGCGCGGGCGCGCACGAAGACTTCGGGATGGCTGGTGCCGCGCGTGGCCGCGTCGGGCCCGGCGCTGATTTCGTCGGCCTGGCGCAGGTAGCTCGCGGCATGGACCTGCGCGAGGCCGGTCTGCACCTTGACCAGCGCGCTCACCGCGGGCTCGAGCGCGCCGCAGCCCACGCAGGCGCCGCGGTCGGCGAAGGCCTCGGTGTAGAGGCTGTGGCGCCGCGCGGTCTGCAGGTGGCTCGCGTCGGCGCGCGGATCGGCCGCGGTCGCCTGCAGCAGCCGGTCGACCGCCAGGTGGCGGCCGTCGTCGCGCGTCCACAGCAGGTGATGGGCCAGCTCGTGGCCGAGCACGGCCTGCAGCTCGGGCCCTTGCAGCCGCTCGAGCAGCGGGCCCGAGAGCACGATGTGGGCCTCGCCCGGCAGCATGTGGATGGCGGCGTTCATCGCGCCGTCGTGGCCCTGGTAGAGCGTGATCGGCACCGTGACGCCGAGCCGCTGCGCGACCAGCGCGGCATGCGCATGCAGCTCGGGATGCGCGTCGGCGTCGAGCCGGTACGACTGGCGCAGCAGCTCGGCACGCACGGCGGCCGCATGCTCCTCCCGCGCCTCGGCCGAGGCGGCCCAGCGCCAGGCCTCGGGCTCGTTCGCCTGCAGATGGGCGGCCAGCGCCTGCTGGTAGGGCAGCGGCACCAGGTCGGCCAGGCCGACGGGAGAAAGCGTGGGGGAGGGGGCGCCGGGAGAGGAGTCGACCATGTCGGGATCGCCGGTAACAAGAGTTGCCGACGATCCTAAACGAGCACCGTGGCGGTGCCGTCCTTCCTCAGTGCGCCATCGGCGCGACCGCGAGGTCGGGCAGCACGTTCATGATGCGCAAGGTCTCCTGCACCACCTGGCTGAACACGGGCGCGGCCACCAGCCCGCCGAAGTACTTGCCGGCGCCGGGCTCGTCGACCATCACCGCGACGATGATGCGCGGCTTGTCGATCGGCGACATGCCGGTGTACCAGGCGCGGTACTTGTCGGAGGCATAGCCCTTGCCGACCTGCTTGTGGGCGGTGCCGGTCTTGCCGCCGACCGAATAGCCCATGGTCTGCGCCAGCGGCGCGGTGCCGCCGGGCGCGGCCGCCAGGTGCATCATCTGGCGCACCTCGCTGGCCACCAGCGGCGAGAACACCTGCACGCCCGTGGGCGGCGTGCCGTCGTTCTTCAGCAGGCTGACCGGGATCACCTCGCCGTCGTGCGCGAAGGCGGTGTAGGCATGGGCGATCTGGAACAGCGAGGCCGAGAGGCCGTAGCCATAGGACATGGTGGCCTGCTCGATCGGCCGCCACGACTTCCACGGCCGCAGCCGCCCGGTCACCGCGCCCGGGAACACGGTCTGCGGCTTCTGGCCCAGGCCGACCGCGGTCAGCGAGTTCCACATCTCCTGCGCCGACATGCGCTGCGAGATCTTCGTCGCGCCGACGTTGCTCGACTTCTGGATCACGCCCTCGACCGTGAGCACGCCGAAGTTCTCGTCGTCGTGGATGGTGGCGCCCGAGACGGTGATGCGGCCCGGATTGGTGTCGATGATGGTCTTGGGCGTGACGCGGCCGAGCTGCAGCGCGGTCGCGATGGTGATCGGCTTCATCGTCGAGCCGGGCTCGAAGACGTCGGTCATGGCGCGGTTGCGCAACTGCTCGCCGCTGAGGTTGCGCCGGTCGTTGGGGTTGTAGCTCGGGTAGTTGGCCATCGCCAGCAGCTCGCCGGTGCGCGCGTCGACCACCACCACGCTGCCGGCGCGGGCCTTGTTCGCGACCACGGCGTCGCGGATCTTCTCGTAGGCCAGCGATTGCACGCGGTCGTCGATGCTCAGCTGGATGTCGCGCCCGTCGGTCGGCGGCACCTGGTCCTCGGTGTCCTCGACGATGTGGCCGAGCCGGTCCTTCAGCACATGGCGCGAGCCGGCCTTGCCGGCCAGGTCCTTGTCGAAGGCCAGCTCCACGCCTTCCTGGCCGATGTCCTCGACGTTGGTGAAGCCGGCCAGGTGGGCCGCAGCCTCGCCCTCGGGGTACTGGCGGCGGTAGTCGCGGCGCAGGTAGAGGCCCTTGATGCCGAGCGCCGCCACCTGCTTGGCCACGGATTCATCGACCTGGCGCCGGATCCAGACGAAGCTCTTGTCCTCGTCCTCGAGCTTCTTGTCGAAGTCCTTCTGCGGCATGCCGAGCAACCGTGCCGCTTCACGCAACCGGGCCTGCACGGCGGGGTCGTCGCGCTCGATGTCCTCGGGAATAGCCCAGATGCTGGGCGCGGGAATGTCGGAGGCCAGGATCAGTCCGTTGCGGTCGAGGATGCGGCCGCGGTTGGCCGGCAGCTCGAGCGTGCGCAGGTAGCGCACCTCGCCCTGGTGCTGGAAGAAGTCGTTGTCGAAGACCTGCACGTAGGCCGCGCGCACCGCGAGCAGCAGGAAGCCGAAGGCCACGGCCGCGACGATGAGCTTGCTGCGCCAGACCGGTGTCCTGCTCGCGAGCAGGGGGCTGCTGCCATACCGGATGTGTCCGTTGGGCTTCATCGTTCTTCTGAGGGAGCGCTCTTCCCCGCCGTGTTGTTGTGGGCGGTAGAGGGGGCCGGAGGCCGCGAGTTCCGGGCCGGCGCGCGCGCTCATTCGGCGCTAAGACTGCGGCGGCGCGGGGCCGAAGCACCGCGCCGCTTGCTTCTTCAGTGCATCACTGCGATTTCGGCCGCACGCTGATGATCGGGAACGGCGAGGGCACGCGGCCGTCGACGTCGCGCGGCATCACCTCGGTCTTCTGCACCGCGCGCAGGGCGGCGTCGTCCCAGGCGGCATTGCCGCTGGACTTCACGAGGCGCGGCGTGCCGACGATGGTGCCGTCGGGCGAGGTCTGGATCTGGATCTCGGCCGCGGGGTTGTCGCTGATCGAGTTCGGATCGAACACCACGTTGCGCTTGATCAGCGCGGCCACGCGGCCGAAGTAGCCGGCCGACGGACCGCCGCTGCCCGCGCCCTTGCCCGAGCGCGGACCGGTGGTCTGCTCGGCCGTGGAGCCGGCCTGGCCCATCAGGCGGCGCAGGTTGTCCTGGCGGTCCTTGTCGAGCTGCGCCTTCTGCTGCTCGAGCTTCTTGGCGTCGTCGCGCTTCTTCTGTTCCGCGAGCTTCTGCTGCTCGGCCTGCTTCTGCTGTTGCAGTTCCTTCTGGCGGTCTTCCTCGCGCTTCTTGGCCTCGAGCTGGTCCTTTTCCTTCTTGGCCTGGGCTTCCTGGCGCTTCTTCTCCTGCTGGCGCTGCTGTTCCTGTTCGCGCTCGCGCTGTTCCTTTTCCTCGCGCAGCTTCTTCTCGCGCTCGAGCGCGATGTCGGGCGCCTTGGGCGCCGGCGTGGGATCGGGCCGCACGGCCTGCGGAGGAGGCGGCGGGGGCGGGGGAGGCGGCGGTGCGGGCGTGGGCTCGGGGGCCGGCGGCGGGTTGGCGATGCGCGGCGCGGCCACCTGCTGCGTGGGCGACCACAGCTCGGCTTCCACCGCGTCGTCGTCGCCTTCGCTCTTCCAGCGCACGCCCCAGGTCAGCGCGGCGATCAGCAGCGCGTGCGCGATCAGGGCGAGCACCACGGCGCGCGGCGTGCCGCGCTGCGGCGGCGGCGCGAACTCGGGGCGATCGAGGGCAAGTGACATGCGTTTCGGGGTCCGGCTGGCGCTACGGCTTGGCGTTGGTGGTCTGGACCGACAGGCCCACGCGCTCGATGCCGGCGCGCTTGAGCTGGTTCATGGCCTTCACCACGGTCTCGTACTTGACCGACTTGTCGGCGCTGATGACCACCGGGCGCTGGTCGTCGCCGTTCTGCGCGGCCTTGGCGATGCTGCCGATCTGCGTCATCGGCACCGAGGCGCCGCCGGTGCCCTGGGAGGGGTCCTTCTTGACCTGCACCTCGTCGTCGCTCTTGATGACGATCTCGATCGGCTTGTCGGGCTGCTTGTTGGCGCGGTCGACCGTGGGCAGGTTGATCACGCTCGGCGTGATGAGCGGCGCGGTGACCATGAAGATGATCAGCAGCACCAGCATCACGTCGATGAACGGGACCATGTTGATCTCGTTGATCGTGCGGCGACCGCGGCCGCGGGACGAAACGGCGGGCATGCGTGCGCGCTCCGGTTCAGCGGTTGGTGGCCGAGGGGCCCGCCGGGGCCGCCGCGGACGGGTTGGAGGACAGGTTGCGCTGGAGGATGTTCGAGAACTCCTCGATGTAGGTCTCCAGGGCGATCGCGATCTTGTCGATCTCGCGCGCGAAGCGGTTGTAGCCCACCACGGCCGGGATGGCGGCGAACAGGCCGATGGCGGTGGCCACCAGCGCTTCGGCGATGCCGGGCGCCACGGTGGCGAGCGTGACCTGGGTCAGCGCGGCCAGGCCGGTGAAGGCATGCATGATCCCCCAGACCGTGCCGAACAGGCCGACGTAGGGCGAGACCGAACCCACGGTGGCGAGGAAGGACAGGTTCTGTTCGGCCGCGTCGAGCTCGCGCTGGAAGCTCGCGCGCATCGCGCGGCGGGCGCCATCGAGCAGCGTGGGCGCGTCGCTCACGTGGCGTTCGCGCAGCTTCTGGTACTCGCGCATGCCCGAGGCGAAGATGCGTTCCATGGGGCCGGCGAACTTGGCGTTCTGCGCCGCCGAGGCGAACAGCTCGTTGAGGCTGGTGCCCGACCAGAACTCGCGTTCGAAGTCGTCGTTGAGCGCGCGCATGCGCTTGAGCGCGAAGTACTTGCGGATGATCGCGGCCCAGCTCGCGATCGAGACGATCACCAGGAGGAGCACGACCGCTTGCACCATGAAACTGGCATGGAGCAGGAGATTGATGATGGAGAGATCTTGATTCATGGCTTGAAGGGTTGAGTCATGGAGCCGCGATAGCGTTCGAGGGTTCCCGAAACCTGCGCCGGAATCCGTGCCGGGCGCAGGCTGGCGGCGTCGACCCAGCCGATGCGGATCGTGCCTTCGCACAGCAGGGTGGGGGTGGCGCCCGCCTGCTCCGGCTTCAGCAGCACGGTCTGCGCGATTATCAGTGAGGCGGAGCCCATCTGGCGCAGGTCGGCGGTGACGATGAGCTGGTCGTCGAGGCGGGCGGGGCGGTGGTACTTGATCTGGGTCTCGCTGACGACGAACTGGCCGCCTGTTTCGTTGCGCAGCTTGTTCTGCTCTACGCCGAGGGAGCGCAGCCATTCGGTGCGGCCGCGTTCCATGAACTTGAGGTAGTTGGCGTAGAAGACGATGCCGCCGGCGTCGGTGTCTTCCCAGTAGACGCGTAGGGGGAACTCGTAGGTCATTGCTTGTTGTGTTCTTCTTTTAGGCTGTTGGCCGGGTCTCGCCCCGGCGGGCGAGTCACTTTCTTTTGCTTCGCCAAAAGAAAGTAACCAAAGAAAAGGCGACCCACTGTCTGCGACCCCTTCGCTTCGCTACGGGGCAACCTGCGGTGCTCGCGTTTCGCGGGGTCTCGCAGAACTCGCTCCGCTGCGCTGCGCTCAGACAGCTGCGAGCCCTTATCCGCGAAACGCTGCGCTCCTCGGCGCAGCCAGAGGGGTGGTTCGGGCCATCGCTGCGCTCGGCCACCAAGGCCCAACGGGCCTTCGCTTCGCTCGGCCTTGAAAGAAGACCCGGAGCGGAAGCACTCCTGCAACCCACACAAGGACGCGCCACGGCGCGTTGACCCTAGTCCCCTCTGGCTGTGCCGAGGAGCGCAGGGGAAAGCGGGATAAGGGCCGCAGCTGTCTGAGCGAAGCGCAGCGCAGCGAGTTCTGCGGACCCCCGCTTTCCCCGAGCACCGCAGGTTGCCCGTAGCGAAGCGAAGGGACACAGACAGCGGGGTCGCCTTTTCTTTGGTTACTTTCTTTTGGCGAAGCAAAAGAAAGTGACTCGCCCGCCGGGGCGAAATCCCGGCCAACAGCCTTAACAAAAAAGCAGCTTCAAACCAGAAAGCCGAAACCTTCATCCAGCCAAACCACGCAACCGACCAATAGCTTCCTCAAGATGCGCCATAGAACTGGCAGTAGAGAACCGAATGAAGCTAGCAGTATCAGCAGTCCCGAAGTCGCGACCAGGAGTCACAGCCACATGCGCCCGCTTCATAGCCTCGAACGCAAAATCCCAGCTCCCCGAAATCCCGAGCCGAGCCGCCAGCCCCGAACAATCGGCCCAGGCATAGAAGGCTCCATCCGGAACCACCGGAACCGGTAGCCCCAACGCCTCGAGCTGCGGAATGAACCAGTCGCGCCGCGCCTTGAATTCGCCGCGCCGCCGCTCGTACTCCGCAATGCTCTCCGCCTCGAAGCAAGCCAGCGCCGCGTACTGCGCCACCGTGCTCGCGCAGATGAACAGGTTCTGCGCCAGCCGCTCCACCACAGGCACCAGAACATCCGGCACCACCAGCCACCCCAGCCGCCACCCCGTCATGTTGAAGTACTTGCTGAAGCTGTTGATGCTGATCACGTTGTCGTCGATCGCCAGCGCCGTCTGCCCGTAGGCATCGTCGTAGGACAGCCCCAGGTAGATCTCGTCGATCAGCGTGATGCCGCCGCGCGAACTCACCACCTCGTGGATGCGCCGCAGCTCGTCGCGCGCGATCGAGGTGCCGGTCGGGTTCGACGGCGAGGCCAGCAGCACGCCGCGGGTCTTGTCGGTCCAGGCGGCCTCGACCTTGTCGGCGCTGAGCTGGAAACGCTCCTCGGCGGTGGTCGGGATCAGCACCGCCTTGCCCTCGGCCGCGCTCACGAAGTGGCGGTTGCAGGGATAGCTGGGGTCGGGCAGCAGGATCTCGTCGCCGGCCTCGATCAGCGTGAGGCAGGCCAGCTGCAGCGCGGCCGAGGCGCCGGCCGTGACCACGATGCGGCGCGCCGGCACGTCGACGCCGAAGCGGTCGCGATACCACTGGCTGATGCGTTCGCGCAGATGGTCGAGGCCGGTGGCCTGGGTGTACTGCGTGGCACCGGCGCGCACCGCGCGCGCCGCGGCTTCCTGCACCAGCGGCGGCGCGGTGAAGTCCGGCTCGCCGATGTTCAGGAAGATCATCGGCCGGTCGGTGTGGGCCACCTCGCGCGCCAGCTTGCCGGCGGCCTTGGCCACTTCCATCACGTAGAAGGGCTCGATGCGCTCGGCCCGGGTCGAAATCCTCATGCGGGGTGCTTCGCGAAAGAAGAGAGAAGAGGAGAAGGGATCAGGGCCGCGCCTTGCCGGTCGCGCGGTCGGCCTCGACCTCGAGCGGACGCAGCTGGGGCGCGAGGCCGTTGAGCACCGCGTTCACGTACTTGTGGCCGTCGGTGCCGCCGAACTCCTTGGCGAGCTCGATGCACTCGTTGAGCACCACGCGCCACGGCACGTCGAGGCAATGCTGGAACTCGTAGACGCCGATCCACATCACGGCATGCTCGATCGGCGAGATCTCGGCCAGCTTGCGGTCGAGCAGCGGCACGATCAGCGCGTCGAGCTGCTCGGCGCCTTCGATCGAGCCGTGCAGCAGCGCGTCGTAGTGCGCGGCATCGGCCTTGTGGAAGCCCGCGAGGTCGCGCGTGAAGCTGTCGATGGCGGCCGCCTCGTTGCGGCCCACCAGGTGCTGGTAGAGCGCCTGCAGCGCGAACTCGCGCGCGCGGGTGCGGTTGGACTTGGCCGAGGCCTTGCGCGCGCCGGTGGAGGTCAGGCCGGTGCGCGTCGCTCGCGCCTTGTCCGGTCGTGCGGAACGCTGCGGCGCAGCGCCTCCCTGGTCTTCTTGGTTGGTGTCGTCGGTCATGAAAGGTCGGCCAGCAGTCGCGCCATTTCCACCGCCACGCGGGCCGCGTCGCGGCCCTTGTCGGTCTGGCGGGCGACGGCCTGCTCGAGGTTCTCGGTGGTGAGGATGGCGTTGGCGATGGGCAGCTTGTAGTCGAGCGCCACGCGGCTCACGCTCGCGCCCGATTCGTTGGCCACCAGCTCGAAGTGGTAGGTCTCGCCGCGGATGATGCAGCCCAGCGCGACCAATGCGTGGTAGCCGCCGCGCTCGGCCAGCGCCTGCAGCGCGACCGGCACTTCGAGCGCGCCGGGCACGCGCACGTGGTGGATGTCGTTGGCGGCCACGCCCAGCGCCGCGAACTCGTCGAGGCAGGCGCTGGCGAGCGCATCGGTGATGTCGGCATTGAAGCGCGCCTGCACGATGCCGATGCGCAGTCCCTTGCCGCTGTTGCCGTCCAGCGGCTTGTCGGCCGCGCCCTGGTTTGCACCTTGCATGTCGTTCAGTCCTTTGCCAGATAGCCGGCGATCTCGAGGCCGTAGCCGGCCGCCATGCTGGGCATGCGCCGCGGCGTGCCGAGCAAAGTCATCTTCTGCACGCCGCATTCGCGCAGGATCTGCGCGCCGATGCCGTAGCTGCGCAGGTCCATGCGGCCGCGCTCGGGCGCCTGCGCGGGGCGCGCGGTGCCGTCGAACTGGGCCAGCAGCTCGTGGGCCGTTTCGCCGCAATTCAGCAGCACGGCCACGCCCCGGTCGAGCTGCGCGATGTGCGAGAGGCTGGCGTCCAGGCTCCACGAGTGCAGCGAGCGGTTGATCTCGAGCGCGTCGAGCACCGACAGCGGCTCGTGCACGCGCACGTCGACCGTGTCTTCGGGCGCCCACTTGCCGCGCACCAGCGCGAGGTGCACGCCGCCGCTGGGCTGGTCGACGAAGGCATGGGCCGTGAAGGCGCCCCAGGCGGTCTGGATCTCGCGGCAGCCGACCTTCTTGATCAGCGATTCGGTGCGGCTGCGGTGCTCGATCAGCGCAGCGATGGTGCCGATCTTGAGCCCGTGCTCGGCCGCGAACAGCTGCAGGTCGGGCAGGCGCGCCATCGTGCCGTCCTCGTTCATCACCTCGCAGATCACCGAGGCGGGCGAGCAGCCGGCCATGGCGGCGAGGTCGCAGCCGGCCTCGGTATGGCCGGCGCGCATCAGCACGCCGCCGTCGACCGCCTGCAGCGGGAAGATGTGGCCCGGCTGCACCAGGTCGGCGGCCACGGCGTTGCGCGCCACCGCGGCCTGCACGGTGCGGGCGCGGTCGGCGGCCGAGATGCCGGTGGTCACGCCCTCGGCGGCCTCGATCGAGACCGTGAAGGCGGTGGCGTGCTTGGTGCCGTTGCGCGCCACCATCGGCGGCAGGTGCAGGCGTTCGCACATCTCGCGCGACAGCGTGAGGCAGATCAGGCCGCGCGCATGGCGTGCCATGAAGTTGATGGCCTCGGGCGTGATGTGGTCGGCGGCGACCACGATGTCGCCCTCGTTCTCGCGGTCTTCCTCGTCGACGAGGATGACCATGCGGCCGGCGGCCAGTTCGGCCACGATCTCCTCGACCGGGGAGATCGGCGCGGGCGTCCGATTGGCGCGCGAGGCGCCGATCGGCGTGACGGATGCGTTCATGATGGGGCGGGGTCCTTGGATGCGGGGAATGTCGGTGTCAGGCCGGCCGGGCCGGCTGCAGCACGCCCGCCTGGAGCATGCGCTCCACGTAGCGCGCCACGGTGTCGATTTCGAGGTTCACGCGCGAACCGGCGCGCAGGTCGCCCAGCGAGGTGTTCTGCACGGTGTGCGGGATCAGGTTGATGCTGATCTCGCTGCTGCCGTCGGCCGCGTCGGCGACGGTGTTGACCGTGAGGCTCACGCCGTTGATGGTGATCGAGCCCTTGTAGGCCAGGAAGCGCGCCAGCGCCTGCGGCGCGACTACGCGCAGCTCCCAGCTCTCGCCCACGGGCTCGAAGCGGCTCACGGTGCCGATGCCGTCGACGTGGCCCGAGACGATGTGGCCGCCGAGGCGGTCGCTCGCGCGCAGGGCTTTCTCGAGGTTGATGCGCGCACCTTCCTCGGTCAGGCCCGCGGTCTTGTCGAGCGACTCGGCCGAGATGTCGATGGTGAAGAGCCTCTGTGCGGGGTCGAAACTGGTGACGGTCATGCAGGCGCCGTTGAGCGCGATGCTGTCGCCGAGGCCGACGTCGTCGAGGTAGCCGTCGGGCGCCGCGATGCCGAGTCTCTTGCCGTGGGAGGAGGAGGAGCCGAGGTCGTGGATGGCGGCGATACGCCCCACGCCGGTGATGATTCCGGTGAACATCCGCGCATTTTCGCAGGTCCGGAAGGCCCGCGGCATTTCCTGGCACTTCGGGACCGCCGGCGCAGTTGCGCGGGCGTCTCGCCGGGCGGCTGTGGACGGCAGCCGGCGCGCCGCGGGCGGCGTCAGAAAGCGTCCCGGCCGGCCACGCGCGCCACGATCCGCAGGTCGGGCCCGATCATGTCGGCCGAGCGGAATGCCAGCGGCAGCGCCCCGGCCAGCGAGACCAGCGGTCCGTCGGCGTGGATCTGGCTCGCGATGTCCAGGCCGCTGCCGATCAGCTTGGGCGCCAGATAGACCAGCAGCTCGTCGACGCAGCTTTCGCGCAGCAGCGAGCCATTGAGCTTGTGGCCCGATTCCACGTGCAGCTCGTTGACGCCGCGCGCCGCGAGGTCGCGCAGCAGCGCGGGCAGGTCGACCTTGCCGTGGGCATTCGGCAGGCAGCTGACCGTGGCGCCGCGGGCCTCGAGCGCCGCGGCGCGGGCTTCGTCGCGCACCGCCGCATAGATCCAGACCGCGCGGCCTGCTATGAAAAGATGAGCGTCGGGCGGTGTCTGCAGGTGGCTGTCGACGATCACCAGGTGCGGCTGGCGCGGCGTCTCGATCAGCCGTACGTCCAGGCGCGGGTTGTCCTCGAGCACCGTGCCGACGCCCGTCAGCACCGCGCTGGCCCGGGCGCGCCAGGCGTGGCCGTCGGCGCGCGCGGCTTCGGCCGTGATCCATTGGCTCACGCCGTTGGCGAGGCCGGTGCGGCCGTCGAGCGAGGCCGCGACCTTCATGCGCACCCAGGGGGTCTTGCGGACCATGCGCGAGAGGAAGCCGAGATTGAGCTCGCGCGCTTCCTCGGCGCCCGGGCCCACCTCGACCGCCACGCCCGCCGCGCGCAGCCGCTCGAAGCCCTGGCCCGCGACCAGCGGATTGGGATCGGCGAGCGAGGCGACCACGCGGCCGATGCCGGCCGCGATCAGCGCATCGCAGCACGGTCCGGTGCGGCCATGGTGGGCGCAGGGTTCGAGCGTGACGTAGGCGGTGGCGCCCGCGACCGAATGCCCCTGTGCCGCCGCGTCGCGCAGCGCCATCACCTCGGCATGCGGGCCGCCGGCCTTCTGCGTGTGGCCCTGGCCGAGCACGCGGCCCTGCGCATCGGCGATCACGCAGCCCACGCGCGGGTTCGGATCGGTGATCAGCAGCGCCGACGCGGCCAGGCGCAGGGCGCTCGCCATGTGCTGCGCGTCGTGTTGGGGGGAGGGCATGGAGGCTTCGCGAGGAAAAGTTGACAGGGGTGCGTCGGGATCATACGAGCGGCGCGCGAATGCGGATGGACGGCGCGGCGCTCGCGCCCGGTGCGCTCGTACGCTTGCCGTTCGATCGCGAGACACGCGACACCAGAAGAGAACGGGGGGGAGGACGGATATGGCAAGGTCGAATCGAACGGCGCATGCCGCCGCGGGCTTTTCGCTCGTGGAGGTGCTGGTGTCCATCGCGCTGCTGAGCCTGGGGCTGCTGGGCGCGGCGGCCATGTTGCTGCATGCGGTGCGCGCGAGCGGCGAGGCCGCGAACTTCGGCGCGGCGCTGAACCTGGTGCGCGAGCTGTCAGAGAAGACGCGGCTCAACCGGGCCGTGGCGGGGCGGCGCGATGCGGCCAATGGCTACCTCGTGGCGCAATGGACGGCAGGGTCTGCAGCGGGCGAGGCGGGCGTCACCGATTGCGCGGCGGCCGGCGCCGCCTGCAAACCCGAGGACCTCGCGCGCTGGGACATGCAGGCGTGGAAGCGGCGCGCCGCGAAGGCCCTGCCGGGCGCGCGCATCACGGTCTGCTTCGACGGCAATCCATGGAACGACGCAGCGGGCGCCCATGCCTGGGACTGCGAGGACGACGGACCGTTGCTGGTCGTCAAGCTCGGCTGGTTGCCGCGCAACGCGAGCGAGGCGCAGCGCCGCGCGGGGGCATCGGCACCGCCGCGGCTCGCAATGCCGCTGATGCCCGCGCAGGCCAGCGAGGGGCCGCGCGGTGGCTGAGCGTGTCGAACCCGCAGGGCGCGCGCGGCTGCGTGGCGTGTCGCTGGTCGAGCTGATGGTCGCGCTGGCGCTCGGCCTGGTGGTGGTGCTCGCGGCCATGCTGGCTTTCGGCGGCAGCCGGCAATTGTTCGTCGCCGAGTCCGAGGCCCGCACGGTGGAGGAGTCGCTGCGCTTCGCCGCCTTCGTCGTGCGGCGCACGGTGCGGCAGGCCGGCTATGCCGATCGCGCGGCCGGCGATACGGCCGCGGCCGCAGGGAACGATCCCTTCGACCTCGACATCGTCGGTGCTCGCAACACTCGCGTCGGCGCCAGCGGCGAAAGTTATGGGAGGCACAACGCACGCGGCGTGAACGACAGCGATTCGCTGCTGGTGCGCTTTGCCGGCAGCTCGCGCACCGACGACGACGGCAGCGCCACGGAGGCCGACGGCACCATGGTCGACTGCATGGGTTTCGCGCAGCCCGCGCCGAGCGCCGGCACCGCCACGCCGGCCGACCGGGCCTGGAGCATCTTCCATGTCGCCGAGGCGGCCGACGGGGAGCCCGAGCTCTATTGCAAATACCGCGGCGACCGGAGCGGCAGCTTTCGGTCCGAGCCGCTGGCGCGTGGCATCGAAGTGTTCCGCGTGCTGTTCGGGCGTGACCTCGATGGCGACGGCACGCCCGAGCAGTGGCTCGATGCCGCGCAGCTCGATGCGGTGGCGGCCGCGTCGTCGCTCGGCAATGCGGCCTGGCGGCAGGTGGTGGCGTTGCGCATCGGGATGGTGGCGCGCAGCGCACGGCCGGGCCACTGGCCCCGGCCCGAGGAGGCGCAGCTCTATCCGCTCGGCCCCGAGTTCCCGGCGGCGCGCTTCCGGCCCGCGGCCGACGGGCGGCTGCGGCGTGTCGCGAGCTTCACGGTGGCGCTGCGAAACAGCCAACGCGAGGCCGCGCCATGAACCGGCCGGTGCGCGCCTCGCGCGGCTTCTCGCTGATCGTCGTGCTGATGCTGCTGCTCGTGGTGTCGGTGCTCGGCCTCGCCGCAGCGCAGAACGCGCTGGTCGGCGAGCGCATCGCGCGCAACGACCGCGACACCGAGGTGGCTTTCCAGGCGGCCGAGGCCGCGTTGCTCGATGCCGAGCGCGACGTGCTCGGGCCCAACGACCATGCGGCGCAGCGGCTGTGCCTGTTCGATGGCCGCGATGTCTCGGCCTTCGTCGCCGATTGCGCCGGGACCGGCGCACGGCTGGGACTCTGCGCGGCCGCGCCGGTGGGCGACCCGCCGGTGTGGACGCAGGTCGATTTCGCACCCGATGCGAACCGGTCGGTGGCCTATGGCCGCTTCACCGGGCAGGTCTATGCCACCGGTGCCGGTGGCCTGTCCGTGCGCGCGCCGCGCTACATCGTCGAGGCCCTGCGCAGCCGGGGCAGCGGCCCGCCGGGCGTGCTGCACAGCGCGAGCGCGGCCGTCGCGACACATGTCTTCCGCGTCACCGCCATCGGCTTCGGGCCGCGCGAGGAGACGCGGGTGCTGCTGCAGACCACGTTGGCCAAGCCGTCGGCGAGTCCCGGCTGTGCCGACGCTTCCTCTCCTTCCACCTGATCGGACTGCCATGCCCTTGCTTCGCGCATTCATCGTGTGCATCGCCCTGGTTTTCTGCGCGACGTGGAGCGCGCCGGCAGGGGCCGGCATCGCATCCACGACACCGCCCGATGCGCTGCTGACCAGCGTGCCGGTCCACGCGCTGGCCGGTCAGCCCGATCCCAACATCGTGATCGACCTGTCGATCAAGGCCTCGAACGCGGGACCGGCGTACCTCGGCGGCTTCGAGCCCGCCAAGGTCTACGAGGGCTATTGGGATGCGAAGGGCTGCTACGACTACCTGCGTGTCGAGGGCTACTTCCGACGCACGGCAACGGCCACCACGCTCGCCGGTGGCGAGATCGCCTGCCGCGGGCAGTGGAGCGGCAATCTGCTGAACTGGGCCACGGCATCGCCGCTCGACCACCTGCGCATGGCGCTGACCGGTGGCGACCGCGTGGTGGACACGCCGGAGCGGACCGTGCTGCAGCGAGCGACCTGGCCGATCGGGGCTGGTGTCGAGCTTTCCGTCAAGACCGTGCGCGGGCATCTCGAGCGGCTGACACCGCGCAGCGGGCTTCGCGCGGACGAAACGCTGCGCATCCGGAACTGCGGGGAGCGGCTGGTCGTCGATGCGGACATGCGCGCCGATGCGGACCGCGGCTGCGTCTCGGCGGCCGGGGCCGAGCTCTACTTCGCGCGTGTCGAGGTCTGTGCCGCCGATGAGGCCGTCGTGCGCCGCGATCTTTGCGCCGCCTATCCCAGCGGGCATCACAAACCCGTGGGCGCCTTGCAGGTCCATGCGGGCGACGCGCGTTTCGCCGTGTTCGGCTACCTGCCTGGCAGCGATCCCAGGCACCAGGGTGGGGTGCTGCGCGAAGCGATGAAGTCCATCGGCCCCGAAAAAACCGATGCCGGCTTCGACCGGGTCGCTAACCCGCGGGCCGAATGGGATGCGCGCACCGGCGTGTTCCGCGACGACCTTGCGGGCACCGCGCAGGGTGTCATCGCGGCGGTGAACCGCTTCGGACGCTCGGGCGACTACGCGCGCTTCGATCCCGCGGGCGAGCTGTTCCATGAATCGCTGCGCTACCTGCAGGCGAAGCTGCCGACACCCGCGGACCCGGTGCTCGGAAACTGCCAGCGACATCACATCCTGAATATCGGAGACCTCGACACCGGCCGTGATGGTTCGGCGCCGGGCTCGGGCAGTGCGGCCTTCTCGCCCGACACCGCGCACTGGGCCCGGCTCGTCGGGGCTTTCGAGAATCGGAAGGCGGGCGCGGCCCAGGGCTCCTTCGGCATGGCGGGGCTCGCCTACTGGGCGCACACGCAGCGGATCCGCGGTGACCATCCCGATCTGCGCGTACAGACCTTCGCGATCGACCTGGATGCCGACCGCAGCGCTGTGGTGGGCACGCGCCAGCGCGGCAGCGCGCTCTACCTGGCCGCGAAGTACGGCGGATTCGTCGACCGCAACGGCGATGGCGATCCGTTCCGAAGCTCCGCGCTTTTCGGCGCCCCGGATCCAACGGGCAAGTCGGCATGGTTCAGCAACGCCGAATGGGCGGAAGGGCTCGACCACGACGGGCAGCCGATGCCGGCCAACTACTTCCTCGCCAGCGATGCGCGATCGACGGCGGATGCGTTGCACGGCGTGCTGCGCCGTGCCACCGCGCCGCCGCTGGGCGCGAATGCCACGGCCGCGCTCTCCTCGGACACGGTGGGCGCGGCCGGCGCGAGCCTCTATCGCTCGCGCTCCGACAGCCGGCGCTGGGCTGGCACCTTGCTGTCGTTTCGCCTGTTCACCGATCCGGACACGGGCGCCTTGCGCGTGGCCGACACGCCGTCGTGGGATGCGGGTGCCTTGCTCGATGCGCGCATGGAGAAATCCGGGACATCGGCGCCGCGAAAGATCTTCACGCTGTCGACGGCAGGCGTCGGCATTCCCTTCGAATGGGAGGCGCTCGACGAGCCCTTGCGGCGCTCGCTGCGCACGGAGACCGGACCCGCATCCCCGATGCCTGCCGGGGCCACCGACACCCTGGCCCGCGACCGCCTGAACTATCTGCGCGGCGAGCGTCGAAACGAAGCCTCGTTCGCGGGTGGCCGTTTCCGCGTGCGCGACTCGGTGATGGGCGATGTCGCGCATGCGGCCCCGGTGTACGTCGGGGCGCCCGATCCCGCCCTGCGCGAAGCCGACCACCCGGCATTCCTCGCCACGCATCGCCAGCGCGAGCCCGCGGTCTATCTGGGTGCCAACGACGGCATGCTGCATGCCTTCTCGGCGCGCACGGGCGAGGAGCTTTTCGGCTATGTCCCGCGCCTGCTGTTTCCCGCGCTGGGCCAGCTCGCGCAGCCCGGTGGCGCGCATCGCGCCTATGTCGACGGCACGCCCACGGTGGCCGATGCGCGCATGGCGAACGGCCCGTGGAAGAGCGTGCTGGTCTCGGGCCTGGGCGCGGGCGCCGCCGGTGTCTTCGCGCTCGACGTCAGCGATCCGCGGGCCTTTTCGGCCGACAAGGTGCTGTGGGAGTTCGGCAGTGCCGACGACCCCGACATGGGCCACCTGATGCAGCCGCCGCGCATCCTGAAGTTCCGCACCAAAGCCGCGACGGCGGGCCGCCCGGCCACCCACGCCTGGTTCGCGGTCGTGCCCTCGGGCTTCAACAACCGCAACCCCGAGAAACGCGCCGCGCTGTTCCTGCTGTCGCTCGACAAGCCGGCCGGCACGCCCTGGCGGCGAGGCCTCGACTATCACAAGATCCTGCTGCCCCGGCCCGCGGACATCCGCCTGGTCAATGCGCTCGCGAGCGCGCCCGGCGACCATGCGGCCGACGACGGAACGGTCCGCTGGCTCTATGCCGGCGATACGCAGGGCAATCTGTGGAAGTTCGACTTCGAGCGCGATGCGCCGTGGAGCGAGGCCAACGCGCTGGGCTTCGGCGGTGCGCCGCTGATGGTCGCGATGGACGGCGGCGCGGGCAGCCGGCGCCAGCCGATCACGGTGCCGCCGGAAGTGGGGCTCGGGCCCGGCGGCGGTGGCATCGTGCTGTTCGGCACCGGCCAGTTCGTCGAGCTCGCGGACCTCGGCGCCTCGCGCCGCGGCGTCCAGACCGTGTATGCGGTGCAGGACACGGGCACGCCAATCCGTGCGGGCGAGGCGCGGACCCAATTGGCGCCACGGCAGGCACGACCCATCGAGGGCGGGCTGACGGCCATCGAGGGCCAGGCCTTCGTCTACGGCGCCTTCGACCGCGCGACGACACGGCGGCGCGGCTGGTACCTCGACCTGCCGGCGTCGCGCGACCAGGGCGAGCGCCTGGTCGAGCGGTCCGTGCTGGCCGATGGTCGCCTGTTCTTCAACACGCTGATTCCGCCGCAGGCGGCCTGCGGCGAAGGCGGTGGGCGCAGTTGCGCCGTGGACGCGATGACCGGCCTGTCCAAGGGTGGCACCTGCGTGCCCTCGGAGGCGGGGCTGCTCGGTGCGCCCTTCGTGGTCCAGCAGGGCGACGCGTCCTACGGGGCCGCCGATCCGGCCGGTCGGCGCGTCGAGACGCGGCGGCTCTCGGCCCTCAGCCCCGGCACCCGCAAGGGCACGGCGGTGTCGGTCGCGCAGCCGCCCGACGGTGCCACGGTGTCGCGCCGCGCCGGCCGTCTCAACTGGCGCCAGGTGCCGGACCCGCAAGGGACACAGCCATGATTACCCGCCAAGGCCATCGCGCGGGCGCGGCCCTCGGATGGAGCCTGATCGAGGTGCTGATCGCACTCGCGATCGTCGCCATCCTCGCGGCCATCGCTTTTCCCTCCTACATCGATGCGGTGCACCGGGGCTGGCGCGCCGAGGCGCGGTCGGCGCTGCTCGCGCAGATGCAGCAGCAGGAGCGCCACTTCACCGTCGATGGCCACTACCGGCGCTACGAAGGCGATTCCGCCGAGAGCGGGCAAGGCGGCAAGTACCTCGTGCGCAGCGAGCATTGCGACGGCCAGCGCAGCCTCGACGACTGCCTGCGGCTCTCGGCGCGGCTCAAGCCCGGCTTCTCGGACCCGCCGGTCGGCAACCTGTGGCTGGACAGCACGGGCGGCCGCGGCTGCGATGGCGCGCAGCGTGCGCGGTGCTGGCAATGAAGCGCGCGGGACCGGCCCGTGGGCTCACGCTGATCGAGCTGCTCACCGTGATCGCCATCGTCGCGATCCTGGCCGCCGTCGGCGTGCCGGGTTTTCGCGCGCTGCTGCTCCACCAGCGGCTGGCGGCCGTGTCGCAGGCCTTCGTGGCCGCGCTCGGGATGGCGCGGATCGAGGCCATCCGGCGCGGCGAGCCAGTCAGCGTGCTGGCCGACGGCGGCGCTGGCTGGGATGCGGGCTGGGCGGTGGTGACCGATGCCGACGGCGACCAGGCGCCGAGCGTGCTGCGGCGCTTCGATGGGCTGCCGCCGGGCATCGCGGTCGACCGGGAACTGGGCGACGGGTTGGCGCAAGGGGTGCACTACGACGCCAACGGCTTCTCGCGGCGCTTGCGCAATGCGGGCTTCGGCGCGGGCTGCCTCGCGTTCAGGGCCGAGACGGGGCGGCGCGCGGCCGTCGTCCTCTCGGCGTCGGGGCGGCCTCGAAGTTGCGACCCCGATCGGAAGGGGGAATGCGGAACGGGTGTGTGCGGGCAGGGCGGCGGATAGCAGCCGTCCCGCGGCCCGGCGTCGACACGCCGTGGCTCAGATGTCGCGCAGCAGCTGCCGGAACTCGTCCACGTCCTCGAAGCTGCGATAGACCGAGGCGAAGCGCACGTAGGCCACCTTGTCGAGCTTCTTGAGTTCGCGCATCACGAGTTCGCCGACCTTGGTCGACTCGATTTCGCGCAGGCCGCTGGCGAGCAGTTTCTGTTCGATGCGCAGCAGCGCGTTGTCGATCTGCTCGATGCTCACCGGTCGCTTGCGCAGCGCCAGCATCATCGATGCGCGGACCTTGGTCGAGTCGAAGTCGGCGCGGCTGCCGTCCTTCTTCACGACGACCGGGAAATTGACGTCGGGGCGCTCGTAGGTGGTGAAGCGCTTGTCGCAGGCCCCGCACTGGCGGCGCCTGCGCACGAAGTCGGCGTCTTCCGAAACGCGGGTCTCGACGACCTGCGTTTCGAGATGACCGCAAAAAGGGCATTTCATGCGGTCAGAGCTTCTTCTTCGAGGTCAGCGGTAGACCGGGAAGCGGCTGGTCAGCGCGTGAACCTTGGCGCGCACGGCGTCGATGTTCGCGGCATCGCGCGGGTTCTCGAGCACGTCGGCGATCAGGTTCGCGGTGATGCGGGCCTCTTCGTCCTTGAAGCCGCGCGTGGTCATGGCCGGCGTGCCGACACGCACGCCGCTGGTCACCATCGGCTTCTCGGGGTCGTTGGGGATCGCGTTCTTGTTGATGGTCATGTGGGCACTGCCCAGCACGGCCTCGGCTTCCTTGCCGGTGATGCCCTTGGCGCGCAGGTCGACCAGCATCACGTGGCTTTCGGTGCGTCCGCTCACGATGCGCAGGCCGCGCTGCGTGAGCGTTTCGGCCACGATCTGGGCGTTCTTGACCACCTGTTGCTGGTAGGCCTTGAACTCGGGCGACAGCGCTTCCTTGAAGGCCACCGCCTTGGCGGCGATCACGTGCATCAGCGGGCCCCCTTGCAGGCCCGGGAAGATCGCGCTGTTGATCGCCTTCTCGTGCTGCGACTTCATCAGGATGATGCCGCCGCGCGGGCCGCGCAGGCTCTTGTGGGTGGTCGAGGTCACGATGTCGGCATGCGGCACCGGGTTCGGGTAGACGCCCGCGGCCACCAGGCCGGCGTAGTGGGCGATGTCGACCATGAAGATCGCGCCGACGTCCTTGGCCACCTTGGCGAAGCGCTCGAAATCGATGCGCAGCGAGTAGGCCGAGGCGCCCGCGATGATCAGCTTGGGCTGGTGCTCGTGCGCCTTGCGTTCCATCGCGTCGTAGTCGATGGCTTCGTTGGCGTCCAGGCCGTAGCTCACCACGTTGAACCACTTGCCGCTCATGTTGAGCGGCATGCCGTGGGTCAGGTGGCCGCCTTCGGCCAGGCTCATGCCCATGATGGTGTCGCCGGGCTTCAGGAAGGCCAGCAGCACGGCCTCGTTGGCCGAGGCGCCGCAATGGGGCTGCACGTTGGCCGCCTCGGCGCCGAAGATCTGCTTCACGCGGTCGATGGCCAGCTGCTCGGCCACGTCGACGTGCTCGCAGCCGCCGTAGTAGCGCTTGCCCGGGTAGCCCTCGGCGTACTTGTTGGTGAGCTGCGAGCCCTGCGCGGCCATGACGGCCGGCGAGGCGTAGTTCTCGCTCGCGATCAGCTCGATGTGGTGTTCCTGGCGCGCGTTTTCGGCCTGGATGGCAGCCCAGATTTCGGGATCGGTCTGTTCGACCAGGATGTTGCGTTGGTACATGGCAGTCCTTTGAAGACGAGGTCCTTGTTCTTCAACCAAACAAGGGCTGCCCAGGCGAACGGCTGATCGCCTGCGCGTCTGGAGCGACGTCGCAGGCGGTACGCTTCCCAGTGGTAGTCCACGTCAGCGCGGGTGCCTTGTCGGCACCGCGCCTATCGCCAGTCGCGTACCCGGTCGAGTGTAGCGGATCGGACCGGCCCGGCGGCGGGCGAAAGGAGATTCAGGACACGGCCGACAGCAGCGCCACCTTGGGCGGCGTGGGGCCGTTGGCCGGCTCGGTCGCCTCGTCGGGCTTGGCCGGGGCCACCACCGGCAGGGGCAGCGGCTGCGGGCGCAGCACCGGCGGCGTCGGCGCGAACGGCGAGGGCGCGCGGCCGCTGGCCACCTGCAGCAGGCGCTCGCGCTCGGCCATCACCTTGCCGGCATAGCCGCCGTCGTCCTCGAGGTTGGCCGCGCCCACGTAGTAGCGCAGGCCGCCTTCGAGCGAACCGGCGCGGGCGATGCATTCCTGCAGCACCTTCACGCCGACCCGCATGTTGGTCACGGGGTCGAAGGCGGTCAGCGTGCCGCCGGCCGGCTCGTACTTGTCGCCGTGCACGCGGGTCATGACCTGCATCAGCCCCTGCGCGCCGACCTGGCTCTGCGCGAACGGGTTGAAGCTGGACTCGACCGCCATGATCGCGAGGATCAGCGTCGGATCGAGCTTGGTGTGCTTGCCGATGTTGTAGGCCTCGGCCACGAGCACGCTCAGCGGCTCGGCCGCGACGCGGTACTTCTTGCTGAGCCAGTAGGCCACGGCGGCCTGCTGCTTGGGCAGGTCGCCGGGGCTCGCGGCCGTCGTGCGCTCGATCGCGGTCGGCTCGAGGTCGGTGGCTTCGGGCGCGGGTTTGCG
This sequence comes from Variovorax sp. PDC80, assembly GCF_900115375.1. Taxonomy (NCBI): domain Bacteria; kingdom Pseudomonadati; phylum Pseudomonadota; class Betaproteobacteria; order Burkholderiales; family Comamonadaceae; genus Variovorax; species Variovorax sp. PDC80. The sequence goes on along the minus strand of NZ_FOWG01000005.1, from coordinate 101,317 downwards.
CGACTGCAGCCAGCCCATGAGCTGTTCCTCGCCTTGATGGCGCAAGTCGGGCCGCGCCACGAGGGCGAGGACCGCGAACACGATGGCCAGGCCCAGCAGGGCGAAACCGTTGTGCGTGATTTCAAAAAAGCCGTCTGCCACATCGGACACGAAGGTCCTCAGCCCGCGGGCCGTGGCATCAAACGCCTTGTTCATCGCTCTTCCTTTCTGTGCGGCACCTGTCGCAGCGCCGGGAAGGGCGATGGGATGGAGGCAGCGGCGCTTGGATTGGTACCAATCAGATTCCGCGCTCAGGGGGGATAAGGTGCGCGGCCGTCTGATCAAGCCGGGGGGAGTCGGCAGCGGATACAGGGTGGTTCCGTCGCGTCGGGCGATCGGAGCAGGCGGGATTCTATCGTTGCTAAATACCCGGTCAAGCATAAGAAATTCAGTCTTAATTCTTAAAAGTGTCGAACAAATGTTTCAAATCCGTGTCCGGGACCGCATCCTTCTTAAGGGAAATCCCTTGAAAAATCGGGTTTGAAAAGCCCGGAAGGGGCGCCTAAGCTGAACAGGCCTGAGGTTTTCAGGTGCTTTCCGAAGCCGGGCAGTCACGGTGCAAGCCGCGGGCTCGAACGGCGGAGGATCCACGGCGGCAATCTCTTGCTGCCAGCACGACAGGAACCATCGACTTCCGGTCGAGCGAAACGATGGCAATGGGTCTATGCCCGCCATCAAGCCCGGTGACATGACATTCGTCGCGTCGCCGGGCTTTCTTGTTTCTGGCTTGCCGCCTGTTTGGGGCACACTCGCGCGAATGAATGCTGCCGCCTCGATACAAAGCTTAAGAAAGAACAAATGGGTGCGACGCGGGATCGTTGCACTGCTCGTGCTTCTGGGCCTTTGGGTCCTGGCCTGGCTGGCGGTGCCGCCGATCGCCAAGAGCCAGCTGCAGAAGATCGCGAGCGAGAAGCTGGGCCGCCAGGTCACGGTGGAGCGCATCGGCTTCAAGCCCTGGACCCTCGAGCTCACGCTCAACAACCTGCGCATCGCCACCGCCGACGGCAAGAACACCCAGGTCGCCGTGCGGCGCATCTATGCCGATGCCGAGCTGCAGTCCTTGTTCCGGCTCGCGCCCGTGATCGATGCGGTGACGGTGGAAGCGCCGGCCATCCTGCTGACCCACCAGGCCGACGGCAAGTACGACATCGACGACATCCTGGCCAAGCTGGCCTCCGGCCCGCCGCCCGATCCCAAGGCCGAGCCCGCGCGCTTCGCCATCTACAACATCGCGATCACCGAGGGCGCGGTCGACTTCGACGACCAGACCGTCAAGCGCCGCCATGAGCTGCGCGACTTCGTGCTCAAGGTGCCGTTCCTCAGCAACCTGGCCTCGCAGCGCGAGGTCAACACCGAGCCCAAGCTGGCCTTCGCGCTCAACGGCAGCAAGTTCGACTCGGCCGCGCTGACCACGCCCTTCGCCGCCAGCCGCAAGACCGATGCCCACGTGCAGTTCAAGGGGCTCGACCTCGCGCCCTATCTGGGCTACATCCCGGGCGGCCTGCCGGTGCAGCTGCAGGCCGGCAGCCTCGACGCCGACCTGAAGATCGACTTCCAGCAGGCCACCACGGTCGGCCTCAAGGTCACCGGCACGGTCGAGGCGCACGGCGCCAAGCTGGCCGATGCGCGCGGGCGCGACCTGCTGGCCTTCGACTCGCTCAAGCTCGCGCTGGCCGACGTGCGGCCGCTCGAATCGGTGTTCCATCTCAGCGAGGTCGCGCTGGCGAGCCCGCAACTGGTGGTGGCGCGCGATGCCTCGGGCCAGCTCAACCTGATGGCGCGCGATCCGGCCACGGGCCAGACCGAGAAGGTGGTCGCGGCCAAGCCGCCGGCACCGCCCGCTTCATCTGCCAGTGCCGCCAGCGGCGCCGCGGGCGCGGCGGCACCCAAGCCCACGCTCAAGGTCCAGGTCGACAAGGTCGCCCTCAGCGGCGGGCGCATCGGCTGGCGCGACGAGACCGTGCAGCCCGGCGCGGCGATCGACGTCACCGAACTCGGCATCGACGTCACGGCCCTCACCTGGCCGATGGAGAAGCCGGCCCAGTTCAGCGGCAGCACCGCGGTCGGCGGCGCCACGCTCAAGTTCAAGGGCAGCGGCACCGACAAGGCGGCCGACGTGCAGACCGAGGTCGACGCGCTGCCGCTCTCGCTGGCCGCGCCCTACCTGGCCCACAGCCTGGAGCCCACGCTCGACGGCAAGCTCAGCGGCGAGATCGACGTCGCCTGGGCACCGCCCGACCTGCGCTTCAAGGCCAAACGGGTGGCGGCCGACAACCTGGCGCTGACCCAGGCCAAGACCGCGCTCGCGAGCGTCGGCCGCTTCGAGCTGCGCGATACCGAGGTCGACATGGCGAAGCACACGCTGGCCGTGGGCTCGTTCACCGCCACCAACCCCAAGGTCAGCATCGAGCGCGACAGCGAGAAACGCTGGATGTTCGAGCGCTGGCTCAAGACGCCGGCCGCCGCGGGCGGCAAGCCCGAAGCCGAAGCCAAGGTGGCCGCGCCCAAGCCGGCCGGCAGCGGCCCCGAATCGGCACCGCCGGGCGCCAACACCAAGCCCTGGGCGCTGACCGTCGGCACGTTCGCGGTCGACAACGGCAGCCTCTCGTATGCCGACAAGGCCAGCGCCACGCCGGTCGCGGTCGAGATCACGGCCTTCAAGCTCAATGCCGAGAAGCTCGCGCCCGAGACCGCCACCAAGTCGCCGCTGCAGGTGTCGGGCCGCATCGGCTCGGGCCGCCGCACCGACCCGGGCCGCTTCGACTACAAGGGCCACATCGTGCTCAAGCCGCTGGCCGCCGAGGGCCGGCTCGAGGTGGCCTCGTTCCCGGCCCATGCCTTCAAGGCCTACTACGCCGACGCGCTCAACGTCGACATCCGCCGGGCCTTCGTCAGCTACCGCGGCAGCGTGAACTACGCGACGGCTCCGGCGGGCATGACCGTCAAGCTGGCGGGCGACACCGCGCTCGACGACTTCCGCGCCAACAGCGTGTCGCTGACCCAGTCGCCGGGCTTCGACCGCAACAACAACCAGTTGCTGAGCTGGAAGACGCTGAGCCTGCGCGGCCTGCAGGTGGGCCTGGCGCCCAATGCGGCGCCCACCGTCGACGTGCGCGAGACCACGCTGACCGACTTCTTCGCCCGCGTGATCGTCGATCCGAACGGCCAGCTCAACCTGCTGAGCCTGACCAAGAAGGGCGAGGCCGAGGCCAACGCGGCCACGGCCGCGGCCGTCGAAACCCGTTCGCGCCGCAGCCTGGGCGGCACGACCACCACCACGCGCGGACCGGAGCGGCCCGCGGGCGGCGCGCCGGTGCCGGCCGAGCTGATGGTCGGTGGCGCCTCCGAACCGGCCAAGCCGGCCTCCGCGCCCGCCGCGGTGGCCCAGGCCGCGCCGGCCGCCGGCGGTCCGGCGCCGGTCATCAACTTCGGCCCGATGAGCCTGGTCAACGGCAAGATCGACTTCACCGACCTGTTCGTCAAGCCCAACTACTCGGCCGATCTCAGCGAGCTGACCGGCAAGCTCAGCTCCTTCTCGTCGAATCCGCCGAACGGGCAGGGCGGCCGGCCGGCGCTGGCCGAGCTCGAGCTGCGCGGCAAGGCCCAGCAGACCGCGGCGCTCGAGATCACCGGCAAGCTCAATCCGCTGGCCAAGCCGCTCGAGCTCGACATCACCGCGAAGATGCGCGACCTCGACCTCGCGCCGCTGTCGCCGTACTCGGTGCGCTACGCCGGCCACGGCATCGAGCGCGGCAAGATGAGCATGGACGTCAACTACAAGATCGCGCCCGACGGCCAGCTCACCGCCACCAACAAGCTGGTGCTCAACCAGCTGCAGTTCGGCGAGGAGGTCGCCGGCGCGCCCAACAGCCTGCCGGTCAAGCTCGCGGTGGCGCTGCTGGCCGACCGCAACGGCGTGATCGACGTCGACCTGCCGCTGCGCGGCTCGCTCAACGACCCGCAGTTCAGCATCGGGCCGCTGATCTTCAAGGCGGTGGTCAACCTGATCGTGAAGGCCGTGACCGCGCCGTTCAGCCTGCTGACCGGCGGCCTGGGCGGCGGCGGCAGCAGCGAGTCGAGCACCATCACCTTCGAGCCCGGCAGCTCGGAGCTGAGCGCTTCTTCCAAGGAAAGCCTCGACAAGGTCGTGAAGGCGCTGGCCGAGCGGCCGACGCTCGAGATGACCGTGATCGGCACCGCCAGCCTCGAGAAGGAGCGCGATGCCTACCAGCGCCAGCGCCTGCGCCAGATGACCCTGGCCGAGAAGCGCCGTGCCGTGGTGCGCGGCGGTCAGGCCGGCACCGACGTGCCGCCGGTCACCGACGCCGAGTACCCCGAGCTGCTGACCGCCGTCTACAAGCGCGCCGACATCACCAAGCCGCGCAACATGGTCGGCCTGGCCAAGGACCTGCCGCTCAAGGAGATGGAGAACCTGCTGCTCGCGAGCGTGCCGGTCGACGAGGAGTCGATGCGCCAGCTGGCGGTGGCGCGGGGCGCCGCCGTGCGCGACTACCTGCTGTCGCAGAAGCTCACCAGCGAGCGCCTGTTCCTCGGCGCGGTGCGCACCACGGCCAGCGGCGACGACTGGAAGCCGGGCGCCGAGCTCAAGCTCGCGATGCGCTGAGCACCGAAAGGGGCGCCGCGCGGCGCCCCTTGGTTTTTCACGGTGCACTGCTATATATGCAGGCACCGTTTCCCCCTGCGGCGCGACCGATCCAGGCGTCGTTTCGCCGCATCGCCGGGCCGCGCCGCAAGGTGGATTTCGACGGCGCGCGGCAAGTGGGTCAAAATGGCGGTCTGCGCCGGCCTCTGCCGGCGCCTTCGCTTTCTCTCTTCAGACAACGATCTCGCGCACGTGACCTCTAATTCTTCCAAGCCACACGACCTTCAGGCCCTCGATTCGCTGACCGGCGGCGCCTTCACCGCGCCGACCTCGGGCGAGCGTGCCTCGCGCATCCGCGACTGGCTCGCGAGCAACCCGGCACCCGAGCAGATGCAGGAAGTCTTCAAGGAATTGAGCGGCCGCGACAAGGGTGCCGCCCGCCTGCTGCGCGAGAAACTCGACGAGCTCAAGCGCGCCAAGGGCCAGGAGGCCATCGCCGCCGAATGGGCCCAGAAGGCCGAGGGGCTGCTGGGCCAGTCCAAGCTCAACATCGCCGATGCGCTCGCCTGGCAGCGCGATGCCGCCAAGGCCGGCGCGCCGCTGTCGCGCGAGCCGCTGGCCGGCTTCAAGGTGCGGCTGGCCGAGCGCATCAAGGGCATCGAGGACCTGCAGCACCGCGCCCAGGTCCACCGCGAGGCCGCCGTGCTGCTGGCGCAGCGCTTCGAGGTGCTGTCCACCAAGGGCTGGCAGGACGCCCAGGTCGCCGAGGAATCGCTGCGCACCGACGTCACCCACTGGCAACAACAGGCCGCCGACATCGTCGCCGACGCCAACTGGACCAGCCTCGACGCCAAGTTCGCGCCGCAGCTCGAATCGTCGAAGGCGCAGCTGCTCGTCGTGTCCGACGCCTTCCACAGCGCGCTGGCACAGGCCATTGCCGCCGCGGCCGATGCTGCCGCGCCGCTGCCGCCCGTCCCGGTCTGGGCCGACGAACTGCGTGCCGCGCGCGGCGAGGCCGTCGCGCCCAAGGCCGCGGCACCCGCGCGTCCGCCGGCACCCAAGGTCGATCCCGCGGTGCGCGCCGCCGCGCAGGACGCCGTGCAGGCCGCGCTGGCCAAGCTCGAACAGGAAACCGCCGAAGGCCATGGCAAGGCCAGCGCCGGCGCCGCCGCCGCGCTGCGCGCGGTGCTGAAGGAACACGGCAAGCTGGTCGAGGCCCCGCTCGAGGCGCGCGTGCATGCCGCGCTGGTCGCGGCCGGCGAACTCGAAGGCTGGCAGCGCTGGAGCGCCGACAAGGTCCGTGAAGACCTCGTGGCCAAGGCCGAGGGCCTGCTCAAGCGCCCCGAAGGCCAGGCGCTGGGCGGCCGCAAGATGCAGGAAACCCTGCGCGCGCTGCGCGACCAGTGGAAGCAGGCCGACCAGGGCGGCGTGCCGAACCACGCGCTGTGGAAGCGTTTCGACGAGGCCTGCAACGAGGCCCACAAGGTGGTCGAGGCCTGGCTCGAGAAGGTGCGTGCCGACGCGGCCGAACACCGCGCGCTGCGCGTGGCCCTGATCGAGGAGGTCAAGGCCTGGGCCGCCGAGCATGCGGGCGCCACCGACCTGAAGGCGCACAACCGCGCGCTGCACCAGTTCGCCGACCGCTGGCGCGATGCCGGCCACGTGGGCGAGAAGGTGTTCGCCGAGCTGCAGCCCCAGTGGAACGAAGCCTTCGGTGCCGCCCGCGCGCCGTTCGAGACCGCGCAGAAGGCCAGCATCGAACGCCGCCAGGCCATGATCGCCGAGGCCACCGAGCTGGGCGCCCAGCCCGTGCTGCGCATCGATGCCGTCAAGGCGCTGCAGCAGCGCTGGCAGGCCGAGGCGCAGGGCGTGCCGCTCGACCGCCGTCAGGAACAGAAGCTCTGGGACGCGTTCCGCGCGCCCATCGACGAAGCCTTCAACCGCAAGTCGGCCGAACGCGAGAAGGCCTCGGCCGCGATGAGCGACCGCGACCGCCACGTGCTCAACGCCTCGAAGGCGCTGGACGCGGCCAATGCCAGCGGCGACGCGCAGAAGATCCGCAGCGCCATCGCCCAGCTCGAAGGCGCGCTGCGCGGCGAGGTGCCGCCCCCGGCACCGGCGCCGCAGCGCGCCGCATCGGGCGACGGCCCCTCGGTCGGTGCGACCGAGGTGTCGGGACCGGACCAGGCCGCCGCCGAGTTCGGCGAGAGCGCCGAGCAGGCGCCGTCGCCCAGCGATGCCGAGGCTTCGCCCGCGGCCGTGCCGGCCCATGAATCCGCCGCAGCACCCGATCTCGTGGCACCGGCCGACGGTGCCGACGCCTCGGCGCGCGCCGACAGCGCGGCGCACGATGCCGGCGAAGCCGCCGCTGCCGAACCCCCGGCACCGGCCGCGCCGCCGAAGCCCGCGCCCCGCCCCGTGGTGGCCGTGCGCGGCGACGACCGTCCGGGCAACCGCAAGTCCGAACCCGCGGCACCCGCGACCCGCGGCGGCGGCCGCTTCGGCGACCGGCGCGGACCCGGCGGTCCTGGCGGCCCTGGCCGTCCGGGCGGCGACCGCAGTGGTCCGCGTCCCGATGGCCGCGGCGATCGCGGTGGCGACCGTGGCGCACCGGGCGGCCGCTTCGGCGACTACCCGCCGCGCGAGGACCGCGGTCCTCGCCTGGGCGACACCGCCTTCCGCGCCCAGCGCGAGGCGCTCGAGCGTGCCGACATGGCGCTGCGCAAGCTGGCGGCCCAGGCCCATGGCGAAGCCCTGACCCAGGTGCTCGGCGCCTGGGAGCAGCGCGATGCCGCGCGCCTGCCGAGCGTGCAGGAGCTCGGCCGCGCGGTCACGCCGGCCGTGCGCAGCAGCTGGTCGCAGGCGATCGGTGCTTCGCCGGCCGCGCGTGCCGACGAGGCCGCCGAAGCGCTGCTGCGCCTCGAAATGGCCGCCGAGGTGCCCACGCCCGCCGAGCAGCTCGAGGCGCGCCGCGCGTTGCAGCTCAAGCTGCTGACCAAGCGTGGCGATCCGGCCCCGGCCCAGACCTGGGGCCAGGACGCGGGCAAGGTGCTGGCGGCGGCGCACGACGCGACCAGCGCGCGGCGCCTGCAGAACGCGCTGAAGGCGCTGCTGCGCAAGTAAGAGACCGGCGCGCCGCCGCGGGCCTTGGGGCCCGTGGCGAGCCCGGCATTCCTCGGGCCGCCTCGTGCGGCCCCTCCTTTTTCCGACTTCCGACGATCGCCGCATGGCCTCCACACCCGACGTTTCCCCCGTACTGATCGCCGGCGGCGGCATCGGCGGCCTTTCGCTCGCGCTGACCCTGCACCAGATCGGCGTGCCCTGCCGTGTGTTCGAGGCGGTGCCGGCGCTGCAACCGCTGGGCGTGGGCATCAACCTGCAGCCCAACGCAGTGCGCGAGCTGCACGAGCTCGGCATCGGCAACGACGTGCTCGACCGCATCGGCATCCAGGCGCGCGAGTGGGCGCTGGTCGGGCGCAACGGCAACGAGGTCTATGCCGAGCCGCGCGGCCTGCGCGCGGGCTACCGCTGGCCGCAGTACTCGGTGCATCGCGGCGAGCTGCAGATGCTGCTGTACCGCACGGTGCTCGAGCGGCTCGGGCCCGATGCCATCCAGCTCGGCCTGCGGGTCGCGGGCTATCGCAACGGCGAGCATGGCGTCACCGCGCTGGTCGAGTCGCGCGACGGCCAGCGCAGCGAGGTCGAGGGCCGCCTGCTGATCGCGGCCGACGGCCTGCATTCGGCCGTGCGCGCGCAGATGCATCCGCAGCAGCCGCCGATCCAGTGGGGCGGCGCCATCATGTGGCGCGGCACCACGCCGGGCGTGCCGGTGCGCAGCGGCGCGTCCTTCGTCGGCGTCGGCTCGCTGCGGCACCGTGTGGTGCTTTATCCGATCTCGCCGCCCGATCCCGCCACGGGCCTGGCCACCATCAACTGGATCGCCGAGATCACGGTCGACAACGCCGAGGGCTGGACGCAGGGCGACTGGAACCGGCGCGTCGAACTGAGCGACTTCGCCCATCACTTCGAGGGCTGGGACTTCGGCTGGCTCGACGTGCCCTCGATGCTGCGCGGCGCGAAGGAGGTCTTCGAATACCCGATGATCGACCGCGACCCGGTGCCGACCTGGGTCGACGGCCATGTCGCGCTGCTCGGCGACGCCGCGCACGTGATGTACCCGGTGGGTTCGAACGGCGCGAGCCAGGCCATCGTCGATGCGCGCGTGCTCGGCGCTTCCATGCTCTCGCACGGCGTGACGCCGGCAGCGCTGCGCGCCTACGACGAGCGCCTGTGCGCCGACATCTCGGCGCTGGTGCTGCGCAACCGCGGTGCCGGCCCGTTCGGCCTGCTGGGCCTGGTCGACGAGCGCTGCGGCGGCGTGTTCGACGACATCGAGCAGATCATTCCGGCGGCGGAGCGCGAGGCCTACATGGCGCGCTACAAGGCCGCGGCCGGCTTCGCGATCGAGACCCTCAACGCGGCGCCGTCGACGATCGCGCCGGGCGCGCGGGTCGCCGTCTAGCTTCTGCTCGGCGACGGGCCGAAGAAGCGGTCGAACAGTTCGAGCACGCCCGGAAAATCGCGCCCGAAGTTCGCGCGGTTCACGAAGTAGGCCTCGCAGGCCACCGCGAAGAATTCGCCGATCGAGGTCGCGCCATAGTCGTCGAGCCAGGGCGGCTCGGCGCCGAAGCGCTCGGCCATGATGGTCTGCTCGCGGAAGGCCTCGTAGGCGGGCTGCAGCACGCCGAGCCAGGCCGCGCGGGCCTCGCGCGCATTGCGGTTGCCCGCGAAGCCCGGCGGCAGCGGCGGGCAGCCATCGGCATCGCCGCCGCGCATGTCGATCTTGTGGGCGAACTCGTGGATCACCACGTTGTAGCCGCCCTCGCTGGTGACGCCGCTGGCCAGCACGTCCTGCCAGCTGAGCATCACCGGGCCGTGGTCCATGGCTTCGCCGGCCACGACTTCCTCGTACTCGTGGACCACCGAGGCCTCGTCGACCACCTTGCGCTGGGCGACCACCTCGGAGGGATGCACCACGATGCCGACGAAATCGTCGTACCAGACCAGGCCGCCGCGCAGGTGCAGCACGGGCAGCACGGCCTGCGCCGCGATCGCGAGCGCGACCTCGTCGGTGATGACGAAGCCCTGGGCGCCATGGAACTGCTTGTCGCGCAGGAACTGCGCCGTGAGCGCGCGCAGCCGCTCGACGTCGGCGGCCGGGCGCTCGGCCAGGAAGGCATAGCGCGCGAGCGTGGCCTGCCAGGCGGCTTCGGGAATCGGGGGCAGGGCGCGCGGATGGCGCAGGCGGCGCAGCCAGTCGAGCATTGCGTCGGCAACCCCTAGCGCAGATCGACGCGCTGGGCGCCCGCGGGAGACAGGCACAGCAGCTGCGCGCGCGGCGGATGCGCGGCGGCATCCCAGTCGCTGAGCACGAGGCGGCGCAGGCCGCCGCCGAGGTCGTGGTCGGCGGGACGGTGCGTGTGGCCGTGGATCAGCGTGCGTGCATCGGCGCGCGCGAGCCAGTCGCGCGCGGCATCGGCATCGACATCGGCCCAGACCACCGAGGGATCGCGCTTGCGGTCCTCGCTCTGCACGCGCATCGCACGTGCCAGGGCGCGGCGCTCGGCGAGCGGACGCGCGAGAAAGGCCGACTGCCATTCGGGCGTGCGCACCTGGGCGCGAAAGCGCAGGTAGTCGGTGTCGTCCAGGCACAGCGCGTCGCCATGGCTCAGCAGCCAGCGTTCGCCGTGCAGCACCAGCACCGTGGGATCGTCGAGCAGCGTGAGGCCACTTTGGGCGGCGAGCGCGGCGCCGACGAGGAAGTCGCGGTTGCCGTGCATGAAGAACACCGGCAGCCGCGCGGCCGTGCGGCGCAGCAGCTCGGCGCACTGGGCCTCGAAGCCCGGCTCGGCGGCCGCGTCGTCGCCGACCCAGACCTCGAACAGGTCGCCGAGGACCACCAGCGCGTCGGCCGGCGTGGTCTCGAGATAGCCGCGCCAGGCCTCGAAGGTGGCGGGCTCGCCGGCCTGCAGGTGCAGGTCGGAGATCAGGTCGACGGTGCGCCATGCGGCAGGCGCCACCAGTTCCGCGAAGGCCGCGGGAGGCGTGGCTGCCGTGTTCATGCCGCCGTCGGCCGTGCCGTCATTCGCCGACGACGACGGCCTTCTCGATCACGACGTCCTCGAGCGGCACGTCGTCATGGAAGCCCTTGCGGCCGGTTTTCACGGCCTTGATCTTGTCGACCACCTCGGTGCCCTTGACCACCTTGCCGAACACGGCGTAGCCCCAGCCCTGGGCCGAGGGCGCGGTGTGGTTGAGGAAGCCGTTGTCGGCCACGTTGATGAAGAACTGCGCGGTGGCCGAGTGCGGCGCGCTGGTGCGGGCCATGGCGACGGTGTAGACATCGTTCTTGAGGCCGTTGTTGGCTTCGTTCTCGATCTCGGCGCCGGTGGGCTTCTGCTTCATGCCGGGCTCGAAACCGCCGCCTTGCACCATGAAGCCGGGGATCACGCGGTGGAACACCGTGTTGTCGTAGTGGCCCTTCTTCACGTACTCGATGAAGTTGGCAGCCGACTTCGGCGCCTTCGCGGCGTCGAGTTCGAGCGTGATGACGCCGAGGTTCTGGATATGCAGGTCGACTTGGGGATTGCTCATGCTGATGCTCCTTGAAAGGGGGTGGATGCCTGGCGGGGCCGGCTTACTTCGCCAGGGTGGCGGACTGGATCACGACGGGCGTGACCGGCACGTTCTGCATGCCGTTCTTGTTGCCGGTGGCGACGCCGCGGATCTTGTCGACCACGTCGGTGCCCGCCACCACCTTGCCGAACACCGTGTAGCCGTAGCCGTCGGGGTTGGGGGCGTTGAGCGAGTCGTTGTTCTTCACGTTGATGAAGAACTGCGAGGTGGCCGAGTTCGGGTTGCCGGTGCGCGCCATGGCGATCGTGTACTTGTCGTTCTTCAGGCCGTTGCTCGCCTCGAGCGGGATCGGCGCGCGCGTGGGCTTCTGCTGCAGGTCGGCCGTGAAGCCGCCGCCCTGGATCATGAAGCCGTCGATCACGCGGTGGAAGACGGTGCCGTCGTAGTGCTTGTCCTTGACGTACTGCAGGAAGTTCTCGACCGTCTTCGGCGCCTTGGCCGCATCGAGCTCGACCACGATGTCGCCGGCCGAGGTCGCGAGCTTCACGCGCTGCTGCGCCTGGGCATGGGCCGTGGCGGCGATGGCGAGGGTGGCCGCGAGCACGAGGGCGCCGCGGCGGCTGAAACGGGAGAGGGCTTGGATCGTCAAGGAAGAGCTCCGTGTCCGAGGGATGAAAAGGATGAAGGCTGGCCGTGAGAGCGCGAGCCTGCGGCAAACGTTCCGGCGTGCGGCTGCGCGGGTGCGTGCGAGCGGCTGGCTTTCGCCGCCTACTTGCTGGTGCGACCCACCGGCTTGCGCACCACGGGCGCGGCGCCGGGCAGTGCGGCCGCGTCGGCCTCGGTCTTCGGCGTGAAGATCTGGCGGATCAGTTCCAGCTTCGGCGCGACGCTGGTGTTGGTGGTCGCGAAGCGCTGCGCCTTGGTGTAGGACTGAGCAGCCAGGCGCGCATACACGTCGCCGAGGTTTTCCTCGGCCGTGGCGTAGTTGGGGTTGAGCTTGAGCGCGGTCTCGAGCGCATCGCGCGCCTTGTCGAACTGGCTCTGCGAGGCATAGAGCGCCGCGAGGTTGTTGTAGGGCTCCGGCAGCTCGGGGAAGTCCTGCGTGAGCTGGGTGAAGGTCTTGACGGCCTCGTCCTTCTTGCCCTGCTCGGTGAGGATCACGCCGCGCAGGAAGCGCATCTGCGGATCGCGCGGCTTGCCGGCGATGTAGGTGTCGGCCTTGGCCAGCGCCTCGTTCGATTTGCCCTGGCGCAGCAGCAGGTTGACGTCGTCGTAGTCGTTGGCCTGGGCCGCGGAGGCCCACAGGCCGAACAGCAGGGCGATGGCGATCGAAAGTCTGGGAAACACGGCGTTCTTCATGAAGCCTCTGCAAAAGTGCGGCACGAATGCTGCGGAATTGGGGGCGGGGTGGAGCCGGGTCGGGAGCAAGCCTTGCGCTGCGCAAGGGCTCGAAAACACCCGGAAGAAGACTCGGCGGCAGCCGTTTATACTGCCCGGCATTGTAGCCGAGGGGCCCTCTCCAGCCGCCTCGTCGCCACAGCCCCCAACACCCCTGAAAACACCGTCGTTCGCCCGCATCGCACGAGCGCGACACGACGCTTTCCGAATCTCATGAGTCTGCGCATCTACAACACGCTTTCGCGTGAACTGGAGGAGTTCTCCCCTTTGCGGCCCGGTCAGGTGCGCATGTACGTCTGCGGCATGACGGTCTACGACTTCTGCCACCTGGGCCATGCGCGCTCGATGATCGCCTTCGACGTGGTCCAGCGCTGGCTCAAGACCAGCGGCTTTGCCGTGACCTACGTGCGCAACATCACCGACATCGACGACAAGATCATCCGCCGCGCGGTCGAGAACGGCGAGAGCATCCGCGCGCTGACCGACCGCATGATCGATGCGCTGCACGAGGACGCCGATGCGCTTGGCATCGAGCGCCCCACGCACGAGCCGCGCGCCACCGAGTTCATTCCGCAGATGCTGTCGATGATCGGCACGCTCGAGCAGAAGGGTCTGGCCTATCGCGCGCCCAACGGCGACGTGAACTACGCGGTGCGCAAGTTCCCCGGCTACGGCAAGCTCAGCGGCAAGTCGCTCGACGAGCTGCATGCGGGCGAGCGCGTGGCCGTGCTCGACGGCAAGGACGATCCGCTCGACCCGGTGCTCTGGAAGAGCGCCAAGCCCAGCGAGCCCGACGAGGTGAAGTGGGCGAGCGAGTTCGGACCCGGCAGGCCGGGCTGGCACATCGAATGCTCGGCCATGGCCTGCGACCTGCTGGGCGAACGATTCGACATCCACGGCGGCGGCGCCGACCTGCAGTTCCCGCACCACGAGAACGAGATCGCGCAATCCGAAGGCGCGACCGGCCAGGCGCCGTTCGCGCGCACCTGGATGCACAACGGCTTCATCAACGTCGACGACGAGAAGATGTCCAAGAGCCTGGGCAACTTCTTCCTGATCCGCGACGTGCTCAAGAAGTACGACGCCGAGACCATCCGCTTCTTCGTCGCGCGCACGCACTACCGCAGCCCGTTGAACTACAGCAACGTGCATCTCGACGATGCGCGCAACTCGCTCAAGCGCCTCTACACCGCGCTCGACCTGGTGGCGCCCGCCGAGGTCGTGCTCGACTGGACGCAGCCGCACGCGGCCCGCCTCAAGGCCGCAATGGACGAGGACTTCGGCACGCCCGAGGCGATCGCCGTGCTGTTCGAGCTCGCGGGCGAAGTCAACCGCACACGCTCGGCCGAGAGCGCGGGCCTGCTCAAGGCGCTGGGCGGCGTGCTCGGCCTGCTGCAGGACAGTCCCCAGGCCTTCCTGCAGGCGGGCAGCGCGCTCGACGACGCGGCCATCCAGGTGCTGATCGCACAGCGTGCCGATGCCAAGGCCGCGAAGAACTTCGCCGAGGCCGACCGCATCCGTAAGGAGTTGCTCGACCAGGGCATCGTGCTCAAGGACTCGCCCACCGGCACCACCTGGGCCGTTGCCCAGTGAACGGAACGACCAATCCCATGCCCACCCTGCCCAAGACGAGCGTCGAGATCATCACGCCGGACTATTGGGAGGAGGCCTGCAGGCACCTGTCCAAGAAGGACCGCGTGATGAAGCGGTTGATTCCGCAGTTCGGCGACGCCTGCCTCGAATCGCATGGCGATGCCTTCGTCACGCTGGCGCGCAGCATCGTCGGGCAGCAGATCTCGGTGAAGGCCGCGCAATCGGTCTGGGACCGCTTCGCCGCGCTGCCGCGCAAGCTCACGCCGCGCAACGTGCTCAAGCTCAAGGTCGACGACATGCGCGCGGCCGGCCTGTCGGTGCGCAAGATCGACTACCTGGTCGACCTGGCGCTGCACTTCGACTCGGGCAAGGTGCACGTCGACGCCTGGAACGACATGGCCGACGAGCTCATCATCGACGAGCTCGTCGCCATCCGCGGCATCGGCCGCTGGACCGCCGAGATGTTCCTGATCTTCCACCTGATGCGGCCCAACGTGCTGCCCGTGGACGACCTGGGGCTGCTCAACGGCATCAGCGTCAACTATTTTTCGGGTGATCCGGTCAGCCGCAGCGATGCCCGCGACGTGGCCGTGGCCTGGGCCCCGTATTGCAGCGTGGCGACTTGGTATATTTGGCGCTCTCTCGACCCGGCGCCGGTCGTCGCATACTGAAAAACAGGAGAAGACGTTGGCGAAACGAACCTTCCTAGACTTCGAGCAACCCATCGCGGAACTCGAAACCAAGATCGAAGAATTGCGCTATGTGCAGACCGAATCCGCGGTCGACATCTCGGAAGAAATCGATCAGCTCGGCAAAAAGAGCCAGCAGCTCACCAAGGACATCTACAGCGACCTGACGCCCTGGCAGATCACCAAGATCGCACGGCATCCGGAACGCCCCTACACGCTCGACTACGTCCACGAGATCTTCACCGACTTCGTCGAACTGCATGGCGACCGCCACTTCTCGGACGACCTCTCGATCGTCGGTGGCCTCGCGCGCTTCAACGGCACGCCCTGCATGGTGCTCGGCCACCAGAAGGGCCGCGACACCAAGGAGCGCACCGCGCGCAACTTCGGCATGAGCAAGCCCGAGGGCTACCGCAAGGCGTTGCGCCTCATGAAGACGGCCGAGAAGTTCAAGCTACCGGTCTTCACCTTCGTCGACACGCCCGGTGCCTATCCTGGCATCGACGCCGAGGAGCGCGGCCAGTCCGAGGCCATCGGCCGCAACATCTTCGAGATGGCGCAGCTCGAGGTGCCGATCATCGTGACCATCATCGGCGAGGGCGGCTCCGGCGGCGCGCTGGCGATCTCGGTCGGCGACCAGGTGCTGATGCTGCAGTACTCCGTGTATTCGGTGATCAGCCCCGAAGGCTGCGCGTCGATCCTCTGGAAGACCAGCGAGAAGGCGCAGGAAGCTGCCGACGCGCTTGGCATCACCGCGCACCGTCTCAAGGCCCTGGGCCTGGTCGACAAGATCGTGAGCGAGCCGGTGGGTGGCGCGCACCGCGACCATCGCCAGATGGCCGCCTTCCTCAAGCGCGCGCTCAACGATGCGTTCCGCCAGGTCAGCGACCTGAAGCCGCGCGAACTGCTCGACCGCCGCTACGAGCGCCTGCAAAGCTACGGCCGCTTTACCGACACCAAGGCCGACGCCGGCCGCTGAGCCGGCCGCGGCACCGCCATGACCGCCGCCTTCGAACGGGCCATGGCCGCGTTCGAGCCGGCGTATCTGCCGCTGGCCGTGGGCTTCAGCGGCGGCGCCGATTCCACCGCACTGCTGGCGGCCTGCGCCGCGCGCTGGCCGGGTCAGGTGCGTGCCTTGCACGTGCATCACGGCCTGCAGTCGGCGGCCGACGATTTCGAGCGCCATTGCCGCGCGGTCGGCGAGCGGCTCGGCGTTCCCGTGAGCGTGCGGCGCGTCGATGCGCGCCATACGGCCGGCGACAGCCCCGAGGATGCGGCGCGGCGCGCGCGCTACGAAGCGCTGGCAGCAATGGCGCGCGAGGAGGGCGTGCGCGCCATCGCGCTGGGCCATCACGCCGACGACCAGATCGAGACCCTGCTGCTGGCCCTGTCGCGCGGCGCGGGGCTGCCGGGTCTTTCGGCCATGCCCGCGCATGCGTTGCGCGGCGGCATCGACTTCCACCGGCCGCTGCTCGCGGTGCCGGGCAGCGAGATCCGCGCATGGCTCGCGGCCGCCGGGCTGCCCTGGATCGAGGACCCGACCAACACCGACGCGCGCTTCACGCGCAACCGCATCCGCGCCGTGCTGCTGCCCGCGCTGGCCGAGGCCTTCCCGCAATTCCGCGGCACCTTCGCGCGCAGTGCCGGCCATGCGGCGCAGGCGCAGCAACTGCTCGACGAGGTCGCTGCGCAGGACCTCGAGGCCGCCGGCGAGCCGCCGCGGATCGCCGCGCTGCAGGCGCTGTCGCGCGCACGCCAGGCCAATCTGCTGCGCCACTGGCTCGTGCGCACGCATGGCCGCGCACCGAGCGCGGCGCAGCTCGACCAGCTGCTCGACCAGGTCCGCGCCTGCACCACGCGCGGCCACCGGATCCACCTCAAGGTGGCCGACGGTTTCGCCGAACGCAGGGGGGATCGGCTGCATTGGTACAATGCCCCGCCCTCGCCACCAGCCTCGCGCTGACAGCCTGCGGGGCGCCGCCTTCGCCGCATGCGCCGCATATGGTTGAAGCGCGGGATTTTTCTTCTCTCAGAATTCACCCATGGCATTGATCGTTCACAAATACGGCGGCACGTCGATGGGCTCGACCGAGCGCATCCGCAATGTCGCCAAGCGCGTCGCCAAGTGGGCGCGCGCCGGCCACCAGATGATCGTGGTCCCGAGTGCCATGAGCGGCGAAACCAATCGCCTGCTCGGCCTGGCGAAAGAGCTCGCACCCAGCAAACCGGCCGAGGCGCACAACCGCGAACTCGACATGCTCGCCTCCACCGGCGAGCAGGCCTCGTCGGCGCTGCTGGCGATCGCGCTGCAGGCCGAGGGCGTGGAGGCCGTGAGCTACGCAGGCTGGCAGGTGTCGGTGCGCACCGACAGCTCCTACACCAAGGCCCGCATCGAGAGCATCGACGACGCCCGCGTGCGCGCCGACCTCGCGGTCGGCCGCGTGGTCGTCATCACCGGCTTCCAGGGCGTGGACGATGCCGGCAACATCACGACGCTGGGCCGCGGCGGCAGCGACACCTCGGCGGTGGCGATCGCGGCCGCGATGAAGGCCAACGAGTGCCTGATCTACACCGACGTCGACGGCGTCTACACCACCGACCCGCGCGTCGAGCCCGATGCGCGCCGCCTCTCGACCGTGAGCTTCGAGGAGATGCTCGAGATGGCGAGCCTGGGCTCCAAGGTGCTGCAGATCCGCTCGGTGGAATTCGCCGGCAAGTACAAGGTGCCGCTGCGCGTGCTGTCCAGCTTCACGCCCTGGGACATCGACATCAATGAAGAGGCCAAGTCCGGCACGCTGATCACTTTCGAGGAAGACGAAAACATGGAACAAGCCGTCGTATCCGGCATCGCTTTCAACCGCGACGAAGCCAAGATCTCGGTGCTCGGCGTGCCCGACAAGCCGGGCATCGCGTATCACATCCTCGGTGCGGTGGCCGACGCCAACATCGAAGTCGACGTGATCATCCAGAACCTCAGCAAGGACGGCAAGACCGACTTCAGCTTCACGGTGCATCGCAACGAGTACGCGCGCACCGTCGACCTGCTGCAGGCCAAGGTCATGCCTTCGCTGGGCGCGACCGAAATCGTCGGCGACACCAAGATCTGCAAGGTCAGCATCGTGGGCATCGGCATGCGCAGCCACGTGGGCGTGGCGAGCAAGATGTTCCGCGTGCTGAGCGAAGAGGGCATCAACATCCAGATGATTTCGACCAGCGAGATCAAGACCTCGGTCGTGATCGACGAAAAATATATGGAGTTGGCGGTGCGCGCGTTGCACAAAGCCTTCGATCTGGACCAACCAGCCGCCTGAGTGATGGCATAATCTCGGCTTCTTTCAGGAACTGTGACCGAGTGGCCGAAGGTGCTCCCCTGCTAAGGGAGTATGGGGTGTAGAGCCTCATCGAGGGTTCGAATCCCTCCGGTTCCGCCAAGACCCGTGCCGAGGACGAAAGTCCAAGGACGGAAAAGCCCAGAAGCATCGCTGCTTCTGGGCTTTTTTCTTGGCCGCTCGGAATGCGCTCTGGGTGGCGCTTCCTTCTTTTCGTTCCTTCGCGGCCTGACAGCACGGCAGCGGTATCGCACCGCCGCCCGATCGCTTCGCCTACTGCCCGAGCGCCGACAGCGGTGCAGCGGGCATGGCGGGCAGCACCGCCGGCATGCTGTCCACCAGTCGCACTTCCAGCGGATCGCAGGGCGCGCCGTTCTGGCGGCCGTCGAAGCGCACGCGGATGTGCGAATGGGTCGCGCCGGTGATGGTGCCCAGGCGTCCGTCGCAGAACACGCGGCTGCCGCGTTGGAACTGCAGGCCGAAACGATCGTTGATCTCCTTGAAGCTCATCAGTACCTCCTGTTGTCGATGGGCTGGAGCGATGGTCGGGCCGTTTAACAAACGTTGCCGTCAGTTACCTGATGTCTTCGGCTGTAGGCCGAATCGCGCACGTGACGAAGGTCAAAACCTTAGCGCCGGACTGCCAAGCCTTGTGAATCGAGCCGCTCCAGGGCGTGGAGTGGGCGCGATGTGGCTGTGAAAACGTGAACTGTGAATCCCCAAGCGTGTGTTATTCACAAACAGCCAGTGCAAAACGTAACCTGATTCTTCTCTGGCATGCGGGGAGGAATTAACTTACGTAACTCGTCACATAAAAAAGGTACAGGGAGTGACAAACACATTGCAGGACAGCTTCGCCTGTCGCGTCAGCATGCCCATCGCCACGGCCGAAGAGCGGTGTTTTCGTTATGTTCCGGCGGTCGCCATCTTCCGCCGGATTCCCCCCGAGACGCTCGACACCTGGTTGATGCCCAATGGAAAGGCCCGCGGCGACCGCGAGCTCGCGAGCGAGGTCCTGATCGAGGTCAGGCACGCGGGCGACGACAGCGGCGCCACGCCGCAGCGTTTCGACCTGTCGGAGGTGCTCGACGTCGGTCGCGCCGCGTCGCTGTTCGTCTCGACCTTTCTCTCGAGCCTGCCGCGGCCCTGAGTCGGGGCCGTCGGCCACCCGCCGGCGGCCGAAGATCGGAACCTCCAGCGAAATCCCGCCGGATTGCTAGCAAATCATTTCCGCTTTTGCGCGGGAAGCGTGACTTTGTTCCGGCGGGAATGTTAACTTTTGTTGTCGATTTCGGGCGTGCGTCCTAAGATTGGTCGCACATGCACGCCCCATCCCTCGTTCTCGAACTGCCGGACCACTGGACCGGCGCCTTCGAACCCACGATGAACGCCGACGGCTCCTGCGCCGGAGTGGCCGAGATCTTCCTGGACGGCGTCCCGCGCTGCGCCCTGGTGATTTCCGAGCAGCCGACCTGGGACATCGCCTTTCAGCGCGCCCAGTCCAAGGCGGTCCAGTTCGTTCGCGCCTGGACCTGCAGCGCCGACTGAGCCCGGCTCGGTCCCGGCGCCGCGGCGCTCAGCAGGTCACGCCGCCATCGATGACCAGGCTCTGCCCGGTCATGAAGGCCCCCGCGCGCGAAGCCAGGAACACCGCCGCGCCCGCGATCTCGTCGGGCTCGCCGATGCGCCGCAGCGGCGTGTTCTCGGTGCGGCGGCGCAGGTTCTCGGGGTCTTCCCAGAGCGCGCGCGCGAAGTCGGTCTTGATCAGTCCCGGCGCGATGCAGTTCACGCGCACGTTGTGCGGCCCGTACTCCACCGCGAGGTTGCGCGCGAGCTGGAAGTCGGCCGCCTTCGAGACGTTGTAGGCGCCGATCACGGGCGAGCCGCGCAGGCCGCCGATCGACGAGACGATGATGATGGAGCCTTCCTTGCGCTCGATCATCTGCGGCACCGCGAAGTTGATCAGCCAGTGGTTGGCGATCACGTTGTTCTCGAGGATCTTGCGGAACTGGTCGTCCTCGATGCCGGCCAGCGGGCCGTAGTAGGGGTTCGAGGCGGCATTGCACACCACGATGTCGACGCGCCCGAGCTGGCGAGTGGTCTCCTCGACCAGGTGGCGCAGGTCTTCCTTCGACGAGATGTTGGCCGGGATCGAGATCGCCGCGCCCGCACCGTGCGCGGCGTTGATGGCGTCGCGCACCTCGGCGCAGGGCTCGGGTTTGCGCGACGAGATCACGACCTTCGCGCCGTGCTCGGCCAGGCGCTCGGCGATGGCGCGGCCGATGCCGCGCGAGGAACCGGTGACGATGGCCACCTTGCCGGCCAGCGAGAACAAGGACATGGTTTTGTGTCTCCTCGAAGTTGTCAGTCCGCGTAGCGCCCGTACTCCATGCGCGCGATGGAGCGGTTGTGCACCTCGTCGGGTCCGTCGGCCAGCCGCATCGTGCGCATGCTGGCGTACTGCTTGGCCAGGCCGAAGTCGGTGGTGACGCCGGCCGCGCCATGGGCCTGGATCGCCATGTCGATGATGCGCAGCGCGGTGCGCGGTGCCGCCACCTTGATCATCGCGATCTCCAGCCGCGCCACCTTGTTGCCCACGCGGTCCATCAGGTCGGCCGCCTTGAGGCACAGCAGGCGCGTCATCTCGATGTCGATGCGGGCCTCGGCCACACGCTGCTCCCACACCGACTGGTCGGCGATGCGCTTGCCGAAGGCGGTGCGCGACTGCAACCGGCGCACCATCTTCTCGAGCGCCACCTCGGCGCCGCCGATCGAGCGCATGCAGTGGTGGATGCGCCCGGGCCCGAGCCGGCCCTGCGCGATCTCGAAGCCGCGGCCCTCGCCGAGCAGCAGGTTCGAGGCCGGCACGCGCACGTCGCGGAACACCACCTCGGCATGGCCGTGCGGCGCGTCGTCGAAGCCGAACACCGGCAGCATGCGCACGATCTCGATGCCGGGCGTGTTCAGCGGCACCAGGATCTGCGACTGCTGCGAATGGCGCGGTGCCTCGGGGTCGGTCTTGCCCATCACGATGGCGATCTCGCAGCGCGGATCGCCCACGCCCGAGGACCACCACTTGCGGCCGTTGATCACGTAGTGGTCGCCGTCGCGGCGGATCGAGGTCTCGATGTTGGTGGCGTCGGAGGAGGCCACGTCGGGCTCGGTCATCAGGAAGGCCGAGCGGATCTTCCCTTCGAGCAGCGGCTGCAGCCAGCGCTTCTTGTGCTCGTCGCTGCCGTAGCGGATCAGCACTTCCATGTTGCCGGTGTCGGGCGCCGAGCAGTTGAAGACCTCGGAGGCGAAGCCGACCTTGCCCATCTCCTCGGCGCAGACGGCGTACTCGAGGTTGGTGAGGCCCGCGCCCTTGTAGGGGCTGTCGGAGGGCACCGAATCGAGCGGCAGGAACAGGTTCCACAGCCCGGCCTCGCGCGCCTTGGCCTTGAGCTCTTCCACGATCGGCACGACCTGCCAGCGGTTCTCGCCGAAGCCCTGCATCTGCGCCATGTAGGTGGGCACGGCGGGGTAGACGTGCGTCTTCATGAAGGCGATCACGCGATCGCGCCAGTGCACTTGCTTGTCGGACAGGGTGAAGTCCATGGCGGTCTCCTCTTTCTTCGTTCGTCGGATCCGGCGCAGCCGGGCCTGGCGACGATAGCAAGGGCGCCGTTCCAGTACAAACCGGTCATTCCAAAATGGTGGAACATAGGTGACTCGCATGGCTGATGCCGATGAATGCGCGAATACTTGTTCTTCGATTCCTGCTCGGTATCATCGCGGCCCACCGTCCTTCCCGCCGCCGAAGAAGCTTGCCCCAATGACCGCCGTCACAGCCCGCGAGCCGCAGACCGCGCGTTTCCAGGAAAAGCGCGATGCCATCCTCAACGCGGCCGCGGCGCAGTTCAACGCACAGGGCGTCAAGGGCGCGACCCTGGCCGGCATCGCGGCCAGCGTGGGCCTGGTGACCAACAGCGTCACCTACTACTACCGCAAGAAGGAAGACCTGGCCACCGCCTGCTTCCTGCGCGCCATCGTGCTGTTCGACGGCATCGCCGAGGCCGCGGCGCGCGAGGCCACGGTGGCGGCGCGGGTGCGTGCCTTCCTCGCGGGCCATGCCGCGCTGCTGGCGGCGGTGGCGCTCGGCGAGCATCCGCCGGTGGTGGTCTTCAGCGACGTGCGCGCGCTGCCGAGCCCGCAGCTCGAGACGGTGCACACCGCCTACACCGGCATGTTCCGCCGCGTGCGCGGCCTGCTCAAGGATCCGGCCACGGTGCACTGGCCGCGCGAGATGCGCAATGCGCGCACCCATCTGCTGCTGTCGCTGGTGCACTGGCTGCCGGCCTGGTTCGGCCGCTACGAGGAGGCGCAGTACCCGCGCATGATTGCGCGCGTGGCCGACATCGTGCTTAACGGGCTCGGCGCGCCGGCGGCGCGATGGGAAGCGGCGGCGCTGTCCGAGGATGCCGCGCTGCACGCGCCCACCGACAACCCCGCGATGGACGCCTTCCTGCGCGCGGCCACCGCGCTGCTCAACGAGCAGGGCTACCGCGGCGCCTCGGTCGACAAGATCTCGGCGCGGCTCAACGTCACCAAGGGCTCGTTCTATCACCACAACGACAACAAGCTGGACCTGATCTCGGCCTGCTTCGAGCGCACCTTCGAGGTCATCCGTCGCGCCTTCGATCTCGCCGAGCAAACGGGCAACAGCGGCTGGCAGCGCGCGGGCCTGGCGGCGCGCATGCTGGTGCGCTTCCAGCTCTCGGCCGAGGGCCCGCTGCTGCGCCTCTCGTCGACCAGCGCGCTGCCCGAGGCGGCCGACCGTGCGCAGATTCACCGGACGCTGCAGCAGCGCATCGAGCGCATGGCGGCGATGCTGGTCGATGGTCTCGTCGACGGATCGCTGCGGCCGCTCGATGCCGCGATCGCGGCGCAGCTGGTGGTGGGCCTGATCAACGGCGCGGCCGAGCTGCATCGCTGGGTGCCCGATGCGAGCGAGGCCTCGGTGGTCGCGCTCTACGTGCGGCCGATCTTCATGGGGCTGCTCAGCGAGGCGAGCGCGGCCGCCTGAAGCGCAGCAGGGCTCACATGCGCGCGCGATGCGCTTCGTAGCCGGGCTCGAGCTCCACGTCCATCGATTGCAGGAAGCGGCTCACGCAGACATAGAAGCTCGCGGTCAGAACCAGCTCGACCACGGCCGCGTCGTCGAAGCCGCGCGCCCTGAGCTGCGCGACGGTGGCCGCCGAGGCCGAGGGCCCGCGCGTGACCTCCTCGGCGAGCTGCAGCACCGCGCGCGCGTCGGCATCGAAGAGATCGCTGTCGCGCCAGTGCGCGAGCGCGTCGATCTGCGCCTCGCTCACGCCGGCTTCGCTGGCCATCGGCAGGTGATGGGCCCATTCGTAGGCGGTGCCCGAGAGCTGCGCGCCGCGCAGGATCATCAGCTCGCGCAGCAGCCGCGGCGTCTTCGCATTCAGGCGCAGCGGCCACGCGAAGTCGAGCCAGCCGCGGAACAGCTCGGGCGCGGTGCCCAGCACGCGGTAGAGATGGGGCAGGTGGAAGTCCGGCCCGCGCGCGGCGCGCACGCGCTCGAACAGCGCCGCGGCGGCGGGATCCTCGGGATGCTCGGGCAGCAGGGGAACGCGGGGCATGGGTTTGGGTCCTCGGTCGGTGGATGTCAGGCGGCGCGGGTGTCGGGCCGCAGGCCGGGCGAGGGCACGTTGCCGGCCGTGGCGCCCGCGTCGACCGGCAGGATCACGCCCGTGACCCAGCGCGCCTCGTCGCTCGCGAGGTAGGCCACGGCCTGGCCCACGTCCCAGCCCGAGCCCTCGGTCTGCAGCAGCGAACGCTTGCGGCGCTGCTCGCGCACCTCGGGCGTCATGCGGCCCGCGACCATCGGCGTGTAGACCATGCCGGGCGCCACGCAGTTGACGCGGATGCCCTCGACGCCGTGGTGCGCGGCCATGGCGCGGGTCATGTTGACCACCGCGCCCTTCGAGGTCGGATAGAGCAGGGCCGGCGTGCCGCCGATCAGGCCCGCGACCGAGGCGATGTTGACGATGGCGCCGCGGCCCAGCTTGCGCATCTCGGGAATCGCGTACTTCGCCATCAGCATCATCGAGGTGACGTTGACGCGCAGCGCGTGGTCCCACTCCTCCAGGTCGAGGTCGACCGCATTGCCGGCCGGCCCGCCGATGCCGACGTTGTTGACCAGGATGTCGACGCGGCCCCAGGCCTCGACCGCATGGGCCACGGCCTGGCGGCATTGCGCGACGTCCGACACGTCGCAGGCCAGCGCGAGCGCGCTGCCGCCCTCGGCCGCGATCATGCGCTCGGTCTCGCGCGCAAAGTTGAGTTGCGCATCGAGCAGCAGCACCCGCGCGCCGCGGCGCGCGAGCAGCAGGGCGGCGGCGCGGCCATTGCCGATCTCGGCGCTGCGCGAGCCGGCGCCTGTCACGATCGCGACGCGGCCTTCGAGGCTGCTGCTGGCGGCTTCGGCATGGGGTGTGGGGGCGGTGGAGATGTTCACGGTGCAGGCGCGGGGCCGGGGACGATGGTGGGAATGGTCCGCAGCTTAAGTCGCGAGGCTGGCACCGGCGAACGGTGTTTTTCCCAGGGTGAATCGTTTCATTGAAGGTGTAGGGCCATCGCATGCGTGATCGCGGTGCGGGGTCAGCCCGCGCGCTTGCGCGGCTTCGCGGAGGCCTGCGCGGGCGCCGGCCCGCACGAGCCGCGCAGCACGAAGCGCGTGGGCGCGAGCACGTGGCGCGGCGGCGCATCGGGCGCGTCGCGCATGCGCTCGAGCAGCATCCGCACGCCATCCTCCGCCGCACGGTCGAGGTCCACCGTCACGCTGCTGATCGGCGGGCGGTGGCTGCGCGCGAAGTCCGGGTCGCCCAGGGTGACGAGCGAGATGTCCCGCGGAATGCGCAGGCCCTGCGCGGCGATGGCGTGGAGCACGTCGGCCAGCACGCTGGTGCCGAGCGTGACCAGCGCGGTGGGCCGCACCGCGCCCTCGAGCAACTGCGTGACGGCGTCGAAGGCGGGGCTGGTGGAGGTCGGCAGCCGCACGATGTGCTCGGGCCGCGCCGCCAGGCCGCCGGCCTCGAGCCCGGCCCTGAAGCCCTCGATGCGGCGGCGCATCGGCCGGCTCTGCATGTCGGCCACCACCAGGCCCATCTCGCGATGGCCCAGGCCCGCGAGGTGCAGCACGGCCTCCTTCACGCCGCGCGGATGGTCGAACAGCAACTGGTCCTGCGCCACGTCCATGTCGCGGTCGAGGATCACGGCCGGGATGCCGAGCTTCTCGACCGCCTCGAGCACCGCCGGGTCGCGCTCGTTGCCCGGCGCGATGATCACGCCGTCCATGCGGCGGCCCTGGAACATCGCGAGGATCTCGAGTTCCCACTGCGGATCGTTGAGGCTGTTGGCCAGCAGCACCATGTAGCCGGCCTCGCGCAGCTTGGCCTCGAAGGTGCGGTAGAGCTTGGCGTAGAGCGGATTGGCGACGTCGGTGAACATGCAGCCCACCGTGCGCGAGCTGCGCGAGCGCAGCGCCTGCGCCGCATGGTTGAGCCGGTAGTCGAGCTCGCGCATCGCGCGTTCGACGCGCTCGCGCAGCGCGGGGCTCACGTTCTCGACCTTGTTGATCACGCGCGAGACGCTGCCCAGCGACACGCCGGCGAGCGTGGCCACGTCCTTGATGCTCGCCTTGCCGGCCTTGGGTTTCATGCGCAGTGCGGTGCTCGTGCCCGAAAGCGCGAGATTCTATGCAGCGGGGTCCGGCTCAGGGCGTTGCGGCCGCGGGCGCCACCATGCGCTGCAGGAAGGGTTGGCGCGCGAACACCGCGTCGCGCGGACCGGCATCGACCACGCGGCCGGCCTCCATCAGCACCACCGCGTCGAAGCGCTCGAGCAGGCTCAGCCGGTGCACCGAGGCGACCACGCAGGCGCGCGGAAAGGCCTGCGCGATGCGCTCGAGCACGCGCGCCTCGGTGGCGGCGTCGAGCGCGCTCGTGGGTTCGTCGAGCAGCAGCAGCGAGCTGCCCTGGGCCGCGAGCACGCCGCGCGCCAGGCACAGCCGCTGGCGCTGGCCGCCCGAGAGGTTGAAGCCGCGCTCCGACACCGCCGTGTCGAGGTCGCCATGCGTGGCGGCCAGCACCTCGTCGAAGGTGCTCGCATGCAGCGCGGCGCGCAGCGCGTCGTCGTCGAAGGGCAGGCCGAAGGCGAGGTTCTCGCGCACGCTGGCCTCGAACAGCTCGGTCTCCTGCGGGATCAGCGTGGCGATGCGGCGCAACTGCGTCCAGTCGGCGGGCTGGCCGTCGAGCGCGAGCACGCCGCCCTGCGGCGCATAAAGGCCCGCGAGCACGCGCAGCAAGGTGCTCTTGCCGCCGCCGCTCGGGCCGACCAGCGCCACGCGTTCGCCGCGGCGCAGCGCGAGCGACACCGCATGCAGGCCGCCGCGCGGGCGCTCCTCGCCGGGGGCCGTCGTCGTTGCGGGTGCGCTGCCGCGCGGTGCGTAGTTCCAGTCCAGCGCGTCGACGGCCAGCGTCTGCCAGGCGGCCTCGGCATCGATGCGCTCGCTCGCGGGCACCTGCTCGGGTGGCGTGGCCAGCGAGTCGCCCTTCGGCGCGTCCCAGATCGGCGCGGCGCTGCCGTAGTCGGTGTGCATGCGCGCGAAGAAGCTGAAGTTGGCCGCCACCGAGGTGACCACGCCCGCGGCCTGCTGCGCGTACTGGTAGATCATGAACACGCCGCCCAGCATCACGGCCTGGCCCGGCGTGCGCGACTGCCAGACGTAGATGACCACCAGCCCCCAGGTCAGCGCCAGGCCCATCAGGTCGACCGCGAACCACTTGCCCTCGTTGAGCACCACGGTGCGCTTCAGCGGTTCGGACACCGCGCGCATGCGCCGGCGCAGCAGCAGCCGCGAGGCGCCCTGCAGCCGCAAGCCGATCACGGTCGAGGCATTGCCGAGGAAGTCGAGCAGCGCCGCCACGTAGCGGCGGTCGGCGTCGTTCTCGGTGCGCGCCAGCCGCATCAGCGCGCGGTCGATGCGCAGGATCACGACCGCGATCAGCACGTAGCCCGCGAGCGCCGTGGCGCCGCTGGTGCGCGACAGCAGCGCCAGCGCCACCAGCGGCCCGACGAAGTTGACGAGGTTGGTGAGCCAGATGAACTGGTTCTGCGCGAAGTCCGACAGCGCGCGGCTGGCCTGGTGCACCCGGTGCTGCAGCTCGCCCGAATGGTGGCCGTCGTGCCAGGCCAGCGGCGCCGCGGCGATGCGCGCATAGAGCTGGTCGGCCAGCGTCTCGCGCACCTTCACGCCCACGTTGCGCTCGAGGATGCGGCCCGGCCCGTGCAGCGCCCAGGCGCCCACGTAGACCCCGGCCAGCGTGGCGATCCAGCGGCCGGCGCCACTGAAGTCGCCGCGCTGCAGCGCGTTGATGGCCTGGCCCGCGAGGTAGGGCAGGGTGAGGCGGATCAGCTGCGAGCTGGCCAGCAGCGCGGTGGCGCCCAGCAACTGGCCTCGCGCGCCGGCGGCGAAGTGCCACAGGGCTGCATAGAGTTCGCGGATGGCGCTGCCGGGCCGGGTGCTCGTGGATTGCATGGGGGGCAGTGTGCCCAAGGCCGAGGGTTGCCCGGCGTAGGAGCGCGGCACGCACGCGTCGCTGATCCGCAACGAGGCGATGCAAAAGTAACTTTATGTATGGTTAAATCCGCCGCAACTTACGCGAAGTAGAGGACGAGGGATCCCATGAAGCTGCTGTTGAGCCTTGCGTGCGCGGTCGTGGCCCTGGCCGGCTGCGTCAGCACGCCGCCGACGCCGACCGAGCCGGGAACCGGCCGCGGCCTGTCCTATGTGCCCATGGTGGCGATGCAGGGCGTGGACAAGGCGCGCTACGACGCCGACGTGGCCGACTGCCGCACCTCCGCCCTGCGCATCACGGCACGCAACGAGGACAACAACGGCATGTGGGCCGCCTTCGGCCTGGGCCTGATCACCGTGCACGGCCAGGGCATCGCGGGCGCCGCCGCCTGGACCAGCGTTGCCGCGGTCGTGGCCGACATGACTTCGCGCCCGCCCGAAGCCGTGATCGCCGAGCACCAGCAGATCGCCGTGGTCCATTGCATGGCCAAGCGCGGCTACCGTAACCTCGACCCGAACGTGCGCGACAGCTTCTATGCCTACGGCTACTCGCCGGTCGAGTCGTTCGCGCCGCGCCGCACCGGCGTCGACACCTACAACGTCGAGCGGATCGCGAAGAACGGCCGCTGCAACCTGCAGCCGCGCGCCGAGCTCACGGCCAAGGGCCCGGGCTACGAGGCCTACACCGTGCCGTGCGAGAACGGCGGCAGCTGGGCCGTGCGCTGCGAGTTCGGCCAGTGCCGCGTGCTGGCGCAGGCGCCCATGCGGCGCTCCTGAACCGGGTCCGACCGGTCAAGAAAAAAGCGGCGCCTCGGCGCCGCTTCTTCGTTGGGCTGGCTCAGCGCCAGACGTAGTGCCCGCGCACCAGCCGGCCGTGCTCGCGGTGGGCCGGCACCCAGACCTTGTGCTTGCGGTGGTGGGGTGCCATGTGCGGCCGGTCGTAGCCGGGGCCGCCATGGGGCTGGGCCATGACGGCGCCGGAGGAAGCGAGCAGGCCGAGGGCGGCCGCGAGGATGAAGAGGGTCTTTTTCATGTTGGAGTCCTTCATGGGAGTGGATGCGCGGCGAAGCACCGTCGCAGGGGCTTCGATCCGCACGGTGGAACCTTAGTTCGCTTCGGTGACGGCGTCGCGTAGGCGCTCGCGCAGTCCGCGCGCGGGCGTGCGGCCCTTGAAGGCGTGCAGCTCAGTTCACGACCAGCCCGCGCAGCGCGGGATCGGCCGGCGGCGGCTTCAGGTCCATCTCGTGCAGGGTCTTCACCAGCAGCTCGGCGATCATCAGGTTGCGGTGCCGCTTGCTGTTGGCCGGGATCACGTGCCAGGGCGCATGCGCGCTCGAGGTCGCTCCCAGCGCCTTGTCGTAGGCACGCTGGTAGGCATCCCACTTGGTGCGCACCTCGAGGTCGGCCATGCTGAACTTCCATTCCTTGCCGGGCGTGTCGATGCGCGCCTGCAGCCGCTGGCGCTGCTCCTCCTTGTCGATGTGCAGCATGCACTTCACGATGGTGGTGCCGGTCTCCACGAGCAAGCGCTCGAAGTCCTCGATCTGCGCATAGCGGCGCTTCGTTTCGGCTTTGTCGATCCAGCCTTCGACCACCGGCACCAGCACGTCCTCGTAGTGGCTGCGGTTCCACACCATGACCTCGCCGGTGCGCGGCACCACGGCATGGCAGCGCCACAGGTAGTCGTGTGCGCGCTCCTCGTCGTTGGGCGCCTTGAAGGCGCTCACGCGCACGCCCAGCGGCGAGGTGCGCGAGAACACCCAGCGCACGGTGCCGTCCTTGCCGCTGGTGTCCATGCCCTGCAGCACCACCAGCAGCTTGCGCCGGCCTTCGGCATGCAGCAGGTTCTGCAGTTCGTCGAGCTCGATCGCCAGGGCGTCGAGGCGGTCGCGCTGCGCGGCCTCGTTGCCCTTGAGGAAGGGCGTGTCGCCGGGATCGATGCGGGAAAGCTGGAACTTGCTGCCGACGCGGTACTTCTTGAAGCTGGCCATGGCCTGCGGTCTCCGTTGAATGAACGAAGGCCACAGGGTACGCGATGCACGCGCCGCGGCTGTCAGCGCTCGTCGGGATCGATCGAGGCGCTCCAGCGGTTGTCCCACTCGGCATGGCGCGCCGCGTCGTCGAGCACGCGCCGGTCGCGCTTGGTCGGGCGGCCCTGCTCGATGGCGAGCGCGGGTTCGCTGCCCATGCGGCGCTGTTCGCGGAAGGCGGCCTGCGCCGCCAGGCTCTCGGGCGTTTCCTCGTAGAGCTGCTGGGCCACCGGCGCCGGGCCGCGCTGGCCGCTGAGGCCGCGCACGGTGACGGTGCGGGTCAGCGGGCCGAGCCGGATTGCGACGGCGTCGCCGACCTTGACCTCGCGCGAGGCCTTGGCGACGTCGCCGTTCACCAGGATGCGGTTCTTGCCGATCTCCTCGGCCGCCAGCGAGCGGGTCTTGAAGAAGCGGGCGGCCCAAAGCCATTTGTCGATGCGAAGACGATCCATAAATCAGGAGGTGTGCCGGTCCAGGGGCAGGTGCACGACGGCGTCGAGCCCGGCGATATTGTCCCGCGAGTCGGGCCCCGTGCGGTTGTCGAGCGCGATCCGGCCGTCGAGCGCGAGCACGATCTCGCGGCAGATCGCGAGGCCCAGGCCCGAGCCGCTGGCGCTGTCGCCGGCCGAGAAGGGCGCGAACAGCCGCTGCCGCAGCTCGGCGGAGATGCCCGGGCCGCTGTCGCGCACCCGCAGCATCGCCTCGCCGGCCTCGGCACGCACCGCCACCGACAGCGCGCCGCCGGCCGGCGACTGCTTGATCGCGTTGTGCAGCAGGTTGCGCGTGAGCTCCTGCAGCATCCAGCGGTGGGCGCGCACCGGCACCGGCGCGTCGGCATCGAGCTCGAAGTCGAGCGCCTTGTCGGCGATCAGCGGCGACAGGTCGAGCACGATCTGGCGTGCCACCTCGGCCAGGTCGAGCCGCACCGACTCGGGCTGCTGGCGCAGCTGCTCCACCTTGGCCAGCGACAGCATCTGGTTGGCCAGCGCGGTCGCGCGGTCCACGGTCTGATTGATCTCGACCAGCGCCTGCTCGGGCGCCAGGTCGCCGCGCCGCGCCGACTGCACCTGCGCCTTGAGTACCGCCAGCGGGGTGCGCAGCTGGTGCGCGCTGTCGCGCACGAAGCGCTTCTGGTGGTCGAGCAGCCGCTGCAGCCGCCCCATGACCTCGGTGGTGGCATCGATCAGCGGGCGCAGCTCGCGCGGCGCATCGGGCGCGTCGATCGGCGACAGGTCGTCGGCGGCGCGCCGGTCGATCGCCTCGCCGAGCTGGCGCACCGGCCGGGTCGCGCGCTGCACCACGAACACCGTCACGGCCGCGATCACGCCCATCAGCAGCAGCTGGCGCCACAGCGTGTCGAGCAGCAGCTTGCGCACCAGGGTCTCGCGCAGCTCCAGGGTCTCGGCCACCTGCACCACGGCCATGCCGCGGCCGCGCGCGCTGGCCACCGGCTGCAGCAGCACCGCCACGCGCACCGGCTGGTCGCGAAAGCGCGCGTCGTAGAAGTCGACCAGCGCGGCATAGGGCGTGCGATCGGGAATGCGGCCGTGCCAGAACGGCAGCTCGGCGAAGCCCGAGATCATCTCGCCCTGCAGCGTGGAGACGCGGTAGAAGAGCCGGCTGCGGTTGTCGGCCTCGAAGGCCTCGAGCGCCGAGTAGGGCACGATCGCGCGCAGCTCGGCATGCTCGTCGTAGCCCTCCACGTCGAGCTGTTCGCCGATGGTCTTGGCCGAGGCGAGCAGCGTGCGGTCGTAGGCGGTGGTGGCGGCGGCCAGGCTCTGGCGGTAGAGGCTCACGCTGTTGATCACGATCAGCAGCGCGACCGGCGCGAGGATGCCGAACAGCAGCCTCGCGCGCAGCGACAGGTTGGTCGTCATGGCTCCGCGCGAAGAAGGTAGCCCAGGCCGCGCAGCGTCATCAGCGCGGCGCCGGTGCCCACCAGCTTCTTGCGCAGCCGGTACACCACCACCTCGACCGCCTCGTACTGCACGTCGGTCTCGCCCGGGAACACCAGTTCGAACAGCCGTTCCTTGGTGAGCGCGTGGCCGGGCTTCATCATCAGCGCCTTGAGCAGCGCGAGCTCGCGCGGCGTGAGTTCGAGCACCTCGGCGCGGTGGTAGATGGCGCCGCTGTCGGGCTCGAAGCGCAGGCCGCCGACCTCCTGCGGATTGAGCACCGGGTCGGGCCCGGCGTTCTGGTTGCGCCGGCGCAGCGCGCGGATGCGGGCCTCGAGCTCGTCGAGGTCGAAGGGCTTGGGCAGGTAGTCGTCGGCGCCGGCGTTCAGCCCGACGATGCGGTCGCCCACGGTGCCGCGCGCGGTCAGCAGCAGCACGGGGGTGCGCAGGCCCTCGGCGCGCGCCTGCGCCAGCACCTGCAGGCCGTCGAGGTTGGGCAGGCTGAGGTCGAGCGCCACCACGTCGGGCTCGACCGCGCGCCAGTGCTCGAGCGCGAGCGCGCCATCGCCGCAGACCCGCACGTCGATCTTGCGGCGCGCGAGGCTGCGCTGCAGCGTGACCTGCATCGAGGGATCGTCTTCGACCAGCAGCAACTTCATGGATCGGGGCGGCCGGCGGGGGGCGCGCGCAAAGCTCGGAAAGGGGCTCGGGGCGGGGGAGGGCTTCGGTGTTTTCCCCAGTCCGGTGGACAGCCAACTGACAGCGGGGCGGCGCATGATAGCGGTTCAGGTCCAAGTCAGGTTCCGTTCCTTTTCCCCCTCAGGAGACACCAACGATGCGTCGCGATACCTTTTTGAAGTCCCTGGCCGCGCTGGCCGCCGCCGGCGCGCTGCCGCTGTCGGCACGCGCCGCAGCCAACGTCAAGATGATGATTCCCGCCAACCCCGGCGGCGGATGGGACACCACGGGTCGCGCGCTGGGCAAGGCGCTGACCGACGCCAAGGTGGCCGACACGGTGGCCTACGACAACAAGGGCGGCGCCGCCGGCGCGCTGGGCCTGGCCCAGTTCGTCAACGGTTCCAAGGGCGATCCGAACGCGCTGATGGTGATGGGCTCGGTCATGCTGGGCGGCATCATCACCGGCAAGCCGCCGGTCAAGCTCGAGCAGGCCACGCCGATCGCGCGCATGACCACCGAATACAACGTCTTCGTGCTGCCCTCGAACTCGCCGTTCAAGACCATGAAGGACGTGGTCGAGCAGCTCAAGAAGGACCCGGGCAGCGTCAAGTGGGGCGGCGGTTCGCGCGGCTCCACCGAGCACATCGCCGCGGCCATGATCGCGCAGAAGGTCGGCGCCGATCCCTCGAAGATCAACTACGTGGCCTTCCGCGGAGGCGGCGAGGCCACCGCGGCCATCCTCGGCGGCAACGTCACCATCGGCGGCAGCGGCTACAGCGAGTTCGCCGAATACATCGCGGCCGGCAAGATGAAGCCCATCGCCGTCACCTCGGCCCAGCGCCTGCCTGGCATCAACGTGCCCACGCTCAAGGAGCAGGGCATCGACGTCGAGATCGGCAACTGGCGCGGCGTGTACGGCGCGCCCGGCATCAGCGCCGAGCAGCGCAAGGCCCTGACCGAGATGGTGCTGGCCGCGCTCAAGAGCGCCTCGTGGGCCGAGTCGCTCAAGAAGAACGACTGGACGCCGGCCGTGCTCTCGGGCGACGCCTTCAGCAAGTTCGTCGACGACGACTTCGCGAGCCTGCGCGCCATCATGGCCAAGTCCGGCATGGTCTGAGCCTCCGCTCCACCCAGCCCACACGGCGCGCTGTCCCTCACGACAGCGTGCCGTTTTCAAATCCAGCCCGTCTCGCTCGAATCCGGGAGCCAGAAATGACAACACCAAATCCCTCGATGGCGCCGCCCGACCCGGGCGCCGCCCCCGCCGCGCCGTCCGCGCCGTGGCCTCAAACGGTCGTCGGCGTCGGCGTGCTGCTGACCGGCGCCGCGCTGGCCTTCGGCGCCATCGGCATCTCCTCCGAGGCCGGCTACGGCGGCGTCGGCCCCAACTTCCTGCCCTGGCTGGTGTCCATCGTCTTGATCATCTGCGGCGCCTGGATCACCTGGGAAGCGCGCAGCGGTGGCTTCCGCGAACTCGAGGCGCCCTCGGGCGACGACCGCGCCTACTGGCCCGGCTTCGTCTGGGTCTCGGCCGGGCTGCTGCTCAACGCGGCGCTGATCACCACCATCGGCTTCATCCTGAGCTGCGCGCTGTGCTATCTGCTCGCGGTGCAGGGCCTGCGCCGCGCGAGTGGCCAGCCGGCCGCCGGCTCGGCGCGCACCTGGGTGGTCGATTTCCTGACCGGCGTCGCGATCTCGGCGCCGGTGTTCTGGATGTTCACCAAGTTCCTGGCCATCAGCCTGCCGGGCCTCACTGCCACAGGGTGGATCTGACATGGACATCTTCAACGCCCTCATGAGCGGCTTCGCGGCCGCAATCACCCCGATCAACCTGCTGTGGTGCCTGATCGGCTGCGCCCTGGGCACGGCCGTCGGCGTGCTGCCCGGCATCGGCCCCGCGGTGGCGGTGGCGATGCTGCTGCCGATCACCGGCAAGGTCGACATCACGGCCTCGATGATCTTCTTCTCGGGCATCTACTACGGCGCCATGTACGGCGGCTCGACCACCTCGATCCTGCTCAACACGCCCGGCGAAACCGCCAGCATGGTGACGGCGATGGAGGGCAACAAGATGGCCAAGAGCGGACGCGCGGGCGCGGCGCTCGCCACCGCGGCCATCGGCTCCTTCGTCGCCGGCACCATTGCCACCGTGGTCGTCACGCTGTTCGCGCCCTTCGTGGCCGACTACGCGGTGCGGCTCGCGGCGCCCGAGTATTTCCTCTTGATGCTGCTGGCCTTCACCACCGTGAGCGCGGTGCTCGGCAAGAGCACGCTGCGCGGCATGACGGCGCTGTTCGCGGGCCTCGCGATCGGCTGCGTCGGCCTCGACCAGATCTCGGGCCAGGGCCGCTACACGGGCGACATGCCCGAGCTGCTCGACGGCATCGAGATCGTGCTGGTGGCCGTGGGCCTGTTCGCGGTGGCCGAGGTGCTCTACGCGGTGCTCTACGAAGGCCGCGTGGTCGAGGGCCAGAACAAGCTGACCCGGGTGCACATGACCAAGCGCGACTGGAAGCGCTCGATCCCGGCCTGGCTGCGCGGCGCCGCCATCGGCACGCCCTTCGGCTGCATCCCGGCCGGCGGCACCGAGATCCCGACCTTCCTGAGCTATGCCACCGAGAAGAAGATGGCGAAGGACGCGGACGCCAAGCAGGAGTTCGGCACCACCGGCGCCATCGAGGGTGTGGCCGGTCCCGAGGCCGCGAACAACGCCACCGTGACGGCGGCGCTGATCCCGCTGCTCACGCTCGGCATCCCGACCTCGAACACCACGGCCATCATGCTGGGCGCGTTCCAGAACTACGGCATCCAGCCGGGCCCGCAGCTGTTCACCACCTCGGCCGCGCTGGTGTGGGCGCTGATCGCCTCGCTCTACATCGGCAACCTCATGCTGCTGGTGCTGAACCTGCCGATGGTGGGCCTGTGGGTCAAGCTGCTCAAGATCCCGAAGCCGCAGCTCTATGCCGGCATCCTGATCTTCGCCACCGTCGGCGCCTACGGCATGCGCCAGAACACCTTCGACCTGTTCCTGCTCTATGCCATCGGCCTGCTGGGCGTGGTGATGCGGCGCTTCGACTTCCCGACCGCGCCGGTGGTGGTCGGCATGATCCTGGGCCCGCTGGCCGAGGCCAACCTGCGCAACGCGATCTCGATGGGGCAGGGCAGCCCGGTGGTGTTCTTCCAGCGGCCCGAGTCGATCGTGATCGTCATCGTGATCGTCGCCGTGCTGGTGCTGCCGCGCGTGGCCAAGCGCATGAGCGAGAAGAAACTCGCGCGGCTCGCGGCCTCGAGCTGAGGCCGGTCTTCGTTCGACACAGCGCCGCGGGCAGCGATGCCCGCGGCGCTTTTTCTTTGGGTTGCCGCCCTGCGCGCGAACACGAACGGTTTCAGGCACCGGCCGAATTTCATAAAATGAGAACTATTCTTATTCGTTGATGGGTGCCCGGCACTCGTTGGAGAAGTGCCATGGCCGCGGCCGAATCCGCCTTGCAGCAGGAAGTCCGAAGCTTGTACAGCGACCATCACGGCTGGCTGCAGGGCTGGCTGCGCCGTCGCCTGGGCAATGCCTTCGATGCCGCGGACCTCGCGCACGATGTCTTCCTCCGCCTGCTGGCGCGCCGCGAACCGGTGGGCATGAAGGAGCCGCGGGCTTACCTGTCGTCGGTGGCGCGCGGCCTGGTGATCGACCACTGGCGCCGCCGCGAGCTCGAGCAGGCCTGGCTCGAAACCCTCGCGCAGATGCCCGAGGCCACAGCGCCTTCGCCCGAGCAGCGCTTGCTGATCCTCGAGGCGCTGGTCGAGATCGACCGCATGCTCGACACGCTCAAGCCCGCCGTGCGCACCGCCTTCCTGCTGGCCCAGTTCGACGGCCTGAGCTGCCGCGAGATCGGCGAGCGGCTGGGCGTCTCGCTCGCCACCGCCGAGCGCTACGTGGCGAAGGCGCTGCGCGCCTGCTACGCCTTCCGCTTCGAATCATGAGCACTGTTCTACCCGACAGCGTGATCGACGCCGCCATCCTGTGGTCGGTGCGGCTGGCCCATGGCGAACCTACGCCGAAGATGCAGCGCGCGCACGCGCAATGGCTGGCGGCCGATCCGCGCCATGCGCAGGCCTGGCAGCGTGTCGGCGACCTGCGACGCGGCTTTGCCGGCATGCCGGCCGGCCCCGCGCGCGACACCCTGCAGGCCGCGCAGCTGCATCGGCAGCAGCGCGGCCGCCGTGGTGCGCTCAAGCTGCTGTCGCTGGCCGGCGTGGCGCTGGGCACCGGCTGGTTGTTGCGCGAGCACGCGCCGTGGCAGCGCCTGTTGGCCGATGCCAGCACCGAGACCGGCGAGCAGCGCACCCTGCGGCTGGCCGACGGCACGACGCTGGTGCTCAACACCGACAGCGCGGTCAGCACCGACCTGAACGACGAGCGCCGCCTCGTGGTGCTGCGGCGCGGCGAGATCATGGTCAGCACCGGCGACGATGCCGGCGCCGCCGCCAAGCGCCCGTTCTGGGTCTACACGCCGTTCGGCCGGATGCAGGCGCTGGGCACGCGCTTCGTGGTGCGCATCGACGAACGGCGCGCGCGCGTCAGCGTGCAGCAGGGCGCGGTGGCGCTGCATCCGGGCGACGGCCCTGTCGAGGCCGTGGTGCAGGCAGGCCAGAGCCGCTGGCTCGCCGAATCGGGCAGCACGCCGGCCGCCAGCCGCGGCTTCGACGAGGACGGCTGGGTCGACGGCGTGATCGCCGGCCGGAACATCCGCATGGCCGACCTGCTGGCCGAGCTCGGCCGCTACCGCCATGGCGTGGTGTCGTGCGATCCGGCCGTGGCCGAACTGCGCGTCTCGGGCGTGTTCCATGTGCGCGACAGCGACCGCGCGCTGCAGTTCCTCGCGCAGACGCAGCCGATCTCGGTGCGGCTGCGCACGCGCTACTGGGTGTCGGTCGGCCCGCCGGCCTGAGCGGGCTTTTCAAAAAATTTCGGGGACGGCGCAAAAAAACTGAGGGGATCGCATTTCTCGTCCGACCTCCTGGATGAACCCGCTCGGCGACGAGCGCCTTCCATCCTTCGAGCCTGTCCAGACCCATGAGCCTTTCCCGATTCCGCGCCGCCGGCGCGCCGACCTTCGCGCTGTACACGGCGCTGCATGCCGCGCTGGCCCTCGGCGTGTTCGCCGCCGCCGCGCTGCCCGAGGCGGCGCGCGCGCAGGCACCCGACGAGATCCGCAGCTTCAGCGTGCCCGCCGGTCCGCTCGACGCCGCGCTCGACCGCTTCGCGCGCAGCGCGGGCGTCAACCTCAGCTACGACCCGGCGCTGGTCGCGGGCGCCGTCACGCGCGGGCTCGAGGGCCGCCACGGCATCGCGAGCGGACTGGCCGCGCTGCTGGCCGGCAGCGCGCTCGAGGCCGTGCCGCGCCAGGGCGGCGGCTTCTCGCTGCGCCGGGTGGAGGCGCGCGCGCCCGTGGTCCCCGGCGCCGGCGGCGCGGCACTGGCGCCGGTGACCGTCACGGCCGCCGGCCCCGCCGTCGAAGTGCTCGCGGCGCCCTACGCGGGCGGGCAGGTGGCGCGTGGCGGCCGGCTCGGCATGCTGGGCACGGCCGACATCTTCGAGACGCCGTTCAGCACCAAGGCCTACACGGCCGAGCTGATCCGCAACCAGGGCGCACGCAACGTCAACGACATGGTGGCCAACGATCCCTCGATCCGCACCAGCCTGTCGGCCACCTCGCCGCTCGACCAGAGCTCGATCCGCGGCTTCCTCACCAACAGCGACGCCTACCTGTTCGACGGCCTCGAGGGCCTGTTCGCGTACAGCAACATCCCGATCCAGCACTACGAGCGCCTCGAGGTGCTCAAGGGGCCGGCGGCCGGGCTGGTCGGTGCCTCGGGCTACGGCAGCACCACCGGCGGCAGCTTCAACCTGGTGCCCAAGCGCGCCACCGACACGCCGGTGCGCTCGATCACGCTGTCGGCCAACCAGCGCTCGCTGCTCGGCACGCATGTCGACCTGGGCCAGCGCTTCGGCGCTGACCACCAGTTCGGCGCGCGCATCAACCTCAGTGCCGAGGACGGCCGGGTCTACGACGGCGCCGACCGGCGCCTGGCCGCGGCGCAGATCGCGCTCGACTACCGCGGCGACCGCTTCCGTGCCGTGCTCGATGCCGGCTACACGCGGCGCACCTCGTCGCCGCTGTTCAACCACTGGCTGCTGCAGGCCGGCGCCGCGCTGCCGCCGCCGCCCGATCCCAAGGTGCATCCCAAGCCTTCGTGGGAAATGCTCGAGGTGCGCCAGCCCTTCGCGCTGCTGAGCACCGAGTGGGACTTCGCGGACAACTGGACCGCCTACGCGCGCTTCGGCAAGCTGCGCGAGACCGCGCCCGAGCGCCGCTACATCGACCAGACCACCATCAACGGCCTGGGCCAGGTCAGCTACAGCAGCGCCTCGAGCCTGCTGTGGACGCAGTCCAACCAGGTGGCCGATGTCGGCGTGCGCGGCAGCTTCTCGCTCGGGGCGACGAATCACAAGCTCGCGCTCAGCGCCGTGTCGCAGCGACAGCAACTGCTCGACATGCGTTCGCAGTCGCTGCCGCTGCCCCGGCGCGTGGTCGGCAGCATCTACACGCAAAACCTGGTGCCGAATCCCTTCGCCTTCGGCGTGCCGGTGGTGCAGGGCGTCGACAGCCCGGCGCTCGACCTCGACAGCCTCGCCGTGGCCGACACGATCTCGGCCTTCGACGACCGCCTGTTCGTCACGCTGGGCGCGCGCCACCAGCGCATCAAGAAGCTGCCCTACGACCAGTCGAAGACCACGCCCACGGTGGCCGCGCTCTACAGGTTCGACAACGGCATCTCGGTCTACGGCAACTACGCCGAATCGCTGGCCCAGGGCGCGGTGGCGCCGGCCGGTGCGCGCAACGCGGGCGAGCAGCTCGCGCCCTACCTGTCGCGCCAGCACGAGTTCGGCCTCAAGTGGGACCGCGGCAGCCATGGCCTCACCGTCGCGTACTTCGACATCCGCAAGGCCACGGCCTTCGTCGACAGCGACAACTTCTTCCGCGCCGCCGGCCTGCAGCGCAACAAGGGCGTGGAGATCGAGAGCTTCGGCGAGATCGGCAAGGGCCTGCGCCTGCTCGGCGGCGTGGCCTGGATCGACGCGCGCATGTCGAAGACCGCGGGCGGCGCGAGCGACGGCAGGAAGGCCATCGGCGTGCCCGAGTTCACCGCCAACCTCGGCCTGGAGTACGACGTGCCCGCCGTGCCCGGCCTCACGCTGACCGGCCGCTACATCTACACCGACAGCGCCTGGGTCGACCTCGCGAACACGCAGCGCGTGCCCTCGTGGAAGCGCATCGACATCGGCGCGCGCTACGCCACGCGCGTGAACGGCGTGGCCACCACCCTGCGCGCCGGCATCTCGAACCTGCTCGACGACAACTACTGGACCATCGCGGGGCGCAACTTCATCTCGGTGGCGCCGCCGCGGACCTGGCAGGTGCAGGCCAGCTTCGACTTCTAGGGCGCCTTCGCCAGGTCGTCGTCGATGTGCGGATCCGGCGGCTGCCCGCGCAGCCTGCGCACCATGCGCCGGATCCAGTGCTCGATGTCGTCGACGTAGGTGAACACGGCCGGCACCACCAGCAGGCTCAGCACCGTCGAGGTGATCAGCCCGCCGATCACCGCCATCGCCATTGGCGAGCGGAAGCTCGAGTCGGCGGCGCTCCAGCCGAAGGCGATCGGCGCCATGCCGGCGCCCATGGCCAGGGTGGTCATGATGATCGGCCGCGCGCGCTTGTGGCAGGCATCGAGCAGCGCCTCCCAGCGGTTCATGCCGTGGTCGCGGCGCGCCACGATCGCGTACTCCACCAGCAGGATCGAGTTCTTGGTCGCGATGCCCATCAGCATGATCAGGCCGATCAGCGAGGGCATCGACAGCGCCTTCTGTCCCAGCAGCAGGCCGACGAAGGCACCGCCCAGCGCGAGCGGCAGCGCGCACAGGATGGTCACCGGGTGCAGGAAGTCCTTGAACAGCAGCACCAGCACGATGTAGATGCACAGCACGCCGGTCAGCATCGCCAGGCCGAAGCTGTTGAACAGCTCGGTCATCACCTCGGCGTCGCCGACCTCGGTCACGCGCACGCCCGGCGGCAGGTTGCGGATCGAGGGCAGGGCCATCGCGGCGTTCTTGGCGTCGCCCAGGCCGACCGAGGAGAGCTCGATCTCGAAGTTGACGTTGCGCGAGCGGTCGTAGCGGTCGATCACGGCCGGGCCGCCCTCGACCGTGAGCTGCGCCACCTGGCCCAGCATCACCGGGCCGCGGCTGCCGGGCACGGTCAGCCGCTCGAGCAGCGCCAGGTCCTGCCGCGCGCTGTCCTCGAGCTTCACCAGGATCGGCACCTGGCGCTGCGCGAGGTTGAGCTTGGGCAGCGACTGGTCGTAGTCGCCCAGGGTGGCCACGCGCAGCGTCTCGGCGATGGCGCTGCTTGTCACGCCCAGGTCGGCAGCGCGCGCGAAGTCGGGGCGCACCGCGATCTCGGGCCGGATCAGGCTCGCGGTGGAGGTGATGTTGCCCAGGCCGGCGATGGTGCGCAGGTCGCGCTCCACGTCGCGCGCGGCGCCCACCAGCGTGGCGGGGTCGTCGCCCGACAGCGAGAGGATGTACTTCTCGCCCGAGCCGCCCAGGCCCACCGTGCTGCGCACGCCGGGCAGGGTCTCGAGGGCGCGGCGGATCTCGTTCTCGATCACCTGCTTGCGCGGCCGGTCGCCGCGTGGGTCGAGCTTCACCGTCAGCGTGGCCTTGCGCGTCTCGGGCGTGCCGAAGTTCGCGAACGGATCGCCGCCCGCGCTGCCGCCCCCCACCGTGGTGTAGACGCTGCGCACGTGGCGCACCTCCATCAGCCGGCGCCGCGTCTCCTCGGCCGTGGCCTGCGTCTGCGCCAGCGTGGCGCCGGGCGCGAGCGACAGGTAGACCTGGGTCTGCGAGTTGTCGTCGGGCGGGATGAAGCCGGTCTTGAGCAGCGGGATCATCGCCAGCGAGCCGAAGAAGAACAGCGTGGCCAGCACCATGGTCTTGAAGCGGTGCGTCATGCACCAGGTGACCCAGCGCATGTAGACCGACAGCCAGCGCGGTTCCTTCTCCTGGTCGACGATGGGCTTGAGCAGGTAGGCCGCCATCATCGGCGTGAGCACCCGCGCCACCACCAGCGAGGCGAACACCGCGAGCGAGGCGGTCCAGCCGAACTGCTTGAAGAACTTGCCGGCCACGCCGCTCATGAAGGCCGTGGGCAGGAACACCGCGATCAGCGTGAAGGTGGTGGCGATCACCGCCAGTCCGATCTCGTCGGCCGCCTCCATCGCCGCGTCGTAGGGCGACTTGCCCATGCGCAGGTGGCGCACGATGTTCTCGACCTCCACGATCGCGTCGTCGACCAGGATGCCGATCACCAGCGACAGCGCCAGCAGCGACACCACGTTGATCGAGAAGCCCAGCAGGTGCATGCCGATGAAGGCCGGAATCGCCGACATCGGCAGCGCCACGGCCGAGACGAAGGTGGCGCGCAGGTCGCGCAGGAACAGCCACACCACCAGCACCGCGAGGATGGCGCCCTCGTACAGCAGGTGCAGCGAGCCGTCGTATTCCTCCTGCACCGGCTCCACGAAGTTGAAGGCCTCGGTGAGCTCGATGTCGGGATGCTGGGCCTTGAGGTCGTCCAGCGCCTTGTGCACCAGCGCGCCCACCTCCACCTCGCTGGCGCCGCGGCTGCGCGCCACCTCGAAGCCCACCACCGGCTTGCCGTCGAGCAGCGCGGCCGCGCGCGGCTCGGCGATGGTGTCGCTGATGCGCGCCACCTGGTCGAGGCGCACGCGCCGGCCGTCCGACAGCGCGATCTGCATCGCGTTCAACTGGTCGGCCGAGGTCACGGTGGCGAGCGTGCGCACCGGCTGCTCGCTGCCCGAGAGGTCGAAGCGGCCGCCCGCGCTCTCCACCTGCACCTGGCGCAGCTGGCGCGAGATGTCGGCGGCGGTGGCGCCGAGCGCCTGCAGCTTGTTGGGATCGATGTCCACGTGCACCTGGCGCGTGACGCCGCCCACGCGCGCGACCGCGCCCACGCCGGGCTGCGCCAGCAGCTTCTTGCTCACGTCGTTGTCGACGAACCACGACAGCGCCTCGGCGTCCATGTGGCTCGAGGCGATGGTGAAGGCCAGCACCGGCTGGGCCGCGAAGTCGAGCTTGGTGATGACCGGGTCGCGCAGGTCG
This sequence comes from Variovorax sp. PDC80, assembly GCF_900115375.1. NCBI lineage: Bacteria > Pseudomonadati > Pseudomonadota > Betaproteobacteria > Burkholderiales > Comamonadaceae > Variovorax > Variovorax sp. PDC80. Next base: position 58,547 of record NZ_FOWG01000005.1, on the reverse strand, counting down.
GCCGGCAGGTCGGCGCGCACCTTCTGCACCGCCGAGCGCACGTCGTCCACGGCCTCCTGCACCGGCTTCTCGAGCCGGAACTCGACGATCAGCGTGACCGCGCCGTCCTGCACCTTGGTCGTGATGTGCTTGAGGCCCTGCACGGTGGCGATCGAGTTCTCGATCTTGCGCGCGACGTCGTTCTCGAGCTGCGAGGGCGCGGCGCCCGGCAGCGAGGCCGAGACGGTGACGGTCGGCAGGTCGATGTCGGGGAAGTTCTGCACCTTCATCGCGTTGAAGGACAGCAGCCCGCCGAAGGTGAGCAGCACGAACAGCATCACCGCCGCGATGGGGTTGCGGATGGACCAGGCGGAAACGTTCATGGCGGTTTCTCCGGGGCTGGCTTACTTGCCGTTGCCGGCGGATGGCGCGGCCGGGGCCGATGCCGCGGCGGCCGGGGAGCGCGCCGGCGCATCGACCACCTTCACCAGGTCGCCGTCGTTGAGGAAGCCCGCGCCCTGGACCACCATGCGCGCACCCTGCGGCAGCGCGCTCGTGATCTCCACGCGGTCGCCCACGCGGCGGCCGGTCTGCACCTTGAGCTGCGAGACGCGGTTGTCGTCCTTCAGCAGGAACAGGTTGTTGAAGCCGTCGCGCGGCACGATCGCGCTCTGTGGCACCGTGGGCGCGCTGCTGCGGCCGAGCTCGAAGTCGCCGCGCGCGAACATGCCGGCCTTGATGCCGGTGTTCTGCTGCACCGGCGGCAGGTCGACGTAGACCAGCGCCGCGCGCGTCTGCGGATCGACCGTGGGCGCGATGCTGCGCACCTTGCCCTGCACCTGCGCGCCGCTGGCGCCCACCACGAACACCGGCGTGCCGAGCGCGATGCGCGCGATCTCGGCCGAGGTGACCTCGGCGCGCCATTCGAGCCGGCCCTGGCGGATCAGCCGGAACAGCTCGGTGCCGGCCGACACCACGCTGCCCACGGTGGCGCTGCGCGCGGAGATCACGCCGTCATCGGGCGCCAGCACCTGCGTGTTGCGGCCGCGCACCTGCTGCGCCGCCAGCACCGCCTCGGCGGCCTCGACGCGCGCCTTCGCGGTCTGCTCGCTGGTCTGGTACTGGTTGATCTGCTGCTGGCTCAGCGCGCCCGTGGCCTGCAGGGTGCGCGCGCGCGCCGCATTGCCGGCCGCATCGGCCGCGGTGGCGCGGGCCTCGGCCAGCGAGGCCTTGGCCTGCGCGATGTCGGCCTGAACCGTCTCGGGCGAGAAGGTGGCGAGCACCTGGCCCTTCTTCACCACATCGCCGACGTTGACGCGCACCTCGGCCAGCCGCAGGCCGTTCGATTCGGAACCCACGCTGGCCTCCTGCCAGGCCGCGACGTTGCCGTTGGCCGCGAGCGTCACCGCGAGCTCGGTGGTCTCGGGCTGGCCGATGGTGACCGTGAGCACGGGGCGCGACGGCGCGGCCTTGCCATCCTTGGCGGGCGCCTGCTGGCCCTGTTGCGCCGGTGCATCGGCGGGCTTGCCGCGGCCGAACAGGAACAGCGCCGCGGCGATGGCGGCCACGGCGACCAGGACGACGATGAGGGTGGAGCGGGAGGGGCTTTTCATGGCGACGTCGCGACCTTGGCGGCCGGGGTGGAGGAGCGGTAGATGGTGAGGGTGCGGCCCGGCGTGGTGATGATGGTCACGGGGACGCGCTTCGGCGCGGCTTCGACGGCGGCTGCCGCGGTGCCCGGGCGGGTCCAGCCGCCGCCCATGGAGCGGTACAGCGCGACCCAGGCCTCGGCGCGCTCGCGCTGCAGCGAGACGCGCGCGGTCTGCGCGCTGAACAGCGTGCGGCGCGAATCCTCGAGCTCGAACAGGCTCGCCAGGCCGCTGTCGAAGCGCGCCTGCGTGGCATTGAACGAGGCCTGGTAGTTCTGCACCGCGGTGTCGGCGTCGCCGGTGCGCGCATCGGTGGCGTCGAGGTTGACCAGCGCCTCCTCGACCTCGCGCACCGCTTGGCGCACGTTGGCGCGGTAGAGCGCCACGGCCTCGGTGTAGCGCGCCTTGGCCGCGTCGGCATTGGCCGCGCGCGCGCCGCCGTCGAGCAGCGGCACGGTGAGCGCCACCGGGCCGACGGTCCAGGTCTCGATCGATTCGCGGAAGCCGCTGACACGAAAGCCCGTGCGGCCGATGTTGCCGGAGATGGTGAGCCGGGGATAACGCTCGGCCTCGGCCGAACCCACGTCGGCGCTGGCCGCGGCCACGCCGAGTTCGGCCGCGTAGACGTCGGGCCGCTGGGCGATGGCGTTGGCCGGCACGCTGTCGATGCGGCCCACGGTCGGCAGCGCGCGCTGCGCGGGCGCGGCCGCGAGCCGGGTCTCGAGCTCGGTCTCGGCAATGCCCGTGAGCGCCACCAGCGCCTTGCGCTGCACCGCGCACTGCGCGCGCTGCTGCGTCAGCCGGCCCGAGGCATCGGAGGCGCTGGCGCGCGCGAGCGCGGCATCGGCCGGCGCGGTGAAGCCGGCGCGCATCGACAGGTCGGTCAGGCGCGCGGTCTCGCCGCGCGAGCGGGTATCGGATTCGGCCACGCGCAGCTGCTGCTGGCAGGCGCGCTCGGCGAAATAGGCGTTGGCGGTCTCGGCCGCGACCGACACGCGCGCCTCGTGCCACTTGGCATCGGCGCTGCGCTCGCGCTGCACGGCCGCGTCGCGGTCGGCGCGCAGGCGGCCGAACAGGTCGATCTCCCACTTGGTCTGCAGGCCGGCCTGTAGCGTGGTGATCGGCGTGGTGGCCGAGGTGCTGCCCGAGCCCGAGCTGGTGCCGCCGCTGCTTCCCGATGGCGTGCCGCCCGTGAGCCCTGCGGTGCCCCGGCTCGCCGAGCCCGTCGCATCGAGGCTGGGCAGCAGCGCGGCGCCGGCCTGCACGCGGGTCGAGCGCGCCTCGGCCAGCCGCGCCGCGGCGCTCGCCACGTTGGGGCTCGCGCCCTCGGCGGCCGCGATCAGGTCGACCAGCAAGGGATCGTCGAGCTGGCGCCACCATTCGGCCAGCTGGGCGAGCGAGCCGCCATGCGGCAGCGGCGCATGCCATTGCGCGGGGGCGCTCGCGCCGACCGCGGCGGGCGGGCGGGTCAGGCCGCAGCCGGCGAGGCCGGTGGCCAGGCCGAGCCCGAGGCCTGCCTGGAGGCAGAGGATGGCGATCGGTCGTGGAACTCGTCTCATGCTGTCTTTCTCCCGGAGCGGGATGGGGGGCGGGGCGCCTGCGTGCGCGCGGGCGGCACCGGTTCGGCGGCGCGGCGCTGCGCCTCGGCCTCGACCAGCGCCACCGCGTAGCCGGCGAGGCGCCGGGCCCAGGTGTCGACGGCACGCGGCGTGCGCAGCAGCGCGGGGCGGATCGCCTCGATCACGTCCTGGCTCACGAACAGCTGCATCGCGAGGCCCGTGATCGCGAAGGTCAGCCGGTGGATGTCGTCGTCGGCGCGCGCCACGCCGAGATGGCGGCACAGCATCGCGGCGATCGCGCGGTGCGGGTCCTTGATGTCGCGCTCGAGCTCCTTGGCCCACAGGCTGGTGGGCTCGAGCATCTCGCGCATGTGCAGGTGGATGCACTGGCGCACCACCTCGCCCTGGTCGAAGGGCTCGACCATCTTGGCGAAGAAGATGCGCAGCGATTCCTCGAGCGAGAGGCCGGGCGCGGCGTAGAGCGCCACGAAGTCGCCCGCGTTGCCGCCCATGGGCTCGCTGAAGGTGGCGGCGTAGAGGCCGGCCTTGTCGCCGAAGTAGTAGCTGATGGCCGAGATGTTGACCCCGGCCTCGCGCACGATCTCGCGCGTGGAGGTCTTGGCGAAGCCCTTCTGCGCGAACAGCCGCAGCGCGGTGTAGAGCAGCCGCTGGCGCGCCTCGGCGCCGTCGCTGCGGGGCGCGCGCGGGGCGGCGGCGGTCTTTTCCGCCGGCGGCGTCGAAGGAGGAGCCGTGGACTTCATGCGGGCGATTACACCATGCCGAAAATCAAACGATTGATTAACTTAGGCTCGCCTGAGGCGATGCTGAAGGTCTCCTGAAGACAAGGTGCAACGCAGGACGGTGGGCGATCGGGAGCGGGGCGAAGCGTTCTGGCGGGGCGCGTGGGTGGCGGGGAGGGGGCCCATCGCTGCCTGGCGGCGGCACCCTGTTCCTGGTGTGGTTTTCGATCGCGGTGCCGGCTCGCGCGCCCGTGCATTCTGACCCGGCCGCGCCGGCCGGCGATGCCGGATTTGTTGCGGATTGATGCAGGCTACGATCCGCGCATGCCTGCCTCCACCGCCGCCGCGCCCTCCGCCCTGCCGCTCGATGCCGACGGCATCCTCGCGCTGGCCGCGCGTTCCATGTTCCACCTGTTCTCGCGCATGAGCCAGGGCATGTTCCTGGTCGACCGCAGCGGGCGCATCGTCTGGGTCAACGAGGGCTACCGGCGCTTCCTGCCCGCGCTGGGCTTCTCGTCGATCGACCAGTTCCTCGGCCACATGGTGGAGGACGTGATCCCCAACACCCAGATGCGCCGCGTGCTCGAGAGCGGCGAGCCGATCCTGATCGACCTCTTGACCAACAAGGCCGGCACCTTCGTCGTGAGCCGCATCCCGCTGCGCGAGGAGCGTGCCGACGGCGCGGGCGAGGTGATCGGCGCCATCGGCATCGTGCTGTTCGACCAGCCCGAGACCACCCTGCAGCCGCTGATCAGCAAGTTCGCGCTGCTGCAGCGCGACCTCGACGATGCGCGGCGCGAGCTCGCGAGCCAGCGCAACAACCCGCTCTACCAGCAGGCGGCCGAGGGCCAGCGGCGTTCCAAGTACACCTTCGCGAGCTTCATCGGAAGCAGCCCGGCCGCGGTCGAGGTCAAGCGCCATGCGCGCCGCGCCGCGCAGTCGGCGAGCCCGGTGCTGCTGCTCGGCGAGACCGGCACCGGCAAGGAGCTGCTCGCGCATGCGATCCATGCGGCCTCGGCGCGCGCCAGGGGCCAGTTCGTGAGCCTCAACATCGCGGCCGTGCCCGACACCCTGCTCGAGGCCGAGTTCTTCGGCGTCGCGCCGGGCGCCTTCACCGGCGCCGACAAGCGCGGGCGCGAGGGCAAGTTCAAGCTGGCCGACGGCGGCAGCCTGTTCCTCGACGAGATCGGCGACATGCCGCTGGGCCTGCAGGCCAAGCTGCTGCGTGCGCTGCAGGAGGGCGAGATCGAGCCGCTCGGTTCGAACAAGCTGATTCCCTTCGATGCGCGCGTGATCGCCGCCACCTCGCGCGACCTGCCCGAGCTGGTGCGCCGCGGCCAGTTCCGCGAGGACCTCTACTACCGCCTCAACGTGTTGCCGCTGCGCGTGCCGCCGCTGCGCGAGCGGCGCTCCGACATCCCGGCGCTGGTCGAGGCGCTCGGTGAGGACATGGCGCTGCGCAGCGGCGAGGCCCCGCCCGAGCTCACGCCCGATGCGCTTGCGCTGCTGGCCGGCCAGCACTGGCGCGGCAACATCCGCGAGCTGCGCAACGTGCTCGAGCAGGTGACCATGCGCAGCGACTCGCAGCGCATCGACGCGGCGCAGCTCGAGCGCATCCTGCGCGAAGCCGGCCTCGAGCAGATCGCGCAGCCTGCCGCGCTGCGCGACGCCCACGATGCCGACGAGGAGGCCGCGCTGCTGCGGCCGCTCGCGCAGCAGGTGGCCGAGCTCGAGCGCCGCGCGATCGGCGCGGCGCTGGCGGCGACCGGGGGGAACAAGCTCGCGACCTCGCGGCTGCTGGGCATCTCGCGGGCGACCTTGTACGAGCGCATGACGAACCAGGCGCATTGACCCGCGCGCCGAGCGCGGACCACGAAGGAGGAGAGCATCGATGAAGGGCCTGTTGACGCGATTGAAGGGGGCGCTGGGCCGGCCGGCGCCAAGCCGCTCCGAGGAGGCCGGGCAGGGCGAGCGGGTCCTGGTCAACGCCTACTGCACGCGAGCCGATGTACCGGCGCTCGAGTTTCCCCATGCCCTGCAGGGTCGCCGCGATCTGTCGGACCCCGAACTCGCGCCCCACCTGGCCGGCTTCGTCGGCTACGTGCTGAGCCGCGGCGACGGCACGATGTCGCGCAACCGCTATCACGTGATGCGTCATGTCCAGCGCGTGCGCCAGCACCTGAGCCTGTCGATCGACGAGGGCCTGCTCGATGCGTTCTCGGACTGGGCCGTGCGCGCGAACGCGATCGTGTTCCTGCCCGACGGCAGCATTCGCGATCCCCGGGGGCGCATCCTCTTGTCGGCGGCGGGCGAGGAGCCCGATGGCGAAGCCGCGCTGCCCTATCCGTCCGAGGCCTGGGAGCGCAAGGCACGCACCGAGGCAGCGCTCGCGGCGCGGGGCATCGAGGTCCCGCGCCACCTGCCGCCGCTGGTCTGCGAGCCCGAGCTGCGGTTGCGCACGCCGCAGGAGATCACGGGCCGGGCCTTCGCGCTGCTCGCGGTATCGGCGCGGGCCGAGTCCCTCGCGAGCAAGGAGCCACTGGCGCCCGAGGACCTGTTCGAGCGGCTGCCCTCGGCACGGGCGCATCTCACGCCGGCGGAGCAGGCTTTCCTCTCGGACCCCGAACCGCTGGCGTCCGATGTCGTCCAGTTCGGCTGGCGCTACGAGTGCCTGTATCTGCTCGAGTGGGCGATGGGCCTGGTCGATGCGCTGCCTTTTCCCGGCGCGATCTGCGACGTGCCGCTCGCCGCGCGCACGATGCTGGAAGCCCGCGACCTGCCGGGCGCGCTGCGTTCGCTGCGCATGCGCGGCGAAGGCGAAATCCTCGATGCGCTCGACCTGCACTACCGCCTGCACTGGCGCGTACGTCAGGCCGGGCTCCAGCAGGTCCCCGTGCCGCCGGAACTCGATGCGGGCGTGATCGCCGAGCGGCATCGCGCCTTGAACTGGCTGGTGCGCTTCGAGGACCGCGAGTGGGACGAGGTCGACACGCCCACCTGACAATGCGGCCTCCACCCGCCTGCGAACCTGCCTTCCACCAGAGCCTTCCATGAAGACACCGATCCGCTCCCTCGTTCTCGCCGCATCGTGCGCCTGTGCCGGCGCCGCCCTGGCCGCGCCGCCCTGCGCCGACGAGGCGGTTTCGCGCGCGAAGAAGCTGCTGGTGTTCCATTTCGGCGAGGACGATCGCATCCGCGTCGGCTCCGAGGTCAAGGAGCTGCCGCCGCTGCGCAACCCCGCCAACAAGGCGCAGCAGTTCCGCGTGCTCGAGGTCTGGGGCTCGATCTACAAGGGCAACTACCGCATGCGCCTGATCTATCACGTGGCGGGCAAGGACTGCACGCTGATGGGCCAGGAAATCCTCGAGTACGCCAGCCTGTGAGCGTCCGCGCCCTGCGTTCCACCTTCGGCCCCAACTGCCACTGGTGCGGCCTGCCGATGGACTTCGAGGAGCCGCATGGCCGGCCCGAATCGGCCACCATCGAGCACCTGGTCGACGCCACGCTGGGCGGCGTGCGTTCGCCCAAGCACCGGCGGCTGGCCCATGCGGCCTGCAACCACGCGCGCAACGAATTCCGGCTGCAGGCCGAGCGGCAGTTCAGGCAATGGATCGAGGAGCGCCGGGCCTCCGCGAAAACCCTGACTGAAAAATAGACAATCGCCTGAAATTCAGACACGCCGACTGTTCTGAATTCAGCCGAATCGCGCTTTCTCCGAATGGAGAAACCTTTGTTATCAACGGTTTAGCGCGTGGCACGAAGTGTGCAATATTCAGTCATCTTTATCAGGAGACAACGAATGAACCGTCGCCACCTCGTCGCTCTGGCCGCGCTCGCCGCCTGTGCCGCCGCCGCACCCGCCTGGGCCCAGTCCGGGGAGATCCGCATCGCCCACATCTACAGCAAGACCGGGGCGCTCGAGGCCTACGGCAAGCAGACGCAGACCGGCTTCATGATGGGCCTGAACTACGCCACCGAGGGCACGATGACCGTCGCGGGCAAGAAGCTGGTCGTGATCGAGAAGGACGACCAGGGCAAGCCCGACCTCGGCAAGTCGCTGCTGGCCGCGGCCTATTCCGACGACAAGGCCGCGCTGGCCGTCGGCCCGACCGCCTCGGGCGTGGCGCTGGCGATGCTGCCGGTGGCCGAGGAGTACAAGAAGATCCTGCTGGTCGAGCCCGCCGTGGCCGACTCGATCACCGGCGACAAGTGGAACAAGTACATCTTCCGCACCGGCCGCAATTCGAGCCAGGACGCGATCTCCAACGCGGTGGCCGTCGACAAGGCCGGCGTGACGGTCGCCACGCTGGCGCAGGACAACGCCTTCGGCCGCGACGGCGTGAAGGCCTTCGGTGCCGCGCTCAAGAAGGCCAAGCTGGTCCACGAGGAGTACCTGCCGCCCGCCACCACCGACTTCACGGCCGGCGCCCAGCGCCTGATCGACAAGCTCAAGGACCAGCCGGGCCGCAAGATCATCTGGATCGTCTGGGCCGGCGCGGGCAACCCGTTCAAGATCGTCGACCTCGACCTCAAGCGCTACGGCATCGAGATCGCCACCGGCGGCAACATCCTGCCGGCCATGGCGGCCTACAAGGCGCTGCCGGGCATGGAAGGCGCGGCCTACTACTACTTCGGCATCCCGAAGAACCCGGTGAACGAGGCGATGGTCGCGGCGCACTACAAGGAATTCAAGACGCCGCCGGACTTCTTCACGGCCGGCGGCTTCTCGGCCGCGATGGCGGTGGTGACGGCGCTCAAGAAGACCAACGGCGACACCAACACCAACAAGCTCATCAGCACCATGGAAGGCATGAGCTTCGACACGCCCAAGGGCAAGATGACCTTCCGCAAGGAAGACCACCAGGCGATGCAGTCGATGTACCACTTCAAGATCAAGGTCGACCCGGCGTTCGCCTGGGGCGTGCCGGAGCTGGTGCACGAGATCAAGCCCGAGGAAATGGACATCCCGATCAAGAACAAGCGCTGAGTCCGGCGCTTCCCGCCACCTGAACGCGGCGCCGAGCGCCGCCCACCGTTTTCTTTCTCTTTCGCCCCGGATGGCCGCCGGGCGAAGCGCCAGCCTGCGTCCGCGCGGGCGGCGCGCTCCACGGCCGAGTCCTCGATCAGCCAAGCAGCGTTCTTACACCCATAACGGAAGGAGACAGCGATGCCAGCGATGAATTGGAACTGGAAGAGATTGGCCATGGCCGCGGCCATGGCGGTGGCCGCGCAGGGCGCGGCGGCGGCGGTGCCGCTGCCGGCGCTCGGCGCGAACCCGGCGGAGGTCAGCGTGTCCGGCCTGTCGGCCGGCGGCTTCATGGCGGTGCAACTGCACGTGGCCTACTCGGCCACCTTCAAGCGCGGCGCCGGCGTGGTGGCCGGCGGCCCGTACTACTGCGCCGAAGGCTCGGTGCTCAACGCCACGGGCCGCTGCATGACGCATGCGAGCAGCATCCCGGTGTCCACGCTCGTGAGCACCACCAACAGCTGGGCCGCCAGCGGCGCGATCGACCCGGTGTCGAACCTCACGGGCTCGAAGGTCTACCTGTTCTCGGGCACCTCCGACAACACGGTCAAGCAGCCGGTGATGGACGACCTCAAGACCTACTACCAGAGCTTCGTGCCGGCGGCCAACACGGTCTACAAGAACAACCTCGGCGCAGGCCATGCGATGGTCACCGACGACTACGGCGCCGCCTGCGCCACCACGGCCTCGCCCTACATCAACAACTGCGGCTTCGATCTCGCGGGCGAGATCCTCAAGCACCTCTACGGCCCGCTCAACGCACGCAACAACGGCACGCTGGGCGGCAGCTTCACCGAGTTCAACCAGGGCGAGTTCTCGGGCGGCTCGGGCATGGCCGCCACCGGCTGGCTCTACACGCCCGCGGCCTGCGCGGCCGGCAGCGGCAACAGCTGCCGCGTGCACGTGGTGCTGCACGGCTGCAAGCAGAACTACACGGACGTGGGCGACCAGTACGTGAAGAAGACCGGCTACAACCGCTGGGCCGACACCAACAACATCGTGCTGGTCTATCCGCAGACCAGCACCGCGGCCACCAACAGCTGCTGGGACTGGTGGGGCTACGGCAGCGTCAACTACGCCAAGAAGTCCGGCCCGCAGATGGCGGCCGTCAAGGCCATGGTCGACCGCCTGACCGGCGGCGGAGGCGGCAGCGCGCTGCCCGCGCCCACCGGCGTGGGCACCTCGGGCGCGACCAGCAGCAGCATGGTCATCGGCTGGACCGCCGTGGCCGGCGCCAGCGGCTACAACGTCTACCGCGGCGGCAGCAAGGTCAACGCCTCGCCCGTGGCCGGCACCAGCTACACCGACACCGGCCTGGCGCCCTCGACCAGCTACAGCTGGACCGTGACCGGCCTGACCGCGGCCAATGTCGAGGGCGCGATGTCGACCGCCGCCACCGGCACCACCACCGGCGGCAGCGGCGGCGGCACCTGCTTCACCGCGAGCAACTACGCCCACACGGTGGCCGGCCGCGCCTATGCGCTGTGGGGCCTGACCTATGCCTACGGCTCAGGGCAATCGATGGGCCTGTGGAACATCTACGTGACCACCACGCTGAAGCAGACCGGCCCCAACTACTACGTGATCGGCAGCTGTTGAGGCCGGTCGACCTTCCTGGATTTTTCGTTTTCGCAATGACCAACGATGCTTGAGACCCGAGATCTGACCATCCGCTTCGGCGGGCACGTGGCCGTCAATGGCGTGAGCTGCGCATTCGCGCCGGGCACGCTGACGGCCATCGTCGGCCCGAACGGCGCGGGCAAGACCACCTACTTCAACCTGATCTCGGGCCAGCTCAAGGCGAGCGCGGGCACGGTGTCGCTCGACGGCCAGCCGCTGTCGGGGCTGTCGCCGTCGGCCCGCACCCGCGCCGGGCTGGGGCGGGCCTTCCAGCTCACCAACCTGTTCCCCAACCTCACGGTGCTGGAGAACGTGCGCCTCGCGGTGCAGGCCACGCGCGAGGGCGCGCACCGCCGCGGGCTCAACCTCTGGAGCATCTGGAGCGACCATGCGGCGCTGACCGCGCGCGCCGACGAGCTGTTGGCGCAGACCAACCTCAAGTCGCGCGAGCACGCCACCGTGGCCAGCCTGCCGCACGGCGACCAGCGCAAGCTCGAGGTGGCGCTGCTGATGGCGCTCGAGCCCAAGGTCTTCATGTTCGACGAGCCCACGGCCGGCATGAACGCGGCCGAGGCGCCCGTGATCCTCGACCTGATCCGCCAGCTCAAGCAGGACCGCAGCAAGACCATCCTGCTGGTCGAGCACAAGATGGACGTGGTGCGCGAGCTCGCCGACCGCATCATCGTGCTGCACAACGGCACGCTGGTGGCCGACGGCGATCCGGCCACCGTGATCGCCTCGCCGGTGGTGCAGGAAGCCTACCTGGGCATCGCGAAGGAGGCCACGGCATGAGCACCAATCTGTTGACCCTCGAGGGCGTGCACACGCACATCGGGGCCTATCACATCCTGCACGGCGTCGACCTCGCCGTGCCCAAGGGCCAGCTCACGATGCTGCTGGGCCGCAACGGCGCGGGCAAGACCACCACCCTGCGCACCGTCATGGGCCTGTGGCATGCGTCGCAGGGCAGGGTGCGCTTCGGCGAGCGCGACATCACGGCCCTGCGCACGCCGCAGATCGCCGAGCTGGGCATCGCCTACGTGCCCGAGAACATGGGCATCTTCTCCGACCTCACGGTGAAGGAGAACATGCTGCTGGCCGCGCGCGGCGCGAAAAACGCGCAGCAGATGGACGACACGCGCCTCGCGTGGATCTTCAAGCTGTTCCCCGCGGTCGAGAAGTTCTGGAACCACCCCGCGGGCAAGCTCTCGGGCGGGCAGAAGCAGATGCTGGCCGTGTCGCGCGCCATCGTCGAGCCGCGCGAGCTGCTGATCGTCGACGAGCCCAGCAAGGGCCTCGCGCCGGCCATCATCAACAACATGATCGACGCCTTCGACGAGCTCAAGCGCAGCGGCGTCACGATCCTGCTGGTGGAACAGAACATCAACTTCGCGCTGCGCCTCGGCGACGCGGTCGCGGTGATGGACAACGGGCGCGTGGTGCACAGCGGCTCGATGGCGGCCTTCGCGGCCGATGCGCAACTGCAGCAGTCGCTGCTCGGATTGGCCCTATGAAACTCGAATTCGACTGGAAGCCGCTGCTGCTGGTGCCCGTTCTCGCGCTGGTCGCGCTGCCGCTCACGGGCTCGTTCTCGACCTGGCTCACGCTCACGGTCGCGGGCCTGGCGATGGGCATGATCATCTTCATCATCGCCTCGGGCCTCACCCTGGTGTTCGGCCTGATGGACGTGCTGAACTTTGGCCACGGCGTCTTCATCGCGCTGGGCGCCTTCGTGGCCAGCAGCGTGCTCGGCCTGATGGGCGACTGGACCGGCTCGCAGGAACTGTGGCGCAACCTGGTGGCGGTATTCCCGGCCATGCTGGTCGCGATGGCGGTGGCCGGTGCGGTCGGCCTGGCCTTCGAGCGTTTCATCGTGCGGCCGGTCTACGGCCAGCACCTGAAGCAGATCCTCATCACGATGGGCGGCATGATCATCGGCGAGGAACTGATCAAGGTGATCTGGGGTCCGGCGCAGGTGCCGCTGCCGCTGCCCGAGGCGCTGCGCGGCTCGCTGCTGGTGGGCGACGCGGCGATCAGCAAGTACCGGCTGCTCGCGGTGGCGGTAGGCGTGGTGGTGTTCGGCCTGCTGGCCTGGACCCTGAGCCGCACCAAGATCGGCCTCCTGATCCGCGCCGGCGTGCAGGACCGCGAGATGGTCGAGTCGCTCGGCTACCGCATCGGCCGCCTGTTCGTCGGCGTGTTCGTGGTCGGCAGCGCGCTGGCCGGGCTGGGCGGCGTGATGTGGGGCCTGTTCCAGCAGAACCTGGTGCCGCAGATGGGCGCGCAGGTCAACGTGCTGATCTTCATCGTCATCATCATCGGCGGCCTCGGCTCCACCGGCGGCGCGCTGCTCGGCGCGCTGCTCGTCGGGCTGATGACCAACTACATCGGCTTCGTGCTGCCCGCGCTCACGCAGTTCGCGAGCATCTTCCTGATGGTGGCCGTGCTGCTGTGGCGTCCGCAGGGCGTGTATCCGGTGGCGAACCGCTGAGGACCGAGCCATGTTCCTGAAACGACTCCTCTCCAACGACATGCCCCGAAGCCGCCTGCTGGCCGTGCTGCTGGTGGCGCTGTTCCTCGCACTGGCCTTCGCGCCCTTCCTGTTCCCGGGCGTGAAGGCGCTCAGCGTCGCGGCCAAGATCCTGGTGTTCGTGGTGCTGGTCGCGAGCTTCGACCTGCTGCTGGGCTACACCGGCATCGTGAGCTTCGCCCACACCATGTTCTTCGGCATCGGTGCCTACGGCATCGCGATCTCGGCCTCGCGGCTCGGGCCCGACTGGGGCGCGGTGCTGCTGGGCCTGGGCGCCTCGCTCGCGGTCTCGCTGGTGCTCTCGTTCGCCATCGGCCTGTTCTCGCTGCGCGTGCGCGCGATCTTCTTCGCGATGATCACGCTGGCCGTGGCCTCGGCCTTCCAGACCCTGGCCTCGCAGCTGTCGGACTTCACCGGCGGCGAGGACGGCCTGACCTTCAAGCTGCCCGAGCTGATCTCGCCGAGCTTCGAGTTCGCGGAGGAGCCCTTCCTCGGCGTCTCGCTCGACGGTCGTCTGCTGTGCTATTACCTGCTGTTCGTGGCGGCCGTGGTGCTGGTGCTGGCGATGCTGCGCATCGTCAACTCGCCCTTCGGCCGCGTGCTGCAGGCGATCCGCGAGAACGAGTTCCGTGCCGAGGCGATCGGCTACCGCGTGGTGGTCTACCGCACCACGGCCGCGGTGCTGTCGGCGCTGTTCGCCACGCTGGCCGGCGCCATGCTCGCGATCTGGCTGCGCTACAACGGTCCCGACACCTCGCTGAGCTTCGAGATCATGGTCGACGTGCTGCTGATCGTTGTGATCGGCGGCATGGGCACGATCTACGGCGCGGCCATCGGCGCCGTGCTGTTCGTGGTCGCGCAGAGCTACCTGCAGGATCTGCTGCGCATGGGCAGCGAGGCCGCGAGCGGCCTGCCGTGGCTGGCCGCGCTGCTGTCGCCCGACCGCTGGCTGCTGTGGCTCGGCGTGCTGTTCGTGCTGTCCGTCTATTACTTCCCCACCGGCATCGTCGGCAAGCTGCGGGCCCGCCGCGCCAGCGCCGCGCGATGAGCGACCTCATGACTTCCCGCATCGTTCCTTCCTCCCACTATGCACGGCTCGCGGGCCGCGAGATCCACTGGCTGGACTGGCCCACGGCCGAGCCCGACCCGCAGGTGCTGATCGCCTGGCACGGCCTGGCGCGCACCGGCCGCGACATGGACGAGCTGGCCGAGCACTTCGCCGCGCGCGGCTTCCGCGTGATCTGCCCCGACACCATCGGCCGCGGCCTGAGCCAGTGGAGCCCGCTGCCCGACGAGGAGTACCGGCTCGCGTTCTATGCGCAACTGGCCGAGGCGCTGTGCGACGAACTGAAGCTAGAGCGCGTGCACTGGGTCGGCACCTCGATGGGCGGCGCGATCGGCACCGTCTGCGCGGGCGGCCTGGTCGTGCCGCGCATGAAGGCACGCATCGCGAGCCTGGTGCTCAACGACAACGCGCCCGAACTCGCGCAGGCCGCGATCGAGCGCATCCGCGCCTATGCCGGCAACCCGCCGGCCTTCGACACGGTGAGCGAACTCGAGACCTTCTTTCGCGGCGTCTACAAGCCCTATGGCTGGCTCAGCGACGCGCAGTGGCGCCGGCTCGCCGAGACCTCGACGCGCCGGCTGCCCGACGGCCGCGTCACGCCGCACTACGACCCGGCGATGGTGCGCCAGTTCAGCACGCGCGAGGACGACTACCTGATCTGGCCGCACTACGACGCCGTCGAGGCGCCGGTGCTGTGCCTGCGCGGCGCCGAGTCCGACCTGGTGCTGCCCGAGGTGGTCGAGGCCATGCGGCATCGCGGCCCGGGCGCGGCGGGGCGGCTCGAGGTGGTCGAGATCCAGGGCTGCGGCCACGCGCCCGCGCTCAACGTGCCCGAACAACTGGAGTGCATCGAAGGGTTTATTCGCGCCGCCGGCCGCTGAGGGGACGGCGGCCTCCACAATCGCCGCCGGTCATCACCCACAGCAACACACAGAGGCATTCGCACCATGGCGCTTTCGATGTACGACATTTCCGTGCCGGTCTTCACCCGCGGGCTGGCCCAGCTTCGCCACGTGCTCGGCAAGGGCCTGGCCCATGCGCAAGCCAACGGCATCGATCCCTCGACCCTGGTCGATGCGCGCCTCGCGCCCGACATGCTCACGCTGGCCGGCCAGGTGCAGCGCGCGAGCGATGCCTGCAAGCTCGGCACCGCGCGCATCGCGGGCGTGACCGCGCCCAGCTTCCCCGACGAGGAGAAGAGCTACGACGAGCTGCTGGTGCGCATCGCGAAGACCGAGGAGTTCCTGCTCGGCGTGGACCGCGCGCAGATCGATGGCCACGAGGACCGCCCGGTGGTCATCACCGCGCGCGGCACCGAGGTGCATTTCACCGCGCAGCGCTACCTGCTGCAGTTCGCGCTGCCCAACTTCTTCTTCCACGCCACCACCGCCTACGACGTGCTGCGCAACGCCGGCGTGCCGGTGGGCAAGATGGACTATCTCGGCAAGTTCTGAGACCGCGAAGGCCGGCGACCTTCACGCTGCCGGGACAACCTTCAAATTGCCGTGACACCTGCGCACGCACGGCGCGTGCCGCGAACAATCGCGCCTGACCGCTGTCGGTCTGACATTCGAGCGAGGTTCGCGATCATGAACATGTTGTCCAGAAGGGCGTTCTCGGGGCTGGCCGCCGGCGCTTCCGCGTTCGTGGCGGCCGTGGGCGGCGGATGGCCGGTGCGCAGCGCGCTGGCCGTGTCGCCGGGCCTGCGCGACTATGGCAAGGCCCCCGAGTTCGCGGGCATCGACAAGTGGCTCAACTCGGAGCCGCTCACCCTGCGGGGGCTGGCCGGCAAGGTGGTGCTGGTCGATTTCTGGACCTACTCCTGCATCAACTGCATCCACACGCTGCCGCACGTGGTGCGCTGGTACGAGAAGTACAAGGACCAGGGCTTCGTGGTGGTGGGCGTGCATTCGCCCGAGTTCGCCTACGAGAAGTCGACGCGCAACGTGCAGGACGCGATCGAGCGCTTCGGCATCCGCTACCCGGTGGCGCAGGACAACGGCTTCGCCACCTGGAAGGCCTACGACAACCAGTACTGGCCCGCGTTCTATCTGGTCGACGCCAAGGGGCAGGTGATGCGGCGGCATTTCGGCGAGGGCGAATACGCCGAGATGGAAGCCGCGATCGAGGCGCTGCTGGCGCGCCGTGCCGCGAGCTGAGCGCAGCAGGTCAGGGCTTGCGTGCGCGGATCGAATACATCAGCGGAATGCGCGGCATGCCCTCGGGCGGCGCCATGCGGCGGCCGCCGATGTCGCGCATGCCCTCGAAGGGCTTCCAGCCATTGGCGTACGGGTACTCGTCGAGCCGCTCGATGACCAGTCCGGCCTGCGACAGCGCCGTCGTCACCTGGCCCAGGCCCCAGGTGAATTCGAAGCTCGGGTGCGGGTTGCTGAAGTTCTCCACGCCGCGCTCATAGCCTTCGCGCACGAGGCCATCGCCCGACGCGGCCACGTAGTCGCCCACGCCTTCCTCGGGCACGGGGGCGTCGTTGAAGTAGTCGTAATGGAATTTCCAGGCCGGGTCGAACACCAGCGCGAACGGATGGAACTCGACGAAGACGAAGCGGCCGCCGGGCGCGAGCAGCTGCGCCACGCCGCGTGCCCAGGCCGCGATGTCGGAGAGCCAGCACAGCGTGCCGTACGAGCAGAACACGATGTCGTGGCGCTCGCCGCGTGCCTGCGCGTCGCGGAAGTAGTCGTAGACGTCCGAGCGGACGAAGCGCGCCGCGATGCCCGACTGCCGCGAGAGCCGGGTGGCGAAGTCGATGGCCTCGTCGGAGATGTCGACGCCCGTCACCTCGGCGCCGAGGCGCGCGATGCTCAGGCTGTCCTGCCCGGCATTGCATTGCAGGTGCAGCACCGACAGGCCCTTCACCTCGCCGAGCAGGCCGGCCTCCTCGGGGAACAGGGTGCTGCCGCCGTCGCGGAAGAAGGCCGCCTGGTCGCCCTTGTGGCTGTTGTGCGCGAGCGTGGCGGCGTTCCACGAGAGGCGGTTGGCCTCGTGCAGCTCGGGCTTCATCGCGTGCTCCAGCCCGCGAGATGGCGCTCGGCGATGTCGGCGAGGGCGTCGATCCAGGCCGGTCCGTCGTTGAGGCAGGGGATGTAGCTGAACTGCTGGCCGCCCGCATGCAGGAAGGCCTCGCGGCCTTCCATCGCGATCTCCTCGAGCGTTTCGAGGCAGTCGGCCGGAAAGCCCGGGCAGGCCACGTCGACGCGCTTCACGCCCGCGGCGCCGAGTTCGCGCAGCGTGGGTTCGGTGTAGGGCTCGAGCCATTTGGCCTTGCCGAAGCGCGACTGGAAGGTCACGCGGTATTGCGCGGGTGCCAGGCCCAGGCGCGCGGCGAGCAGGCGCGCGGTCTCGAGGCACTGCGACTGGTAGGGATCGCCGAGCTCGATGTTGCGCGCGGGAATGCCGTGGAAGCTCAGCAGCAGCACCTCGCCGCGGCCCTGGTCCTGCCAGTGCGTCTCGATGCGCCGCGCGAGCGCCTCGATGTAGCCGGGGTCGTCGTGGAACTGGTTGACGAAGCGGAACTCGGGCACGCTGCGCTGCGCGCGGCTCCAGTCGTTGACGGCGTCGATCACGCTCGCGGTGGTGGTGGCCGAGTACTGCGGATAGCCCTGCAGCACGAGCACGCGCTCGACGCCTTCGGCTTGCAGCGCATCGAGCCGCGCGCCGATCGACGGGTTGGCATAGCGCATCGCATCGCGCACCGCCACGCGGTGGCCGCGCCGGCCCAGCGTGTCGCCCAGGCGCTGCGCCTGCCGTTCGCTCCAGACCTTGAGCGGCGAGCCCTCGGGCAGCCAGATGCTCGCGTACTTGGCGGCCGACTTCGCGGGCCGCACGCGCAGGATGATGCCGTGCAGGATCGGCAGCCAGAGCAGGCGCGGGATCTCGACCACGCGCGGATCGCCGAGGAAGTCCGCGAGATAGCTGCGCACGGCGGCGGCGGTGGGGGCATCGGGCGAGCCCAGGTTGCACCAGAGGACGGCGGTGCTGCGGGGAGCGTTGCCGGGGGCGAGCGAGGGACTTGGAGGCATGCGATATTCTCGGGCATGACTTCCGACCCCACGGTCCCCGCGAGCAACGCGCCGCTCGATCTGAAGCGCATCAGCGCCATCACCCTCGACCTCGACGACACCCTCTGGCCGATCTGGCCGACCATCGAACGTGCGGAGGCCGTGCTGCATGCCTGGCTGCTGCGCGAGGCGCCGAAGACGGCCGCCTTGCTGGTCACGCCGGGCGTGCTGCGCGAGCTGCGCGAAGCCACGGCCAAGGAGCGTTCCGACCTCGCGCACGACCTCAGCGCGCTGCGCCGCGAATCGATACGCACCGCGCTGCGCCGCGCGGGCGAGGACCCGGCGCTGGCCGATCCGGCCTTCGACGCCTTCTTCGCCGAGCGCCAGCGCGTGACGCTCTATGACGATGCGCTGCCCGCGCTCAAGTGGCTCAGCGAACGTTATCCGCTGGTGGCGGTGTCGAACGGCAATGCCGACATCCACAAGACCGGCGTGGCGCGCTGGTTCCGCACCGCCTTCAATGCGCGCGCCTTCGGCAGCGGCAAGCCGCATGCGCCGATCTTCCGCGCCGCCGCGGCCTCGGTCGGCCTGCTGCCCAAGGACGTGCTGCACGTGGGCGACGATGCCGAGCTCGACGTGGTGGGCGCGCTCAACGCCGGCATGCAGGCGGCCTGGCTGGTGCGCGACGAGCGGCCCTGGGTGCATGGCGCGCGGCCGCAGCTGATCGTGCCGAACCTGCACGCGTTGTGCGTGGCGCTCGGCGCCTGATCCTCAGGCGAAGACCGGACGGAAGAAGCTGCGCTCGTAGCTGAGGAAGCAGCGCGTTTCCTCGGCATAGCGGAAGGCGGCCTGGCAGTCGGCGTCCTGCATCGAGTCGGCGCGGTACTGCTCGTAGGCCGCGAGGCTGGGAAAGCTGAACATCGCGAGCGCCACGTTGCTGACGCCTTCGGAAGGCAGGAAGTAGCCGTGGTGCTGGCCGCCGAACTTCTCGACCAGCGGGATCCAGAGCTTGCCGTAGTGCTCGAACTCCTCGAGCTTGTAGGGGTCGACGATGTAGCGCAGGTAGCAGGTGACCATGGTGGGGGTGAAGGGGGAGGGTGGGCCGTGAGGGCAATTTCCGCCGCGGCTGCGGCGAACGGGTGGCCCGACTATAGTTTTGCTTCCCCGGCCTGCGGCGCGAGCGCGCCGCGCGAAAGCTCCCCATGCATCTGTCCAACTGGCTCCTCTTCTGCGGCGTGACCCTGCTCGTCGCCTTCACGCCCGGCCCCGCGGTGCTGCTGGCGGTGTCGAACTCCATGTCCGTGGGGCCGCGCCGCGCGATGATCAGCTCGCTGGGCAATGCGACCGGGCTGTTCATGGTGTCGGCCGCCGCGATGGCCGGGCTGGGCGTGGTGCTCTCGACCTCGGCCCATGCCTTCATGGTGCTGAAGCTGGCGGGCGCGGCCTACCTGATCTACCTCGGCATCAAGCAGTGGCGCAGCCAGGGCAGCGTGTTCGCCGACCTGCAGGGCGCCTCGGCGGCGGGCTCGCCGCGTTCGAGCTGGCGCCTGTTCGGCCATGGCCTGACGGTGGCGCTGACCAATCCGAAGAGCATCCTGTTCTTCTCGGCGCTGTTCCCGCAGTTCCTCACGCAGGACGCGCCGATCGCCACCCAGTTCGCGGTGCTGACCACCACCTTCGCGGCCGCCTCGGTGCTGTCGCACGCCTTCTACGTGCTGCTGGCGCGCCTGCTGCGCAAGCAGCTGTCGGACCCGCGCCGCACGCGGCTGTTCAACAAGGTCTCGGGCGGTGCGTTCGTGCTGCTGGGGCTGAGCCTGCTGCGGTTGCGCAACAAGACTGCCGCTTAATCCAAGCCGAAGCGCTCGCGCAGCGCGGCGCAGAAATCGGCCGTGCCGCTCAGCGAGAGGGCCAGGGTCTCGAAACGCGCATCGTCGCGCGTGTGCTGCAGGTCGCAGTCCCACACCGCTCCCTCGTCGAGTGCGCCGCGCGCATCGGGAAAGGCGGCCTCGGCCCAGGCCAGCACCCGGTCGATCTCGGCTTGCACCTCGCCCAGGCGCTCGGGCGCGACCGAGGCCATCGCATCGAAGCTCCCATGGCCGTCGGCGTCCTCGCTGTAGTCGAAGTTGAGGTAGCGCAACTCGCTGCTCATGCGGCCGTCCTCGCAACGGCCAGGCCGCTGAGCACCGCGCCTTCGAGCGTGGCGGGGTAGGGGCCTGCCACATAGTCGCCGCAGGCCAGCAGGCCGGGCGCGATGGTGACCGGTGGCCGCGCCAGTCCAGGCGTGCAGGCGAAGGTCGCACGCTTCTCGACCACGGTCTGCACGACCTGCAGGCCGGCCTGGCCCAGTTGCGCGGCCGCCTGCGCGAGCGCCTGCGTCTCGAGCAGCTCGCGCGGCGTCTCGTTCGCGCTCACGACCATCGCGAGCACGCCCGGCAGGCCGCAGAGCCGTTCCTTGTCGAACACGAACTGGGCCGGTGCCGTGGCCGGGTCGCTGCGCAGCGCGAGCATCGGTTCGGCCAGCGGCGTGGCACCGCGCAGGTAGATCGTGGCGATGGCCTCGAAGCGCAGCGCCTCGGTGCATGCGCACCAGGCCTCGGCGGGCAGGCCGCTGGCGCGCACCAGCCGCGCGGCATCCCAGGGCGCGCAGGCCAGCACCACGCGGTCGAAGGCTTCGTCGTCGACGCGCCACGTCTTCGCCTCGGGCGCGATCGCGCGCACGCGCTGGCCGATGCGCAGGGTCGCGGCATGCGCGCGCAGCCAGGCGAGCGCCGCGTCGGGCAGCAGCGCGCCGAGGTCGGCGCGCGGCAGCAGCAGGTCGGCGCCGCCGCTGCCGCTGAACAGCGCGTCGTGGAGCACGCGCAGGAAGACCTGGCCGCTCGATTGCGCGACGGAGGTGTTGAGCGCCGAGACGCACAGCGGCTCGATCAGCTCCTGCATCACGCGCGGCGTGAGGCCCGTGCAGAGCTCGGCCACGGTGGTGGATGCGTCGCAGCGAAAGCCCTTCAAGCGCCAGCCGATCGCGGTGCGCAGCAGCGCGGACTTGTCGCGCCAGGTCCAGCCGCGCGCCTGGAAGATGCCCACCAGCAGGTCGAGCGGCGCGAGCAGCCGCGGCAGCTGCAGGCCGCCACCGTCGGCGAAACGCAGCGACAGCGGCAGGCGCAGCAGCACGCGCTCGGGATCGACGCCGACATCGCGCATCAACTGCAGTGTGGCTGCATAGGCGCCGATCAGGATGTGCTGGCCGTTGTCGAGCGCCATGCCGTGCATATCGTCGACGCGGCGCGCGCGGCCGCCAGCGTTGGGCGCGGCCTCGAACACGGTGACCGCATGGCCCTGGCGCACGGCCTCGACCGCGCAGGCCAGGCCGGCCCAGCCGGCGCCGACGACCGCCAGCCTCACAGCCGGCCCAGCGCCTGCACCTTCCAGGCCAGCCACAGCTTGCGCACGGGCGTGAGGCTCACGCGCTGGTTCAGCACCTGGAAGTCGTCGCGTTCGATCTCGCGCAGCAGGGTGCGGTAGATGCTGGCCATCATCAGGCCGGGCTTCTGCGCGCGGCGGTCGGCCGCGGGCAGCAGCGCCAGCGCCTCGTCGTAGGCGGCATGGGCGCGCTGCGCCTGGAACTTCATCAGCGCGACGAAGCGCTCGGAATGCACACGGTTGAGGATCTCGTGCGCCTTGACCTCGTGCTTCTGCAGGTCGTTGACCGGCAGGTAGATGCGTCCGCGCAGGGCGTCCTCGCCCACGTCGCGAATGATATTGGTGAGCTGCAGCGCGAGGCCGAGCTTGTGTGCGTAGGCGGTGGTCTGCGCCTCGGTCTGGCCGAAGATGCGCGCCGCCACCTCGCCCACCACGCCCGCCACCAGGTGGCAGTAGCGCGCGAGGCCGGGGAAGTCGAGGTAGCGGGTCTGCTCGAGGTCCATCTGGCAGCCCTCGATGACCTGGTCGAGCTGGCGCGCCTCGATGCCGTAGGCCGCCACGTGCGGCATCAGCGCCTGCATCACCGGATGGCGCGGCGTGCCCGCGAAGGCCTGGGCCACCTCGGTGCGCCACCAGGCGAGCTTGGTGGCGGCCACGCCGGGGTCGCTGACCTCGTCGACCACGTCGTCGACCTCGCGGCAGAAGGCGTAGAAGGCGGTGATGGCCGCGCGCCGCGGCTTGGGAAGGAACAGGAAGGCGTAATAGAAACTGCTGCCCGAGGCGGCGGCCTTGTCTTGCACGTATTGCTCGGGATTCATCGGGAGGGCGCTGCGTTCATGGGCCGTGATTGTCTCCGCATCCGCAGTGCCTTCCAGAGCAGCACGGGGGCATCGGCCTTGCCGATGGTGGGCCGCTGCGTGAAGCTGTCGAAGCCCAGGTCCTCGATCTTGTCGAGGATGCGCAGGCCGCCTTGAACGACCAGGCGCAGCTCCCAGCCGGCGCGTCCCGGCAGGCGGTGCACCAGCGGCGCGCCCTGCTGCATCAGCTCGCGGGCCCAGAACGACACCACCGAGATCAGGTTGATGGCCTCCTGCGGCGGCGGGTAGGTGGGCGACAGCGGCGCGAACACCTTGAAGTGCTGGCGCGTGAAGCCGCGCCGGGCGCAGTCGGTCAGCGGGAAGTAGAAGCGCCCGCGCGGCAGGTCCACGCTCGGGTCCTGCCAGAAATTGATGAGTTGCAGCGCGCTGCAGATGGCGTCGCTCTGCGCGAGCGAGGGCGCGTCGTGTACGCCGTACAGGTGCAGCAGCAGCCGGCCCACGGGGTTGGCCGAGCGGCGGCAGTAGTCGAGCAGCTCCTCGCGGTCGGCGTAGTCGCTGCCGTCGCGGGTCTTCACGATGTCCTGCATGAAGGCGTCGAGCAGGTCGGCCAGCAGCGTCTCGGGCAGGCCGAAGGCTTCGATGCTGTGGGCCAGCGGGCCGAACACCCCGGCCCAGCGCCCGGCCGGGTCGACGCGGCCCTGGGCCGCATCGGCCAGCGCGGCGCGGTAGGCGTGCAGCTCGGCCAGGCGCTGTGCGGGCGTGGCTTGGCCCTCGTCGGCGATGTCGTCGGCCGTGCGCGCGAAGTGGTAGATGGCCGCGATCGGCGCGCGCAGCCGCGGCGGGCACAGCCACGAGGCCACGGGAAAATTCTCGTAGTGCGTCGGGGCGGCGGCGGCGAGGGGGGGAGGGGGCGTCTGGGACACGCTGCGATTGTCAACCAGCACGGCTATGCTCCCGGCGTCCCCACTCCCGATTCTTGCTCCCATGAATGCACCGGCCAGGACCTCCACCGCGCAAGGCGACGCGGCGCACCCGGCCGGCAAGGGCCTGGTCGTGATCGCGGCGCTCGGCGTCGTGTTCGGCGACATCGGCACTTCGCCGCTGTACGCCTTCAAGGAAACGCTCAATCCCGAGCACGGCGTGCCGTTCTCGCCCGACGCGGTGCTTGGCCTGCTGTCGCTGATCTTCTGGGGCCTGCTGTTCGTGGTGACGCTCAAGTACGTGGTGTTCGTGCTGCGCGCCGACCACGACGGCGAGGGCGGCATCCTGGCGCTGCAGGCGCTGGCGCGCAATGCCGCCACGCGCATCGGTGCGAAGCCCTGGCTCGGCCACCTGATCGGGCTGCTGGGCCTGGTGGGCGCGGCCATGTTCTACGGCGACAGCCTGATCACGCCGGCGATCTCGGTGCTGTCGGCGGTCGAGGGGCTGGAGGTGCGCGCGCCGATGCTCGAGCGCGCGGTGCTGCCGATCACGGTGGTGATCCTGATCGCGCTGTTCGCGGTGCAGAAGAAGGGCACTGGCGCGGTCGGCAAGGTGTTCGGGCCGGTGATGCTGCTGTGGTTCGTGGTGATCGGCGTGGCCGGGCTGCTGCAGGTGCTGGCCCAGCCGCAGGTGCTGGCGGCGCTCGATCCGCGCCGCGCCGTGCTGTTCCTGGTCGAGCACCGGCTGCAGTCGCTGGCGGTGCTGGGCGCGGTGTTCCTGGCCTTCACCGGCGGCGAGGCGCTCTACGCCGACATGGGCCACTTCGGCGCGCGGCCGATTCGGCTCGCCTGGCTGTTCATCGCGCTGCCGGGGCTGGTGCTCAACTACTTCGGCCAGGGCGCGCTGGTGCTGGCCAACCCGGCGGCGATCGACAACCCCTTCTTCCGGCTCTTTCCGGCCTGGGGCGTGCTGCCGATGGTGCTGCTGGCCGCGATGGCGACGGTGATCGCCTCGCAGGCCGTGATTTCGGGTGCCTTCTCTCTCACGGCGCACGCGATGCGCATGGGCTACCTGCCGCGCATGCGCGTGATCCAGACCTCGGGCACGGCCATCGGCCAGATCTACGTGCCGACCGTCAACTGGCTGCTGATGGTGGGCGTGCTGCTGCTGGTGCTGGGCTTCCGCAGCTCGAGCGCGCTGTCGGCGGCCTACGGCATCGCGGTGTCGATCACGATGGTGACGACCACCCTGCTGGCCGGCATCGTGGCCTGGGGGCTGTGGCGCTGGAACAAGCCGGCGGTGGCGCTGGGCGTGGCGGCCTTCGCGGCGGTCGACCTGACCTTCGTGGTCGCCAACAGCCTCAAGGTGGCCGAGGGCGGCTGGCTCACGCTGGCGGTGGCGGCGGGCGTGATGCTGCTGTTCACCACCTGGGCCAAGGGGCGGCGCCTGGGGCTGGAGGCGGCCGCGGCCGAGAGCCTGCCGCTGCGGCCCTTCTTCGAGTCGCTGGCCCACCACATGCCGCACCGGGTGCAGGGCACGGCGGTGTTCCTCAACGTCAACGTCACGTCGGTGCCGCATGCGCTGCTGCACAACCTCAAGCACAACCAGGTGCTGCACGAGCAGGTGATCGTGCTGCGTGTGCTGCCCTGCGACACGCCGCGCGTCGACGCGCGCCTGCGCATCGAGGCCGAGTCGCTGATGACCGGCATCTGGGTCGTGACCGCGCGCCACGGCTTCATGGAGCGGCCCGACGTGCCCGAGTTCATCCGCATCCTGGCCTACCAGAAGACGCTGGCGATCGACTCGATGAAGACCTCGTACTTCGTCTCGCGCGCCTCGGTGGGCGAGGAGAACCTGCCGGGCCTCAACCCGATCCGGCGCGCGCTGTTCGGCTGGCTGCAGCGCAACGCGGGGCGTGCTTCCGACTACTTCGAGCTGCCCGACAACCGGCTGGTGGAGATGGGCCAGCGGACCTGAGCGCTGGCGCCGCCTCCCGCCGGCGTTAATGACCGGCGGGTAATTGACAGCGGTTCACGTTTACCCTAGATTACTAACCGGTGGGTCATTAAAGACCCGGTTCGTTCCTTCCAGGGTGTCTCATGACCGCCTCCCAATCCATCTTCTCGCTCGACCGCGCGGCCGCCTGGCTGCTGGTTCCCGCCCTCGTGGCCCTGGCCGCCTGCTCGCCGTCCAAACCCGCGGAGGAACCGGTCCGCGCGGTCAAGCTGGTGACCGTGGGCACCAGCGAATTCGATGCCCAGCCCGAGTTCTCGGCCGAGGTGCGGGCGCGCGTCGAGTCGCGCCTGGGCTTCCGCGTGGCGGGCAAGATCACGCGCCGCCAGGCCGAGCTCGGCCAGCGCGTGCAGGCCGGCCAGGTGCTGGCCCAGCTCGATCCGCAGGACTACCGGCTGGCCGCCGAGGCCGCCCGTGCCCAGCAGGCCGCGGCGCTGACCAACCGCGACCTGGCCGCGGCCGACCTCAAGCGCTACCGCGAGTTGCGCGAGCAGAACTTCATCAGCGGCGCCGAGCTCGAGCGCCGCGAATCGACCTGGAAGGCAGCCCAGGCGCAGCTCGAGCAGGCGCAGGCCCAGCTTTCGTCGCAGGGCAACCAGGCCAACTACACGACGCTGGTGGCCGACGTGGCCGGCGTCATCACCGCCATCGAGGCCGAGCCGGGCCAGGTGGTGCAGGCCGGCACGCCGGTGGTGCGGATCGCGCAGGACGGCGCGCGCGACGTGGTGTTCGCGGTGCCCGAGGACCGCGCGGGCCTGGTCAAGCCCGGCTCGGCGGTCGCGGTGCGCGGCTGGTCGGGCGGCGAGGAATTGCAGGGCCAGGTGCGCGAGGTGGCGGCCAGCGCCGATGCCGTGACCCGCACCTTCACCGTGAAGGTGGCGATCGATGCCGCCAGTGCCCCCGCGCTCGGCGCCACGGTCTATGCGCGGCCGCAGGCGCTCGCGCGCAGCGGCCCGGCCGTCGTCAAGCTGCCGACCAGCGCGCTGCGCCAGGAAGGCAAGGGCACGGCCGTGTGGGTGCTCGACAAGTCGACCATGACCGTGCGCTCGCAGCCGGTGCAGGTGGCGACCGCCGACGGCAACGAGGCCGTGATCGGCGCCGGCGTCACGCCCGGCATGCAGGTGGTGGTGGCGGGGGTGCACGTGCTGTCGCCGGGCCAGAAGGTCACGATCTACCAGCCGCGTGAAGTGGCGGCGGGCGGTGCGGACGCGGGCAGTGCCACGCAGGGCGTCGCGCCCGTGGCCGCCAACAAGAAGGAGATCGCAGCGGGTGCCGGCAAATGAGCGGCGCTGACAAGGCGACCCACGGCGCCGAGCCGGACGCCCGCGCGGGTGGCTTCAATCTCTCGAAATGGGCGCTCGACCACGCGCCGCTCACGCGCTACCTGATGCTGGTGCTGATGCTGCTGGGCGCCTTCGCCTACTTCCAGCTCGGGCAGGACGAGGATCCGCCCTTCACCTTCCGCGCGATGGTGGTGCGCACCTACTGGCCCGGCGCCACCGCGCAGCAGGTGGCCGAGCAGGTCACCGACAAGCTCGAGCGCACGCTGCAGGAGGCGCCGTACGCCGACAAGATCCGCAGCTACTCCAAGCCCGGCGAGTCGCAGATCATCTTCCAGATCAAGGACTCCTCGAAGGCGAGCGAGGTCGCCAACGTCTGGTACACGGTGCGCAAGAAGATCGGCGACATGCGTGGCACTCTGCCCGCGGGCGTGCAGGGGCCGTTCTTCAACGACGACTTCGGCGACGTCTACGGCGTGATCTACGCGCTCGAGAGCGAGGGCTTCAGCTATGCCGAGCTCAAGACCCTGGCCGACGACGTGCGCCAGCAGCTGCTGCGCGTGAAGGACGTGGCCAAGGTCGACCAGTTCGGCGTGCAGGACGAGAAGGTCTTCATCGAGATCTCGCAGAAGCGCCTGGCGCAGTTGGGCCTCGACTTCAACGCCGTGCTGCAGCAGCTCGGCTCGCAGAACGCGGTCGAGAGCGCCGGCACGATCCAGTCGCCGCTCGACGTGGTGCAGGTGCGCGTGGGCGGCCAGTTCACCAACGTCGACCAGCTGCGCGAGATGCCGATCCGCGGCAGCTCGGGCAACCAGCTCAAGCTCGGCGACATCGCCGAGATCCGCCGCGGCTACATCGATCCGCCCTCGGTCAAGGTGCACCACCAGGGCAAGGAAGTGATCGCGCTGGGCGTGTCGATGACCAAGGGCGGCGACATCATCGCCTTGGGCAAGGCGCTGCGCGCGGCCACCGCGAGCATCGACAAGCAGCTGCCGCTGGGCGTGAAGCTCGCGCAGGTGCAGGACCAGCCGGTCGCCGTGGCGAGCTCGGTCAACGAGTTCGTGCGCGTGCTGATCGAGGCCGTGGCCATCGTGCTGGCGGTCAGCATCATCTCGCTGGGCCTGCACAAGGGCGGGCGCTTCGGCTGGTACATCGACATGCGCCCGGGCCTGGTGGTGGCGATCACCATCCCGCTGGTGCTGGCCGTGACCTTCCTGGCGATGAACTACTTCGGCATCGGGCTGCACAAGATATCGCTGGGCTCGCTGATCATCGCGCTGGGCCTGCTGGTAGACGACGCGATCATCGCGGTCGAGATGATGGTGCGGAAGATGGAGGAGGGCTACGACAAGGTCCGCGCCGCCACCTTCGCCTACGACGTGACGGCCAAGCCCATGCTCACCGGCACGCTGATCACCGCCGCGGGCTTCCTGCCGATCGGCATCGCCAAGTCGGTGACCGGCGAATACACCTTCGCGATCTTCGCCGTGACGGTGATCGCGCTGGTGCTGTCGTGGATCGTCTCGGTGTACTTCGTGCCGTACCTGGGCACCTTGCTGCTCAAGGTCAAGCCGCACGACCCGGACGCGCCGCCGCACGAGCTGTTCGACACGCCGTTCTACAACGCCTTCCGCCGCGCGGTGAACTGGTGCGTGCAGCACCGCTGGCTGACCATCGGCGCCACCGTGCTGATCTTCGCGCTCGGCATCGTCGGCATGGGCAAGGTGCAGCAGCAGTTCTTCCCCGACTCGAGCCGGCCCGAGATCCTGGTCGACATCTGGTTCCCCGAGGGCACCTCGTTCCAGGCCAACGAGGAAGTGGCGAAGCGGGTCGAGCAGCGCATCCTCAAGGAGGCCGGCGTGAAGACCGTCAGCACCTGGATCGGCTCGGGCGTGCCGCGCTTCTACCTGCCGCTGGACCAGGTGTTCCCGCAGTCCAACGTCTCGCAGCTGATCGTGCTGGCGAGCGACCTCAAGGTGCGCGAGACGCTGCGGCTGTCGCTGCCCGGCCTGCTGGCGCAGGAGTTTCCCGAGGTGCGCGGCCGCGTGAAGCTGCTGCCCAACGGGCCGCCGGTGCCGTACCCGGTGCAGTTCCGCGTGATCGGCACCGACCCGGCGCAGCTGCGCGCGCACGCCGACGAGGTCAAGGCCGTGCTGCGCGAGAACGCCAACATGCGCGGCGTGAACGACAACTGGAACGAGTCGGTGAAGGTGATCCGCCTCGAGGTCGACCAGGCCAAGGCGCGCGCGCTCGGCGTGACCAGCCAGGCCATCGCGCAGGCCTCGCGCACCATGTTCAGCGGCACCACTGTGGGCCAGTACCGCGAGAACGACCTGCTGATCGACATCGTGCTGCGCCAGTCGGCCGACGAGCGCGAAGCCATCTCGGACATCGGCAACGCCTACCTGCCGACGGCCTCGGGCCGCTCGATCCCGCTGACGCAGATCGCCAAGCCGGTGTTCACCTGGGAGCCGGGCGTGATGTGGCGCGAGAACCGCGACTACGCGATCACCGTGCAGGGCGACGTGACCGAGGGCCTGCAGGGCGCGACCGTGACCGACCAGCTGCTGCCGAAGCTGCGCGAGCTCGAGGCCGGCTGGCACGCGGCCGGGCAGGGCGCCTATCGCATCGAGGTGGCGGGTGCGGTGGAGGAGAGCAGCAAGGGCTCGGCCTCCATCGTGGCCGGCGTGCCGATCATGCTGTTTCTGGTGTTCACGCTGCTGATGCTGCAGTTGCACAGCTTCAGCCGCTCGCTGCTGGTGTTCATCACCGGCCCCATGGGCATCGCCGGCGTGGCCGGTGCGCTGCTGGTGCTGAACCGGCCCTTCGGCTTCGTCGCGCTGCTCGGCGTGATCGCGCTGATGGGGATGATCCAGCGCAACGCCGTGATCCTGATCGACCAGATCGAGCACGACCGCGCGGCCGGCGTGCCGGCCTGGGACGCCATCGTCGAGTCGGCCGTGCGCCGCCTGCGCCCGATCGTGCTGACCGCCGCGGCCGCCGTGCTGGCGATGATCCCGCTTTCGCGCAGCGTGTTCTGGGGCCCGATGGCGGTCGCCATCATGGGCGGGCTGATCGTGGCGACGGTGCTGACCTTGCTGGCGCTGCCGGCGATGTATGCGGCGGCGTTCCGGGTCAAGCGCGAGGAGGCGCAGCCCGCGGCACCGAGCGGGCCGGAAGCGGCCCCCATTCATGTTTAAAATCCGAAGCTGACCGATTTCAAGCGGATGGTCTTTGGCACCAGGGATGACCGAGGTGCCGGAAGGCCGTCCGCTTTTGCATTCACCTGAAAGATTGGCATCGCGCGGGTGGCGAAATTGGTAGACGCACCAGGTTTAGGTCCTGACGTTCGCAAGAACGTGCCGGTTCGAGTCCGGCCCCGCGCACCAGCCTCTGCTATGTAGACCGTTCTATCGAGCAGCGAGAAAGCCTCCGTTCCGCAGGGACCGGAGGCTTTTTTCGTGGGCTACCAGTCGTTGCTGCCGCCGCCGCTGTCGCTGCTGCTGCTCGAGCTGTCGCTGCTGTCGCTCGCGCTGTCCCACGAGCTCGTGTCCTTGATGCCGAAGTCCTTGTCCACGAAGCTGCGGTCGTACGAGGGTTCCGGGTCGGGATCGGACGACGACCACGGACTGCGGCTGCTGCGGTGATGGTGGTGGTTGAAGATGTTCACCGTGGTGCCGCGCTGCTCGTCCGCGTGATCCTGGATGACCCGGCGCAGCACTTCGCCCACGACCACGGTACCGACCACCGCGCCGACCGCGAGCGCTTCCGTGAGGTTCGGGCCCTGGCTCGGCACCGGCGCGGGCGGGAACTCCCGATCGCCGTCCGTCGCGGGCGTGCCGTAGCCCATCGACGAATCGCTGACGGGCCGCGAGAGCCGGCGCGAGCGGGGCGCAGAGGGCTCCGTGGGCTCGAGAAAGTCGACGGCGCGCGCACGCCGCCGGAAGAAGACCTGCGCGACGAGGGCCAGCGCGAGGATGCCGGTCGCCGCCAGGGCAATCGGTCCCCAGGCGATCTTGCTGTCCGGCGGGAAGTAGTCGTTCGGCGAGGGCAGGCTCGAGGGCATCGCCGGCGCGGCGGGCAATGCGGCGGGCGCGGGCTCGGGCTGGATCTCGACCGGCGTCTCCAGCTTGCGTTCGAGCTTGGCGACCGATTCGGCCTTCGCGAACTCGAGGCTTGGCGACAGCTTCCTGGCCCGCGCCAGCGCCTCCCGTGCGTCGTCGAGCCGGTCCTGCATCGCCAGCAGCTCCGAATGGACGAAATGGGCCTTCGCACTGCGGGGATGGCTCTTGAGCACCTTCTCGATCATCGTGTTGGCGGCGTCCATCCGGCCCTTGCTCGCCGCTTCGTAGATCTGCTGGATGGTCGGTACCTTCGCCGCCTGCGCGTCGCCGGTCTTCGCCTGGGCCGCCAGCGGAAGGGCGAACACGAGGGCGGCGGCAAGGGCCAGGCTGAAGGCGGCGAGCAATCGCTGGAGCATCGGGTTTCCTGTGGGCAATGGCGAACCGGCCGCCACTGTAAGCGCGAAACCGGGGGCCATCCGGCTTGCCATCCGCGGCCTCCGCGCATCGACTTCGGGTCATGCCCAAGGGAGCCTGTTCCGGCCGATTAGAATCTTGGGTTGCCCGGTTTTACGCGCAGCATGCGCGTGCCTCCGCATCAATCCCGCCAGCGCGTGTAAGTCCTTGATCTGTATTGATAAAAACGATGCAGGCCCCGCGTGGCAGCCCCCTCACAAGGAAGACATCATGACCGTGACCGTTGAAACCCTCGAGAAGCTCGAACGCAAGATCACGCTGACCCTGCCGGTCGGCATCATCCAGTCCGAAGTCGATTCGCGCCTCAAGAAGCTCGCGCGCACCGTCAAGATGGACGGCTTCCGTCCCGGCAAGGTGCCGATGAACGTCGTGGCCCAGCGCTATGGCTACTCGGTGCAGTTCGAGGTCATGAACGACAAGGTCGGCGAGGCCTTCTCGCAGGCCGCCAACGAAGCCAAGCTGCGCGTGGCCGGCCAGCCCCGCATCACAGAGAAGGAAGGCGCGCCCGAGGGCGAGCTGTCCTTCGACGCCGTGTTCGAGGTGTTCCCCGAAGTCAAGATCAACGACCTGTCGGGCGCCGAAGTCGAAAAGCTGTCGGCCGAAGTGGGCGACGACGCGATCGACAAGACGCTGGACATCCTGCGCAAGCAGCGCCGCACCTTCGCGCAGCGCGCGCAAGATGCCGTGGCCCAGGACGACGACCGCGTGACCGTCGACTTCGAAGGCAAGATCGACGGCGAGCCCTTCCAGGGCGGCAAGGCCGAGGACTTCCAGTTCGTGGTCGGCGAAGGCCAGATGCTCAAGGAATTCGAAGACGCCGTGCGCGGCATGAAGGCCGGCGACAGCCGCACCTTCCCGCTGTCGTTCCCGGCCGACTACCACGGCCAGGACGTGGCCGGCAAGCAAGCCGACTTCCTCGTCACGCTGAAGAAGATCGAAGCCTCGCACCTGCCCGAAGTCAACGAGCAGCTCGCCAAGTCGCTCGGCATCGCCGACGCCACGGTCGACGGCCTGCGCGCCGACATCAAGAAGAACCTCGAGCGCGAGGTCAAGTTCCGCCTGCTGGCGCGCAACAAGAACGCCGTGATGGACGCGCTGGTGGCCAACGCCGAGCTCGACCTGCCGAACGCCAGCGTGCAGTCCGAAGTCAACCGCATGATCGAAGGCGCGCGCGCCGAGCTCAAGCAGCGCGGCATCAAGGACGCCGACAAGGCGCCGATCCCCGAGGAAGTGTTCCGTCCCCAGGCCGAGCGCCGCGTGCGCCTGGGCCTGGTGGTCGCCGAGCTGGTGCGCGCCAACAACCTGCAGGCCAAGCCCGAGCAGATCAAGGCCCACATCGACGAGCTCGCCTCGAGCTACGAGAAGCCGGCCGACGTGGTGCGCTGGTACTTCAGCGACAACAACCGCCTGGCCGAAGTCGAGGCCGTGGTGATCGAGAACAACGTGACCGATTTCGTGCTCGGCAAGGCCAAGGTCGCCGAGAAGTCGGTGTCGTTCGACGAACTGATGGCGCAGCAGCAACAGGCCTGATCGCCGCCTCGGCCCGGGACGCCATGGGGCTTGTGCTTTGCGGCACGAGCCCCATTTCACTCAGGCGTACAGTTCAGATTGACGACAGCGAACGAACCCTTCTCCGGAGCAAATTCATGAGCGCACAGGAAATCCAAGGCCTCGGCATGGTCCCGATGGTCATCGAGCAATCGGGCCGTGGCGAACGGTCCTACGACATCTACTCGCGGCTCCTCAAGGAACGCATCATCTTCCTGGTGGGCGAGGTCAACGACCAGACCGCCAACCTCGTGGTGGCCCAGCTGCTGTTCCTCGAGAGCGAGAACCCCGACAAGGACATCTCGTTCTACATCAACTCCCCGGGCGGCAGCGTCACGGCCGGCATGGCGATCTACGACACCATGCAGTTCATCAAGCCCGAGGTCTCGACCCTGTGCGTGGGCTTCGCGGCCAGCATGGGCGCGTTCCTGCTCGCGGCCGGTGCCAAGGGCAAGCGCTTCTCGCTGCCCAACTCGAAGATCATGATCCACCAGGTGCTTGGCGGCGCCCGCGGCCAGGCCACCGACATCGAGATCCATGCGCGCGACATCCTGCGCACCAAGGACCAGATGAACCGCATCCTGGCCGAGCGCACCGGCCAGCCGCTGGACAAGGTCAAGTCCGATACCGAGCGCGATTACTTCCTGACGGCCGACGAGGCCAAGGACTACGGCCTGGTCGACCAGGTCATCGCCAAGCGCCCCTGAGCGGGGTTCGGCGCGCCGGCGTCGCGATGCCGGAGGCGCCAAAAAGGCAACAACGGCGTTTTCCACACGGGAAACGCCGTTTTTGTTTCGTTATCATTGTCCAAACCCGTTACGAGGCACCTGTCCATGGCCGAGAAAAAAGGCACTTCCAGCGAAAAAACGCTCTACTGCTCGTTCTGCGGCAAAAGCCAGCACGAGGTGAAGAAGCTGATCGCGGGTCCTTCGGTCTTCATCTGCGACGAGTGCATCGACCTCTGCAACGAGATCATCCGCGACGAACTGCCGGCCGGCGAGGAAGCGCGCGAGGCGCGCAACGACCTGCCGACGCCGCTCGAGATCAAGACCAACCTCGACAACTACGTGATCGGCCAGGAGCCGGCCAAGCGCATGCTGTCGGTGGCCGTTTACAACCACTACAAGCGCCTGCGCCACAAGGAAAAGGCCAAGGGCGAGGACGTGGAGCTCAGCAAGAGCAACATCCTGCTGATCGGCCCCACGGGCTCGGGCAAGACGCTCTTGGCGCAGACGCTGGCGCGCCAGCTCGACGTGCCCTTCGTGATGGCCGACGCCACCACGCTGACCGAGGCCGGCTACGTCGGCGAGGACGTCGAGAACATCATCCAGAAGCTGCTGCAGAGTTGCAACTACGAGGTCGAGCGCGCGCAGCGCGGCATCGTCTACATCGATGAAATCGACAAGATCTCGCGCAAGTCCGACAACCCCTCGATCACGCGCGACGTGTCGGGCGAGGGCGTGCAGCAGGCGCTGCTCAAGCTCATCGAAGGCACCATGGCCAGCGTGCCGCCCCAAGGCGGGCGCAAGCACCCGAACCAGGACTTCCTGCAGATCGACACGACCAACATCCTGTTCATCTGCGGCGGTGCCTTCGCGGGCCTCGAGAAGGTGATCGAGAACCGCACCGAGGCCTCGGGCATCGGTTTCGGCGCCAGCGTCAAGAGCAAGGCCCAGCGCAGCCTCACCGAGGTGTTCCGCGAGGTCGAGCCCGAGGACCTGATCAAGTTCGGCCTGATCCCCGAACTCGTGGGCCGCATGCCCGTGGTGGCCTCGCTGGCCGAGCTCAGCGAGGACGCGCTGGTGCGCATCCTCACCGAGCCCAAGAACGCCGTGGTCAAGCAGTTCACCAAGCTGCTGCAGATGGAGGGCGTGGACCTCGAGATCCGCCCCGCCGCCCTCAAGGCGATCGCGCGCAAGGCCCTGGCCCGCAAGACCGGCGCACGCGGCCTGCGCTCGATCCTCGAGCAGTCGCTGATCGACACGATGTTCGAGCTGCCCAATGCCACCAACGTCGACAAGGTCGTGGTCGAGGAATCGACCATCGACGAGAACAAGCCCCCGCTGCTCGTGTACCGCGAGGCAGCCAAGAAGGCCTGAGTGACTCCCAAGCCGGCTCTTCCCCCCAAGATGCCCGGCGTCTTCGACAAAGACTGCGGCCGCGGGCTTGAAATGCCCGTGTCGCCGACCATCTTTGCTTGATCAATCAAAGGATATCCATGTCCGGTCATACCCCTCTGCCCGCCGACGCCATCGATCTGCCGCTGCTGCCGCTGCGCGATGTCGTCGTGTTCCCCCATATGGTGATCCCGCTGTTCGTGGGGCGCCCCAAGAGCATCAAGGCGCTCGAGCTGGCCATGGAGGCCGAGCGCCGCATCATGCTGGTGGCCCAGAAGGCCGCGGCCAAGGACGAGCCCTCGGTCGAGGACATGTTCGAGGTCGGCTGCGTCTCGACCATCCTGCAGATGCTCAAGCTGCCGGACGGCACGGTGAAGGTGCTGGTCGAAGGCCAGCAGCGCGCCCGCGTGAACCGCATCGATGACGGCGAGACCCACTTCTCGGCCAACGTGACGCCGGTGGCGGCGCCCGAGGGCGGCGAGAAGGGCACCGAGGTCGAGGCGCTGCGCCGCGCGGTGATGCAGCAGTTCGACCAGTACGTGAAGCTCAACAAGAAGATTCCGCCCGAGATCCTGACCTCGATCTCGAGCATCGACGATCCGGGCCGCCTGGCCGACACGATCGCCGCGCACCTGCCGCTCAAGCTCGACAACAAGCAGGCGGTGCTCGACCTCGACGACACCAAGGCACGGCTGGAGAACTTGTTCGGCCAGCTCGAGCGCGAGGTCGACATCCTCAACGTCGACAAGAAGATCCGTGGCCGCGTGAAGCGCCAGATGGAGAAGAACCAGCGCGACTTCTACCTCAACGAGCAGGTCAAGGCGATCCAGAAGGAGCTCGGCGAAGGCGAGGAGGGCGCGGACATCGAGGAGATCGAGAAGAAGATCAAGCTCGCCAAGATGCCCAAGGACGCGCTCAAGAAGGCCGAGGGCGAGCTCAAGAAGCTCAAGCTGATGTCGCCCATGTCGGCCGAAGCCACCGTGGTGCGCAACTACATCGACGTGCTGGTGG
The DNA here is from genome assembly GCF_900115375.1 of Variovorax sp. PDC80. Lineage (NCBI taxonomy): Bacteria > Pseudomonadati > Pseudomonadota > Betaproteobacteria > Burkholderiales > Comamonadaceae > Variovorax > Variovorax sp. PDC80. The sequence goes on along the minus strand of NZ_FOWG01000005.1, from coordinate 22,699 downwards.
GCCTGCCCTGGGCCAAGCGGACCAAGATCAAGCACGACCTCGCGAATGCCGAGGCGGTGCTCAACGCCGACCACTACGGCCTCGAGAAGGTCAAGGACCGCATCCTGGAGTACCTCGCGGTGCAGCAGCGTGTCGACAAGGTCAAGGCGCCGATCCTGTGCCTCGTGGGCCCGCCGGGCGTGGGCAAGACCTCGCTCGGGCAGTCGATCGCCAAGGCGACCGGCCGCAAGTACACCCGCATGGCGCTCGGCGGCATGCGCGACGAAGCCGAGATCCGCGGCCACCGTCGCACCTACATCGGCGCGCTGCCGGGCAAGGTGCTGCAGGGGCTCAGCAAGATCGGCACGCGCAATCCGCTGTTCCTGCTCGACGAGATCGACAAGCTGGGCACCGACTTCCGCGGCGACCCGTCGAGCGCGCTGCTCGAGGTGCTCGATCCCGAGCAGAACCACACCTTCGGCGACCACTACGTGGAAGTCGACTTCGACCTGAGCGACGTGATGTTCGTCGCCACCTCGAACTCGATGAACATCCCGCCGGCGCTGCTGGACCGCATGGAAGTCATCCGCCTCTCGGGCTACACCGAGGACGAGAAGACCAACATCGCGATCAAGTACCTGCTGCCCAAGCAGCTGAAGAACAACGGCGTGAAGGAAGAGGAACTGCTCGTCACCGAGGAGGCCGTGCGCGACATCGTTCGCTACTACACGCGTGAAGCCGGCGTGCGTTCGCTCGAGCGCGAACTCTCGAAGATCTGCCGCAAGGTGGTCAAGGGCCTGCTGCTCAAGCAGATGACGCCCAAGGTCACGGTCACCGGCGAGAACCTCAACGACTTCCTCGGCGTGCGCAAGTTCACCTTCGGCCTGGCCGAGAAGCAGAACCAGGTCGGCCAGGTGGTCGGCCTCGCATGGACCGAGGTCGGCGGCGACCTGCTGACGATCGAGGCCGTGACCATGCCCGGCAAGGGCGTGATCAGCCGCACCGGTTCGCTGGGCGACGTGATGAAGGAATCGGTCGAGGCCGCGCGCACCGTGGTGCGCAGCCGCTCGCGCCGCCTGGGCATCAAGGACGAGGTGTTCGAGAAGCGCGACATCCACATCCACGTGCCCGACGGCGCCACGCCCAAGGACGGCCCGAGCGCGGGCGCGGCGATGACCACGGCCTTCGTGTCGGCGCTCACGGGCATCCCGGTGCGCGCCGATGTGGCGATGACCGGCGAGATCACGCTGCGCGGCGAGGTCACGGCCATCGGCGGCCTGAAGGAAAAGCTGCTCGCGGCCCTGCGCGGCGGCATCAAGACGGTGCTGATCCCCGAGGAGAACGCCAAGGACCTGCAGGACATTCCCGAGAACGTGAAGAACGGCCTCGAGATCGTGCCGGTCAAGTGGATCGACAAGGTGCTCGAGATCGCGCTCGAGAAGCTGCCCACGCCGCTGTCCGACGAAGAGGTCGCGGCCTCGGCGGCGGCCGTGGCCGAGATCGCGAAGCAGCGCGAGTCGCAGGCTTCGGAAGGCTCGGTCAAGCACTGAACGACACGATCATGAAATTCGGGGGCTCGCCTTGCGAAACCTCGAAAATCTGGTCTATAATTCAAGGCTCGAAACGCGGGAATAGCTCAGTTGGTAGAGCGCAACCTTGCCAAGGTTGAGGTCGAGAGTTCGAGACTCTTTTCCCGCTCCAGTTTTGAAAAAGGGAAGCAACAGCTTCCCTTTTTTTCGCTAGTTCGATTTCGTTTTTTCTGCGTGGCGCGATAGCAAAGCGGTTATGCAACGGATTGCAAATCCGTCTAGTCCGGTTCGACTCCGGATCGCGCCTCCACACTTCTCCCGTTGAATCCAGCGTCGATAAACCAGGCCCCGCCAACCACGTTGACGGGGCTCGTTTCGTTTGGGGTATCGTCGTCATTCAACCCGGGGCCCGGATGGTGAAATTGGTAGACACATCGGACTTAAAATCCGCCGCTTCCTTAATCGGGGCATACGGGTTCGACCCCCGTTCCGGGCACCACATCTAACAAGGGAGCATTCAATGCCTCGCTACAACGCTCCATTCGAAATTCATGTGCATGGCGACGTGGCCCTGCGTTCGGACGTCGGTTTCGACCAGATCCAGGAAGCGCTGAAGCCACTGTGGAAATACGCGGGCGCCAAGTCGCTCGCCGACGGCGCGGCCAGCTCCTACGAGGAAGAACCCGGCATCCGCTTCGAGCCCAAGGACCACATGCTCCAGATGTGCTGGACCGTGGCCGGCGACGAGGACTTCCGCCAGGCGCTCGACGAGATGTGCATGGCTCTGAACGAACTCTCCGAGCGCGGCGCGGCGATCGAGGTCACCTTCTACGACACCGACTTCGACGAGGAAGAGGGCGACCCCGACGAGGAGTCGCGCGACGACTTCGTGATGCTGTTCGTGGGCCCGAATCCGGCCGCGATCATGCAGGTGCAGCGCGACCTGCTGGTCGAGGACGTGGTGAACCTGATGGAGCGTCACTTCGACGGCTCCGAACTCGGCGGCGTGGTGGCCGAGATCGACCGCCTGTTCAGCGACCGCTTCGATGCCCTGGTGAATTCGCTCGAGATCGGCAAGCGCCCGCGCGGCACCGGCGGTACCGGTGGCGGCGGCAGCAGCGGCCATGGCGGCGGACGCCGCCCGCGCCACCTGCACTGAGCGCCACACGCCTGCCACGCGGCGCCACCACCATCCGCCGCATGGCAGCGCTCTTTCCTTCTTCCGCCCTCAACACCGGCGTGCGCAAGCGCGAGGTGTTCGGCTGGGCCATGTACGACTTCGCCAACTCGGGCTACACGACCGTGGTCATCACGGCCGTGTTCGCCGCCTATTTCGTGGGCGGCATCGCCAAGGGCGCGCCCTGGGGCCCGTTCGCATGGACCGTGGCGCTCAGCATCTCCTATGCGATCGTGATGTTCACGATGCCGGCCATCGGTGCCTGGGCCGACCTGCGCGCGGCCAAGAAGCGGCTGCTGGCGATCACCACCGTGGGTTGCGTGATCGGCACCGCGGCGCTGGCGCTCTCGCCGCGCTTCTCGGGCGCCACGGGCGTGGCGGTCGCGATGCTGCTGATCGTGGTGTCGAACACCTTCTACTCCTACGGCGAGTCGCTGACCGGCGCCTTCCTGCCCGAGCTCGCGACGCCCGAGGGCATGGGCAAGGTCAGCGGCTGGGGCTGGGCCTTCGGTTATGTCGGCGGCATGCTGGCGCTGGGCCTGTGCCTGGCCTACGTGCTGTGGTCGCAGGCGCGCGGCCTGCCGGCCTCGCACTTCGTGCCGGTGACGATGCTGATCACCGCCGCGATCTACGGCACGGCCGCCTGCGCCACTTTCGCGCTGCTGCCCGAGCGCGCCAAAGCGAGCGCGCAAGCCCTCGGCGACGTCAAGGCGCCGGGTGCCTGGCAGCAGTTGCGCTCCACTTTCCGCCAGGCGCGCGCCTACCGCGACTTCATGACCCTGCTGGCCTGCACCGTCTGCTACCAGGGTGGCGTGGCGGTGGCGATCACGCTGGCCGCGATCTATGCCGAGCAGGTGATCGGCTTCGTCGCGAGCGAGACCATGGTGCTGATCTTCGTGCTCAACATCGCGGCGGCGCTCGGTGCCTTCGGCTTCGGCTACGTGCAGGACCGCATCGGCCACAAGACCTCGCTGGCCGTGACGCTGGTGGCCTGGATCGCGGTCTGCGTGATCGCCGCGCTGGTCACGACCAAGGGCGGCTTCTGGTGGGCCGCTGCCATCGCGGGCCTGGCGATGGGTTCGAGCCAGTCGGCCGGCCGCGCGATGACCGGCTACTTCGCGCCGCCGGCCCAGATGGCCGAGTTCTTCGGCCTCTGGTCCTTCGCCACGCGGCTCGCGAGCATCGTCGGCCCGCTGGCCTACGGCGCGGTCACCTGGCTCACGGCCGGCCACCAGCGCATCGCGATCCTGTCGACCGCGGTGCTGTTCGTCGCCGGCCTGCTGCTGCTGTGGCCGATCGACGTGCGGCGCGGCCGTGAGGCCGCGCTGCGAGGGCAGGCGTAGTTCTCAGGAACCGTTGAACAGGCTGTTGTTGGTGATCGGCCAACCCACGGCCGGCGCGTAGCGGATGGTCCAGTTCGCCGGGTCCTTCACGCGCGCTGCGAAGGCGGGCAGGTCCGAGCGGTCGAGCGATCCGGTGTAGATCGCGTTGGTCTGGTTCGCCGGGCTGACCGTGAACGAGAAGGCGGTGCCCGCCGTCGTGAGCGCGTCGGGGATGGTGCCCGCCGCGCCGCCGAGCGTCAGGCTCGCAAGGTAGTTGCCGACCGCGGTGATCTTGCCCGCGGTGCCCACGCCCAATCCATCGATGGTGCCGCCCTGGAAGGCATAGACCGTCTCCGACTTGCCGATGCCGCCGGGCGAGCCGAGCGTGGTGCCCTTGTCGGCGATCGGGTTGCCCGTCACGTCGGTCTGGATGGTCACGATCGTGCCCGCGGGCAGGTTGCGGTCGGCGGTCCAGACAAAGGCGGTCTCGTTCGTGATGTCGGTGAATTCGAGCGCGCCGGCCTTGCGGTCGCGGTCGGTGAAGGTCACCTGGGTGCCGCCGTTCACGGCCTTGAGCAGCACGAAGGCGTAGGCGTCCGGCGCTTCGGCATTGCCCGCCATGAACAGCAGGTCGCCGGCCACCAGCTGCGTCGGCGCGCCGGCCGTGACGAAGCTCAGTTCGGTCGCGCTGCTGATGCCCGCGTAGGCATTGCCGACCGGATCGGTGATCGCGTTGGCATCCACCGTCAGGTAGTAGCCGCTGTCACCGGCGAGCTTGGCGCTCGGCACCAGCGTCAGTACGTTGAATGCCAGCTGCACGCGCGCGGCGGCACTCTTGGCGTTGAAGGTCTCGACCACGCTGCCGTCGGCCTTGTGCAGCACGATGTTGCCGGCGCCGAGGCGGATGGCTTCGTTGAACGAGAGCGAGATCGAGGTGTCGAGGTTCACGCCCACACGGCCGGCGGCCGGTGCGGCGACCTTGAGCTGAGGTCCGGTGGTGTCGACCCAGGGTTCGCCGAGGCGCACGACGAAGCCGTCGAACTTCTGGTCGGCCGGGTCGAGGTCCTTCGAGGCTTTGGTCTGGCCGGGCCACACGGTGTCGCCGTTGTCCAGCAGCAGCTGGACCTGCGTGCCCGCCTTCACCGGACCCGGCACCTCGACCGTCGATTCGAAGCTGCCGCCCGTGGCCTTGCGCAGCGCATCGAGGTCGTTCGAGAGCTCGACCGGCGCGCTCGACGGATTGCCGTTCCAGGCGAACAGCGCGAAGTTGCGGTCCACGTCGGGGCTGGCGGCGCCCGCGGGGCCGGCCACGATCAGGTAGTTGCCGTCGGTGCCCTTGTCGATCGAGCGGATGCCGCGGCCGCCCAGTTCGAGTTCGATCGGTGCGCCGAAGGTGGCTTGCGTGGCCGTCCCTCCGACCAGCGCGGCGTAGTTCTGCACCGGCACGATCAGCGCCTTGGCGCGCGTCGAGCCGCCGGTCTGCGGCGCCCGGAAGCCCAGCCACAGCGCGCTGTCGTTCGGTGCGCTGGTCATGCCTTCGACCGAGAAGCCGTCGACCCGCTCGGGTACGACGCCGGCACCCGCCGAGACGGCGAAGCCGAAGTGGTTGGCACCGAGGCCGTGGCCGTTGGAGACATCCCAGGCGACGAGCTGGGCTTCGAGGGCCGAGAACTGGCCGACATAGGTGAAGGTGGTGGCAGCGCCCGTGCCCGACACCTTCACGGCGAATAGGTGCGAGCGATCCGGCGCATCGCCGCCGTCCTTCTTGTTGCTGTTGGAGCCCGTGAGGTACAGCGTGTCGCCGATGCGCGTACCGGCCTCGAGGTCGAGCTCCTTGCCGAGCTTCGGCCCATCGGTCTCGTAGCTCCATTCCTTGACCGCAGCGCCGCCGGCACGCGGGTACACGCGCAGCACGTTGGCCTCGTCGTCGGCCACCAGCATGAAGCCGTCGGGCAGCGCGAAGGCGGTGGAGGCGTCCGAGGAACCTTCGGTGGTGCCGGCGTTGGGCGTGAAGGTGGCGCTCGACACGAGCTGCGGCGCCGGCGGGGGCGCAGGCGGCGGCGGCGCCGTGGCGGGCGGCGGGGGCGGCAGGAAGCCGATGAAACCGCCGTCGCTACCGCCGCCACCGCAGGCGGCCAGCATCAGCGAGAGGGCGCTGGCGAGCAGCATGGGCTTGAAAGGAATGCGGGTCGAGCGAAGCGGAGTGGGCGTTGTCATGGTGCGCGTTGGTTGTTCTGAACAAACCGCGCATGCTGGTACTTTGGGATGACATTTCAGTGAAACACCGCGGTGCTCGACGGTAAAGACGGTGTGTCAGAACGAAGACTGCCGCAGCGACTTCGGTACCTTGTAGCGTTCGCCGTCGTAGCGCAGCGTCACCGAATTGAAACGCGCGGGCAGCGCCTTCTCGATGCAGCCCTGGTCCTCGGATGCCTGCGCGCGGCTTTGCACGACGGTGCGCGACAGCATCAGGTCGGCATAGCCGTTGCTCGCGGCCTTGCCCACCGACAGCATGGTGCGCAGTTTCTCGAAATGTCCGGCGCAGGCCGAGGCATCCCATTCGCCGCTCTCGCGATCGAGCTCGATCTCCTGCAGCACCTGGCGCAGCTTCGAGCCCTGCTGCACGTAGAGGCGCAGCGTCTCGCTTGCGGCGCTGGCGGTGCCGACGTCTCGGTAGCGCACGCGCAGGCCGAAGGCGCGGGTGTCGCTCGCGAGCACGTAGCGCGAGGTGTCGATGCGCACGTCCTGGATCAGGTTGTGGCGGTCCTCGTCGAGCGCCTCGGCCTGGAAGAGCCGGCCGATGACGGTGTCGCGCTCGGTGTTGCCGTTGTCGGGGCGCTGGATCAGCAGCACCTCGAGGTCGTAGACCTTGGCGCCGTTGTCGCTGGTCTCGCGCGGCATCGGCAGCACGACGATGCTGCGGCCCGGATAGGCCGGCCAGGGCTTGCAGGCGGCCAGCCGCTCGTCGAGCGGCCGGTGCGGATGCAGCTTGGCGTGCATGCGCTCGGCCAGGCCGCTCTCGCAGGCCGCATGGCCCGCGCCGGCCGCGAGCAGGCCGGCGAGCAGGAGGGCGAGGTGGCGCAGCGGGCGCATGGAACGAGGCGGCCGTTCAGGCCGTGGTCGCCTGCGGGCGGTCGGGGAGCAGGTCGGCAGGCCGCAGTCCCAGCCAGCGCGCGGCCGCGGCCTGGAGCACCGCGGCATCGCCGCTGCTGCGCAGCGCCACCCAGCCTTCGTCATGGGCCGCGGCATCTTCGCGCAGCAGCCCCGCCGCACCGAGCAGCCGCCGCGTCTGCAGCGCCACCGGCACGCCGGAATCGAGGAAACGGACGGCGGCGGGTGCCAGCCGCCGCAGGCGGTCCTGCAGCAGCGGATAGTGGGTGCAGCCGAGCACCACGGTGTCGGTCTCGCCGGCGTCGCCGCCGAAGGGGCCGGCCAGCGCCATGTAGTGGGCGCAGAGCTGGTCGATGGCGAGCTCGTCGAGCCGCTCGATCGCCGCCACCAGCCCGTCGCAGGGCACCGAGCGGATGCGCTCGGGATGGACAAAGGTATGGCGCAGCGCCGCGTACTTGGCGCTCGCCAGCGTGCCGCGCGTGGCCAGCACCGAGACGTGGCTGGTGGCGCTGCCCGCCACCGCGGGCTTGATCGCGGGCTCGAGGCCGACGATCGGCAACTCGGGGTTCTCGGCGCGCAGCACGTGGATCGCGGCCGTGGTGGCGGTGTTGCAGGCCACCACCAGCGCCTTGATGCCGTGCTCGCGCACCAGCGTGTGGACCACGCGCCGCGAATGCTCGGTCACGTAGGCGTCGCCGCGCTCGCCGTAGGGCGCATGCGCGGTGTCGGCGAAGTAGACGAAGCGCTCGCGCGGCAGCTCCGCGCGCAGCGCGCCCAGCACGCTCAGCCCGCCCACGCCGCTGTCGAACACGCCGACGGGCGAAGTGGAAGCGGACGGCTGCGGACGCGCGGCGAGGCTCAAGCGGGTTCCAGCGTGATGGTCTTGAACTCGCCGCTGGCGATGCGCTTCTGCCACCCGGCCGGGCCGGTGATGTGGGCGCTGGTGCCGCCGGCATCGACCGCCACCGTCACCGGCATGTCGACCACGTCGAATTCGTAGATGGCTTCCATGCCCAGGTCCTCGAAGCCCACCACCTTGGCGGTCTTGATCGCCTTGCTCACGAGGTAGGCGGCGCCGCCCACGGCCATCAGGTAGGCGCTCTTGTGCTTCTTGATCGCCTCGATCGCGACCGGGCCGCGCTCGGCCTTGCCGATCATCGCGATCAGGCCGGTCTGGGCCAGCATCATCTCGGTGAAGCCGTCCATGCGCGTGGCGGTGGTCGGGCCGGCCGGGCCCACGGCCTCGCCCTTCACCGGATCGACCGGGCCCACGTAGTAGATGACGCGGTTGGTGAAGTCCACGGGCAGCTTCTCGCCCTTGGCCAGCATGTCCTGGATGCGCTTGTGCGCGGCGTCGCGGCCGGTGAGCATCTTGCCGTTGAGCAGCAGCGTGTCGCCGGGCTTCCAGCTCGCGACTTCGGCGGGCGTGAGCTTGTCGAGGTCGACGCGCTTGCTCTTCTTCTCGTCGGGTGCCCAGTCGATCTTGGGCCACAGGTCGAGCGAGGGCGCCTCGAGGTAGACCGGGCCGCTGCCGTCCATCACGAAGTGCGCATGGCGCGTGGCCGCGCAGTTCGGGATCATCGCCACCGGCTTGCTGGCCGCGTGGGTCGGGTACATCTTGATCTTGACGTCGAGCACGGTCGCGAGGCCGCCCAGGCCCTGCGCGCCGATGCCCAGGGCGTTGACCTTCTCGAACAGCTCGAGGCGCAGGGCTTCGACCTTGGTCAGCTCTTCCTTTCGTGCCGCCTTGGCCTGCAGCTCGTGCATGTCGAGGTCGTCCATCAGGCTTTCCTTGGCCAGCAGCGCGGCCTTCTCGGCCGTGCCGCCGATGCCGATGCCCAGCATGCCCGGCGGGCACCAGCCGGCGCCCATGGTCGGCACGGTCTTGAGCACCCAGTCGACCACGCTGTCGCCGGGGTTCAGCATCACCAGCTTGCTCTTGTTCTCGCTGCCGCCGCCCTTGGCGGCCACCGTCACCTCGACTTTGTCGCCGGGCACGATCTCGGTGAAGATCACCGCGGGCGTGTTGTCCTTGGTGTTCTTGCGGTCGAACTGCGGATCGGCCACGACCGAGGCGCGCAGCGTGTTGTCGGGGTGGTTGTAGCCGCGGCGCACGCCTTCGTTGATGGCGTCGTCGAGGCTGCCGGTGAAGCCGCCCCAGCGCACGTCCATGCCCACCTTGAGGAACACGTTGACGATGCCGGTGTCCTGGCAGATCGGGCGCTGGCCGGTCGCGCTCATCTTGCTGTTGGTGAGGATCTGCGCCATCGCGTCCTTGGCGGCGGGACTCTGCTCGCGCTCGTAGGCCTTGGCCAGGTGGGCGATGTAGTCGGCGGGGTGGTAGTAGCTGATGTACTGCAGCGCGGCGCTGATCGATTCGATCAGGTCGGCCTGCTGGATCGTGGTCGTCATGGTGGGGGGCTTTTTTTAGGGTGTGGAAACGCCCCCCGATTATCTCAGCGCCGGGTTTTGCCGGCTGGGGCGCTCACAAGGTGTGAAGAAACCGTAGCGAGCGCCCCGAGGTCGCGCCGAGGACCGGAGCCGTACTTTGTACGGTGAGGACCGCAGGTGCGAGATCGGGGCGCGCAGTAGGTCTATTCACACCTTGTCAGGCGGGCCCCGCCGCGCGCATACCCGCCGCCAGGAACGGAATCATCTCGCGCAGCGCCTTGTCGAATTCGCGGCCGTTGCTCGCGCCGTCGGAGATCACTTCGAGCCGGCCGGTGTCGGCCAGCACGTACTGGTAGGTGCCCAGCACGAAGATGAAGCGCCAGGCCACCTGCTCCTGCGAGAGCCCGGGCAGGCTGCGCGCGAAGGCGCGCACGAAGCGCCGCGAGGAGTCGTCGTAGAGCGAGCTGCGCAGCTTGCTGCCGAAGCGCGTGCCGTCGAGCTGCAGATGGGCCTGCATGCGCAGGAAGTTGCGGCCCCGCGCGCCGCTGAGCGCGAGCGCCACGGCCGGCGTCAGGAAGATCTCGATCAGGCGCTCGAGCCCGATGGGGCGGTCTTCCTGCAGCGCTTCTTCGGCATCGAGCAACCGCATGCGCTCGTCCACCAGCGGCTGGCCGCCGCGCATGTAGGCCTCGAGGAAGAGGGCGTCCTTCGACTTGAAGAAGTAATGAATCATCCCCTGGTTGACCTTGGCCAGGTCGGCCACCGCGCGCAGCGAGCAGCCTTCGAATCCGTGCTCCGCGAACAGCCGCTCGGCCGCGCGCAGGATGGCTTCGCGGCCATCGGTCTTGCGAGGTGTTCGAGGGGCCTTGGGCGCGGGCGCTTCGGCCGTGGCGGCTTTGGGAGTGGCGGGCATCGGGGATCGCGATCGCGCGGGCTGCGGGGAAGGGGATCGATGGTAACTGGCCTTGCCGAGGGTCCGATTTCGTGGTTATTATTAGTCGATCGACTAACTAATAAACCCGGCGGATGAACCGCCGGTGGAGACCCGATGACCCTGTTCACCCTCTTGCGCGGCGCTGCCGCCGCCTTGTCCCTGGCCGTGCTCGCCGCCGCGCCGGCCTGGTCCCAGTACCCCGAGCGCAGCGTTCGCCTGGTCGTGCCTTACCCCGCGGGCGGCGGCACCGACAACATCGCCCGCCTGCTCGCGGACAAGCTCTCGCAGCGCCTGGGCCAGCCCTTCGTGGTCGACAACCGGGGCGGCGCCAACGGCAACATCGGCGCCGACGCGGTGGCCAAGGCCCGGCCCGACGGCTACACGCTGCTGCTCGCGGGCCTGGGCCCGCTGGCCGTGAACCCGGGGCTGTACGCACGCATGCCCTACGACCCGGCACGCGCGTTCGCGCCCATCGTGCAGGTCTCGTCCGCGCCGCTGGTGCTGGTGGCGGGCCCGGGCGCCCCCGCGGGCGACCTGCGCCAGCTGATCGCCTTCGCGCGCCAGCATCCGGGCCAACTGACCCTGGCCAACGCCGGCGAGGGCTCGCCGCATCACATCTGCGCCGGGCTGTTCGCCCGCGAGGCCGGCGCGGCCGTGACCCATGTGCCGTACAAGGGCGCCGCCCCCGCCATCACCGACCTGCTGGGCGGCAGCGTGCAGGCGCTGTGCGACAACGTGGGCACCATCCGGCCCTTCATCGAGTCGCGCAAGGTGCGGCCGCTGGCCGTCTCCACCCGCGCCCGCACCAGCCTGCTGCCCGAGGTGCCCACCTTCGCCGAGGCTGGCCTGCCGGGCATCGACTTCTCCCTGTGGTTCATGCTGGTGGCGCCGGCCGGCACGCCCGCCGACGTGGTGGCGCGGCTCAATCGCGAGGCGAACGCGATCCTGGCGCAGCCCGAGGTGGCCGCGAAGTTCCGCGAGTTCGCCAACGAGCCCGTGGGCGGCACGGTGGAGGCGGCCGCCGCGCACCTGAAGACCGAAACGCAGCGCTGGCCCGGACTGGTGAAGTCCATCGGCCTGGCGCAGCAGTGAGGCGGGGGCATTCATGCAGTTGATCGACCTGTCCGTCGCCATCGAGAACGACCTGCCGGTGGACCGCCCGGGCAACGGGCCGCGCATCCGCTACCAGCACCACCGCGAGACCTTCGCGGCCCTGGCCGGGCCCTTCGCCGGCCTGCGGCCCGAGGACCTGCCCGATGGCGAGGCCTGGGCGGTGGAGCGCATCGACCTGTCCACCCACAACGGCACCCACATGGACGCGCCGTGGCACTACGCCTCGACCATGGACGGCGGCCGGCCCGCCGCCACCATCGACGAGGTGCCGCTGGACTGGTGCCATCGCCCCGGCGTGAAGCTGGACCTGCGCCACCTGCCGCACGGCCACGTCGCCACGGTCGATGACCTGGGCGCGGAGCTGCAGCGCATCGGCCACGTGCTGCAGCCGCTGGACATCGTGCTGGTGAACACGGCCGCCGCCGCGCGCTACGGCCAACCCGACTACCTCGACAGCGGCTGCGGCCTGGGCCGCGAAGCCACGCTCTGGCTGACGCAGCAGGGCGTGCGCGTGGTGGGCACCGACGCCTGGTCCTGGGACGCCCCTTTCTCGCACACCGCCCGGCGCTACGCCGCCACCGGAGACGCCTCCCTGATATGGGAGGGGCACAAGGCCGGCCGCACCACGGGCTACTACCAGATGGAAAAACTGACCAACCTCGACCTCCTGCCCGCCAGCGGCTTCCACGTCATCTGCTTCCCCGTGAAGATCCACAAGGCCTCGGCCGGCTGGGTGCGGGCCGTGGCGGTGCTGCCATGAGCGCCGCGCCGGACCACGCCTTGCTCGGGACCTGGTACCTCCGCGAGGCCCATGCCGTGGACCCCCGTGGCGAACGTCTGTTCGACGTCTACGGCGCCCGACCCTCGGGCGTCATCCACTACGGCGCCGACGGCCGCATGACGGCACTCATCACGCACGACGGCCGCGCGCGCCTTTCGGGCTCGGACCGGCAGGACGCCACCGACGCCGAGAGCGCAGCGGCGTACCGCTCGTCGATCGGTTATGCCGGGCGCTATGTCCGCGAGGGCGACTGGATCGTGCACCACGTCGACATCTCGAGCTACCCGAACTGGGTCGGGACCCGCCTGCGCCGCGAGGTGCGGCTGGCCGGCGACACGATCGAGCTGCGCACCGCGCCGCAGCCGCAGGCGGGTGTCGAGACCGTCCTGAAGCTGGTCTGGCAGCGCGCCCCCATCGGGCTGGATGCCATGCCCGAACCCCTTCGCACACCCACCCCATCGGCCACGCCATGACCAAGCCTTCTAGAAAAGTCATCATCACCTGCGCCGTGACCGGCGCCATCCACACGCCCACCATGTCGGACGCGCTGCCCTATCGACCCGAGGACATCGCCCGGCAGGCCATCGAGGCGGCCGAGGCCGGCGCCGCGGTGCTGCACCTGCATGCGCGGCATCCGGAAACGGGCGCGGTCTCCATCGAGCCGGAACGCTTCCAGGCCTTCCTGCCCGCCATCCGCGCCGCCACCGGCGCGGTGGTCAACCTGTCGACCGGCGGCAGCCTCAATCACACGGTGGCCGAACGCATCGCGCCGGCGCTGCGCTTCTCGCCGGAGATGTGCTCGCTCAACATGGGGAGCATGAACTTCTCCATGCATCCGCTCGCGCAGCGCTACAAGGAATGGAAGTTCGACTGGGAGGAGCCCTACCTGCGCGAGTCCGACGGCTACATCTTCCGCAACACCTTCCGCGACATCGGCATGGCGGCCCGTGCGCTGGCAACGCACGGCATCAAGTTCGAGCACGAGTGCTACGACGTGGGCCAGCTCTACAACCTGAAGTTCTGCATGGACAGCGGCCTGTTCGAGGCCCCGGTCTTCATCCAGTTCGTGCTCGGCATCCTCGGCGGCATCGGCGCGGACCTCGAGAACCTGGTCTTCATGAAGCGCACCGCCGACAAGCTCTTCGGCACCGGCTACCAATGGTCGGTGCTGGGCGCGGGCGCGAGCCAGATGCAGCTGGCCGTGGCCGCCGCGACGCTGGGCGGCCATGTGCGGGTGGGCCTGGAGGATTCGCTGCAGATCGCGCGCGGCGAGCTGGCGACGTCGAACGCGCAGCAGGTGGCGAAGGTACGCCGCCTGCTGGAGGAACTGGGCCACGAGATCGCCACGCCCGACGAGGCGCGCGCCATGCTGGCGCTCAAGGGCGCGGACCGGGTCGCTTTCTGATCCCGGCCGCGCGGCCGGTGGCTACTGCGCCGCGGCCCGCGCCTGCGCGATCCAGCCGTCGAACAGCGATTGGTGCGCGCGGATCCAGCCGTCGGCATGCCGCTCCATGTCCTGCTGGCTGTTCGCGCCTTCGCTCATGCGCAGGTTCTGCGCGTTGATGTCGCCGATCGGCACGTTCATGACCTCGAACAGCTTCGCCGCGGCCGGGTTCTTCTCGGCGAATTCGCGGTTGGCGACGATGCGTTCCTGGTTGGCGAGGAAGCCGTAGTTCTTGCCGTTCGGCTGGCGCGTGTCGATGTTCTCGCCACCCTGCGAGGCCGAGAACGGCACCTGCAGCCACACCACGTCGGCGCCCGGGCGCAGCACGGCACTGACCCAGTAGGGCGTCCAGGTGTAGTAGAGGATCGGCTTGTCCTGCTTGAAGCGCGCGATGGTGTCGGCCATCAGCGCGGCATAGCTGCCCTGGCGGTGCGTCACGGTGTCGCGCAGGCCGTAGGCGCCCAGGTGGTTCTCGATCGCGAGCTCGCAGCCCCAGCCGGGGTTGCAGCCCGTGAGGTCGGCCTTGCCGTCGCCGTCGGTGTCGAACAGCTTCGCGATCGCCGGCTCCTTGAGCTGCGCGATGTTGGTGATGTGGTACTGCTCGGCGGTCTTGCGGTCGATCAGGTAGCCCTGCACCGCGCCGTCGGCGTAGACGCCCTGGCGCCACAGCTTCGCGTCGCCGCCGCTGTTCTTGTAGAAGTCGGCGTGCAGCAGGCTCCAGTGGTTGGCCATGAAGGTGGCGTCGCCGTTGGCGATCGCCAGGTGCTCGGTCGCGGGCTCCAGGTCCTTCATCGGTTCGACCGTGTAGCCGAGCTTCTCGAGCGCGCGCATCACGAGCAGGGTCTGGAAGGCCTCTTCGGCCAGCGAGCTCTTGAGCGGCTTGACGACGATGCCCTGGCCGGGCAGGTCGGTGGCGGCATGCGCCGGCAGGGTGAAGGTCGTCGCGGCCGCGAAGGCCAGGGCCAGCAGGCCGAGGCTGCGTGCGAAGGGATTCATCGATGTCTTCATGCGTCGTGTTCCTCCGGTGCTTCAGCGGGTCTGGGTCGAAAGGGCCGGCACGGCTTCTTCCGCGCCGCGCGATGCGGACGGCGCCACCGCGCGCTGCAGCGTGCGCAGCGCCAGGCCCACGGGTCCGCCATGCCACCAGCGCTGGCCGCCGCGGCGCGGCCGGCCCATGGCCTGCGTCAGCCGGTCGAGCGAGATCGCGAGCAGCACGATGCCCAGGCCGCCGACGGTGGCCAGGCCCATGTCGAGCCGGCCGATGCCGCGCAGCACCATCTGGCCCAGGCCGCCCACGGCGATCATCGAGGCGATCACCACCATCGACAGCGACAGCATCAGCGCCTGGTTGATGCCGGCCATGATCGAGGGCATGGCCAGCGGCAGCTTCACCTTCACCAGCATCTGCCAGGGCGAGGCGCCATAGGCGCGCGCGGCCTCGATCAGGTCGGGACGCACCTGGCGCAGCCCCAGGTTGGTCAGGCGCACCAGCGGCGCCAGCGCGAACACGATGGTCACGATCACGCCCGGCACGTTGCCGATGCCGAACAGCATCACCACCGGCACCAGGTAGACGAAGGCCGGCGTGGTCTGCATCGCGTCGAGCACCGGGCGCATCACGCGCTGGGCCCGGTCGCTGCTGGCCAGCAGCACGCCCAGCGGCAGGCCGATGACCATGCAGAAGACCAGCGAGGTCAGCACCAGCGACAGCGTGACCATGGCCTCGGGCCAGATGCCCAGCATCGCGACCAGCAGCAGCGCGACGGTACTGCCGATGGCCAGCGCGCGGCCCGCGAACTGCCAGGCCAGGAGGCCGATCAGCGCGATCATCGCGAGTGTCGGCAGCCCGGTCAGCAGGCTCTGCACCGAGTTCAGGGTGCTGTCGATCGGCAGCCGCACGGTCTGGAAGAAGGGGCGGAAATGCTCGACCACCCAGCCCAGGCCCTGGTTGATCCAGGACTCGACCGGCAGCGAGCCGTCCCAGAGGCGGTGCAGCTGGAAGCCGGCGGCATCGGCTTGGCCGGCGAGCTGGTGCGCGGCGTCGGACGGCACGGGTGCGTCGAGCCAGGCGCTGGTGGCCGCGGGATCGGGCGCGGCCGACAGGGCCTCCCAGGGATCGAGCGCGACGGGCGCCGGCGCGGGCTGTTGCGCCAGCGCGGCGGCGGCATCGTTGGCGGTGGCGAGGTCGGAGGGCAGGGTGGTGTCGTTCATCTTCTCGGCGGTTCCTTCGAAATCGGGTTCAGGCCAGGACATGGGCAGGAGCGGCGCTCGCGGCGGGCGCGGGCGGCAGCGCGGGATCGATCGGCGGCGTGTCGCGATCGAGGAACTTCAGCAGCGTGGTCTTGCTGATCGCGCCGCAGAAGCGGCCGTCGGCCGCCACCACCGGCACCGCGCAGGGCGCCTGGCCCACCTGGCCGATCAGTCCGGCCACGGGCGCGTCGGCCTCGATGGTGCCGAGATCGGCGAGGAACGCATGGCGCAGGCCCAGCGGTCCCGAATGGCCGTCGAGCGCGGCGCGCAGCGTGTCGGCCGAGACCGTGCCGAGGTAGCGCCGGTCGGGGCTGGTCACGTAGGCGAAGTCGCGGTCCTGGTCCTCGAGCAGCTTGAGCGCCGCGCGGGCGCCGCGCTCGGGATGCTCGCAGACCACGGTCAGCGGCTTGCGCGCGATGTCGGCGGCCTTGAACACGGCCGCCGCGTCCACGCCGCGAACGAAGCTGCGCACGTAGTCGTTGGCCGGGCAGCGCAGGATCTCGTCGGGCGTGCCGACCTGGATCACCTGGCCGTCCTTCATGATCGCGATGCGGTCGCCGATGCGCATCGCCTCGTCGAGGTCGTGCGAGATGAAGACGATGGTGCGGCGCTGCTGCTGTTGCAGCCGCAGCAGCTCGGACTGCATCTCGGTGCGGATGATCGGGTCGAGCGCCGAGAAGGCCTCGTCCATCAGCAGGATCGAGGGATCGGAGGCCAGCGCGCGCGCCAGGCCCACGCGCTGCTGCATGCCGCCCGAGAGTTCGTCGGGATAGCTGTCGCCCCAGCCGGCCAGCCCCACCTGCGCGAGCGCGAGGTCGGCCTGCGCCAGGCGCTCCTTCTTGCCGGTGCCCGACAGCTCGAGCCCGAAGGCCGTGTTCTCGCGCACCGTCATGTGCGGCATCAGCGCGAAGGACTGGAACACCATGCTGATGTCCTTGCGGCGCAGCGCGCGCAGCCTGGCGTCGGAGTGTTCGTTGATGTCGGCGCCGTCGATCACGATGCGGCCCGCGGTCGGCTCGATCAGCCGGTTCAGCAGCCGCACCAGCGTCGACTTGCCCGAGCCCGACAGGCCCATGATCACGAAGATCTCGCCGGCCTGGATCTCGAAGGTGGCATCGAACACGCCGATCGACTGGCCGGTCTTCGCGAGGATCTCCCTCTTCGACAGACCTTGGCGCACCAGCGCCAGCGCGTCGTCGGGCGCGTCGCCGAAGACCTTGAAGACGTGGTCGATGAGAATTCCTTTGGCCATATGCCGGGCTCCTTGTGCGAAGGTTGGACGGGTGCCGTTCCGCCTGGAAGCGGGACGGCAGCGGCCACGCCATCAGCCGATGGCTGCCGGAAGGCACTGAGGACGACGTGGCGACGAAACCAGTGCCCGCCGGATGCTTCGCTCGCGGGCAACGGGCCTGGTCGAGGGGCGCCGCCTGGAGAAGCGTGACGTGGCAGTGGGGCCGGAACTATCCGGCCGGTGTGCCGGGCTGGGCCCGGCGGGAGAACCTGCACCGCGACGGGATTCGGAGATCCGCGAGTAGTGCCGGCGGGAGCTGCAGCGTCATCCCGCAGTGGGATTTGTAAATGACTTGCAGGTCCGCGAAAGACGATGATTATAACTTTTTGACATGAAGCATGTCAATCCGCCGCCTGCGAACGGCTGTAGTCTGGAACGCAATGGCCGCGTCAGATGAGAGCCATTCTTATCGGGCGATACTCGGGGCCGCGTCCGGCGAGCGGGCGCACCCCTTTTCAAGACTGCGGAGCTTTTCTCATGACGACTTCCCCCAAGACCCGTGCCGAGCGCGACACCTTCGGACCGATCGACGTGCCGGCCGACAAGCTGTGGGGCGCGCAAACGCAGCGCTCGCTGCAGAACTTCGACATCTCGGGCGAGCAGCAGCCGCGCGAGATCATCAAGGCCCTGGCCCAGGTCAAGCGCGCATCGGCCGTGGTCAACCACGCGCTGGGCCTGCAGGACGAGAAGAAGACCCACGCCATCGTCGCCGCGGCCGACGAGGTCATCGCCGGCAAGCACCCGGGCGAGTTCCCGCTGGTGGTCTGGCAGACCGGCTCGGGCACGCAGACCAACATGAACGTCAACGAGGTGCTGGCCAACCGCGCGAGCGAACTGCTGGGCGGCGAGCGCGGCGAAGGGCGCCTGGTGCATCCCAACGACGACGTGAACCGCAGCCAGTCGAGCAACGACGTGTTCCCGACCGCGATGCACGTGGCGGCCGTCGAGGCCATCACGCACAAGCTGCTGCCGGCCATCGCCAAGCTGCGCGGCACGCTCGAGCAGAAGTCGAAGGACTTCGCCGACATCGTGAAGATCGGCCGCACCCACCTGCAGGACGCCACGCCGCTCACCTTGGGCCAGGAGTTCTCGGGCTACGTGGCGCAACTCGCCCATGGCGAGGCGCACGTGCGCGCCGCGCTGCCGCACCTGAGCGAACTGGCGCTGGGCGGCACGGCCGTGGGCACCGGCCTCAACGCGCCCAAGGGCTATGCCGAGCAGGTGGCGGCCGAGCTCGCGAAGCTCACCGGCCTGCCGTTCGTGACCGCGCCGAGCAAGTTCGAGGCGATGGCCAGCGTCGATGCGCTGGTGCATGCCCACGGCGCGCTCAAGACCCTGGCCGCCAGCATGAACAAGATCGCCAACGACGTGCGCTGGCTCGCGAGCGGCCCGCGCAGCGGCATCGGCGAGCTGAGCATTCCCGAGAACGAACCGGGCTCGTCGATCATGCCGGGCAAGGTCAACCCGACCCAGAGCGAGGCCGTCACGATGCTGGCCGCGCAGGTGTTCGGCAACGACGTGGCCATCAACATCGGCGGCGCCTCGGGCAACTTCGAGCTCAACGTGTTCCGCCCGATGGTGGCCCACAACTTCCTGCAGAGCGTGCGCCTGTTGGCCGACGGCATGGTGAGCTTCAACGACCACTGCGCCGTGGGCATCGAGCCGAACCGCGAGCGCATCACCGAGCTGGTGCAGCGTTCGCTGATGCTGGTGACCGCGCTCAACACGCACATCGGCTACGACAAGTCGGCCTATATCGCGAAGAAGGCGCACAAGGAAGGCACCAGCCTGCGCGAGGCCGCGATCGCCTCGGGCCACCTCACGGCCGAGCAGTTCGACCAGTGGGTGGTGCCCGAGAACATGACGGGCCGCTGAGTCGAGCCTGCCCCATGCAAAAAGGACCCGTGAGGGTCCTTTTTTCGTTGGGCGACGGGTGGGTTCAGTACCCGATCGTGTAGCGCTGGCGCGAGTGCGCGGGCTTCTCGAGCTCGTCGATAAAGGCGATCGCGTAGTCCTCGAACGTGATCCAGCTGCGGCCCTCGGCGCTGACCAGCAGGTCGTTCTGGCCGAGGCGGAACTTGCCGGTGCGTTCGCCTTCGACGAATTCGGCCGAGGGCGAGAGGAAGGTCCAGTCGAGTTCCTTCTCGGCGCGCAGCGCCTCGAGGAACACGCCACCGGCCGAGGCCTCGGCCTTGTAGGCCTCGGGGAAGTTCGGTGTCTCGATGACCTTGAGGCCCGGTGCCGCGAACAGGCTGCCGGCGCCGCCGACCACCAGCAGGCGCTTCACGCCCGCGCGCTTCGCGGGTTCGATGATGGCCGTGGGCGGCACGGTCGCGAAGTGGGCGGCGCTGAACACGGCGTCGTGGCCGGCCAGGGCCTTCTCGAGCGCGGCGCCGTCGAGCACGTCGAGGTCGACGGCCTTGACGTTGGCGCGGTCGGCGAGCTTGGCGCTGGCATGGCGCGCGATGGCCGTGACCGTGTGGCCGCGGCGCAGTGCTTCTTCGAGGAGGCGGCCGCCGGCGCGACCGGTGGCGCCGATGATGGCGATATGGCTCATGGAGGACTCCTTGGAACGAGCGATGGGAAGAGGGCGATGAGGCTCATCTTAGGTTTCTCATTTCGAAAGAAATACCTCGAAATTCGCGCTTCTTTATTCCTAAAATCGTTCGAATGGACCGTCTCAACGCAATGCGCGTCTTCGTGACCGTGGTCGACGCGGGCAGCCTCTCGGCCGCCGCCGACAAGCTCGACATGTCGCGCCCCGTGGTCACGCGCTACGTCGCCGAGCTCGAGCAATGGACCGGCGCGCGGCTGTTGCACCGCACCACCCGGCGCCTGAGCCTCACGGCCGCGGGCGAGGAACTGCTGCCGCGCTGCCGCCAGGTGTTGGAGCTCGCGGGCGACATGCAGGCCGCGGTGCGCCATCCGGCCGAGGCGCCGCGCGGGCAGTTGCGCATCACCACCGGCACCTCGTTCGCGCAGGCGCAACTGGCCGATGCCATCGCCGACTACGTGCGGCTCTATCCGGGCGTGATGGTCGACCTGGTGCTGCTCGACCGCACCGTGAATCTGGTCGACGAGCGCATCGACCTCGCGATCCGCACCGCGGCCGAGATCGATCCCAACCTGATCGCGCGCCGGCTCACGGACTGCCGCTCGGTGGTCTGCGCCTCGCCGGCCTACCTGGCCGAGCACGGTACGCCGCAGCGCGTGGACGAACTGGCGCAGCGCAACTGCCTCACGCATTCCTACTTCGGCCACAGCCTCTGGAGCTTCACGCGCAAGAGCGACGGCGCGCCGGTGTCGGTGGCCGTGGACGGCAACGTGTCGGCCAACGATGCGGCCAGCCTGATGTGCCTGGCGCGCGCGGGCGCGGGCATCGCGATGCTGCCGACCTACCTGACGGCGCAGCTCGTGCACGGCGGGGAGCTGGTGCCGCTGTTCCCCGATTTCGAGCCGCAGGTGGTGGGCATGTACGCGGTCTACACCTCGCGCAAGCACATGCCGGCCACCTTGCGCACCATGCTCGATTTCCTGGCGCAGCGCTTCACCGCCGTGCCGGCCTGGGACCTGCCGCTGGCGGCCTGAACGAAGCTCAGTGGTCGGCCGGGGGATGCGCCATCAGCCGGTCGGTGAAGGCGATGGCCATGGCCGAGAGCAGGAAGGCGACGTGGATCACCGTCTGCGCGATCAGCACCTTGTCGGTGTAGTTGTCGGCGTTGATGAAGGTCTTGAGCAGGTGGATCGAGCTGATGCCGATGATGGCGGTGGCCAGCTTGACCTTGAGCACCGAGGCGTTCACATGGCTCAGCCACTCGGGCTGGTCGCGGTGGCCTTCGAGGTCCATGCGGCTCACGAAGGTCTCGTAGCCGCCCACGATCACCATGATCAGCAGGTTCGAGATCATCACCACGTCGATCAGCGCCAGCACCACGAGCATGATCACCGTCTCGTTGAGCGCGGCCACCGGCGCGGTGGTCTTGTAGCCGATGCTGTTGATCAGCGCCTGCAGCGCGGTCTGGCTGCCGAACGCGGCCTCGACCAGGTGCAGCAGCTCGACCAGGAAATGCACCACGTAAACCGCCTGCGCCACGATCAGTCCCAGGTACAGCGGCAGCTGGAGCCAGCGGCTCGCGAAGATCAGCCGTGGCAGCGGGCGCAACGGAGAGGTGCGGGCGTGAACGGGCATGTTCCGGGGATCGAAGGGGTCGGGGGAGGACATCGGGGAGGCGTGTGTGACGGGAGCGCGGATTCTAGGGGTGTCCCGGTGACGCACTCGTGATAACCCCCCGCTCTAACATCGGGGGTCCGTCAGCAGCACGCCGGTTCGGCGTCAGTGGCCCGTAAGTGGTCGCGCCGACATTACGGCCGCAATTCATCCAGGAGACACGAGACATGAGCAGCGCATCGAAGAACATTGAATCCGTCCTGGTCGAGAACCGCGTGTTCCCGCCCGATGCCCGCGCCACGCAAGGCGCCCGCATTTCCGGCATGGCCGCTTACGAGGCCCTGTGCAAGGAAGCGGAACAGGACTTCGAAGGCTTCTGGAGCCGCCAGGCCACGACCCACCTGCAGTGGACCAAGCCCTTCAGCAGGATCCTCGACGAGTCGAACGCGCCGTTCTACCAATGGTTCGGCGACGGCGAACTCAACGCCAGCGCCAACTGCCTCGACCGCCACATCGGCACGCCCGTCGAGAACAAGACCGCCATCGTCTTCGAAGCCGACGATGGCACCGTCACGAAGGTCACCTACAAGGAACTGCTCGCGCGCGTGAGCCAGTTCGCCAATGCGCTCAAGGCCTCCGGCATCAAGAAGGGCGACCGCGTCATCGTCTACATGCCGATGACGGTCGAGGGCGTGATCGCGATGCAGGCCTGCGCGCGCATCGGCGCCACCCACAGCGTGGTGTTCGGCGGCTTCTCGGCCAAGGCGCTGCAGGAACGCATCATCGACGCCGGCGCGGTCGCGGTCATCACGGCCAACTTCCAACTGCGCGGCGGCAAGGAGCTGCCGCTCAAGGCCATCGTCGACGACGGCATCGCGCTCGGCGGCTGCGAGTCGATCAAGACCGTGTTCGTCTACGAGCGTACGGCCTCGGCCTGGCACCGCGTCGAGGGCCGCGACAAGACCTTCGCCGAAGCGCTGGCCGGCCAGAGCACCGAGTGCGCGCCCGAGCCGGTGAACGCCGAGCACCCGCTGTTCATCCTCTACACCTCGGGCTCCACCGGCAAGCCCAAGGGCGTGCAGCACGCCACCGGCGGCTACCTGCTGTGGGCCAAGATGACGATGGACTGGACCTTCGACATCCGCCCCGAGGACGTGTTCTGGTGCACCGCCGACATCGGCTGGATCACGGGCCACACCTACGTCGCCT